>CAZMEL010000139.1:0-19543 GCA_964565225.1 uncultured Thermoanaerobaculia bacterium | reverse complement strand
CGTGGGGACGGGGCGATGGATGCGAGCTCCTGGTGGCGGGTGGGTACCCCCGGGCCACCGGTTGGTGGGGAAGGGTGCCGGCGAGATCGTTGCGCCACGTCGATCCGGGGGGGCTCGGCACCCGGGTCCATCGCCTGAGCACCTACGAGCCGGGAAAGGATTGCATCTGGACGGTGCCCGCGGCCGTCACCCGCCGCGGCCTCCTCCCGGCTCTCGAATTCGTTCCCCGCGACGCGCCCCGCCTGCTCGCCGGCTGGTCGACCTTCGAAACGGCACCCGACGGCACCACGTTCGTCTGGGTCGTGGGGCGGGAGGCGGTGTTGTCGCTCGGCGGGCTCGACCCGGCTCCGCGGCGCATCCGTTCGCGGCTCCGGCCCCTGTCGCTGCCCGGCATCTCCCGGCGCCAGCAAATGACCGTCGACCTCAACGGCGAGGCCCTGTGGAGCGGCGCTCTGCAACCCGGTTTCCAGAGCCTGGAAATCGCCGTCCCCGAGAGTGCCTGGCGTCGCGAAGAGAACTTGCTCCGCCTGCGCTTCGCCACCGCGACGAGCCCTTCCGAGCTCCAGGCGGGCTCGGGGGATCGGCGGCGTCTGGCGGCGGCCTTCGATCGCCTGGAAGTCTTGTCGAGCCGGGCTGCTAGGGTCGCGTTACATCCCCGGCATTGTAGCGAGTCCGTTGCAGTGGCTTCGACACCGCTCGCTCGGTGTTACCGAGACCATGCAGAAGTGTCCCCGGATTCAAAACCATCGGCGAAGATCAGGCCGGAGGCCGGCTCGAACCGAGCCTGGCAGTTTCGATTCGAGGTCATGGTGAGAACACCATCGAGGCATTCGCCATCTCCGCCCCATTCCGCGAACTGTGATCCGAGCGCTGCAGTCGCTATCAGCTCTACGATCGAGGACTCCACGAAATCCGCACTACAGGTTGCTCCGCAGTCGATTCCTTGCGGAAGACTGAGGACGCGCCCGTCGCCGGACCCTACGAGCTCGATCGTCAGCGAGTAGGTCACCGGCAGCTCGACCGCGAAGAGCGCGTCCAGATCTGCTCGCGGCCATTCCGGGTGCTGCACCGAGCCATCGTAGAGGAGAGTCCAGTCTCCGGTGGCAAGATCCAGGCGCAGAACGTCTTCGTCGTCGAAGTCTAGCGAGGTGCCGGCCACTCTTCCGCTGCCGTCGAAAGATAGGAGCAGGGCCTCGTCGTTCTCCAGGAAGTGAAGGGCATCGAGGTCGAGAGACGAAGAGATATCGTTTTCGCTGGCGTCGAAAAACATGACGAGCTCCGGCCCCGCAACTCGTAATATGTCTTCGTCGTCGAAGCTCAGGCCCGAGTGCTGAAAAGAGGTGTCGAAGGACAACAGCAGATCTTCGCCCGCCATACCGACCGCATCGATATCGAGAGCTCCCGGAAGTCCGAGCGCCGCCGCGGAGATCTCGGTAGAGAACGTCTTTCCGTCGAAACGCACGAGATCGGCAGGACCCACACTCAGTGGTCCGGGGAGCTCGACAGCGGTATCGAAAGAGATGAGTGCATCTCCCGAGCTGGTTCGATGATAGGCGTCAAGATCGACTCGGGAGGGGATGTCGCCGATGAAGATGGGCTCGACGGAGCCGCGGAGGTCGTCTTCTCCCAATCCTTCGTCTCCGAGCACGGTCCCGTCGAGAGCGATGCCGACATCGTTCGAGAATTGCAGAGCTGTCGGCTGGCCGAAGCTGGTGGCCTCTGTCATCGCCAAGGCGAGAAGTATGATCTTCGGTACCAGAGAGAATCCAGGTATTCTGGGCTTCTTCGGCGGACGAGACCGCCGGGCCCCGGGCGCCGCGGCAGAGTCCGACTCTTTCAACCGATCCTGGCTTCTGAGCGTCTCGTTTTTCATGGGCAGAGCGAGCCGTTGCAGACGTTCTGTCCCATCTGCACACCGCCGGAGACCTGTCCACCCGAGTTGCTCCGGAGCACGTTCATGCTGTAACCGGAGTTGGTATCGAGACTCAGACCCAAACCGTCGTTCGAGCTGACACTGTTTCCGATGAGCACACTCGCGCTGCTGGCCGAGATCCCGATGCCCTCGTTGCTGACCACGACATTGTGGAGGATCTGACAAGAGCTGGCAGCAGAAATACCGGCTCCGCCATTGAACTCGATGATGTTGTGGGTGATGGAGGATTCACCGTTGGTCTGGATGCTGGTGGAGGCGTTTTCTGAGATGGTATTTCCTTGAATTTGGCCCCGGGTCGCAACGACGATGGATTTTCCTCCATTACCGAAAATGGAGTTTCGTACGATTTCGGCCCGGTTTCCGAGATCGATGACCGTGCCGGCAATGTCGGTGAAGCGAACGTTCTCGATATGAACATCATTGCTGGAGAACCCATCGACCCCTTTTCCTGCCATTCCCCGGACGGTCCCGTCATAGAGCTGGAGATTTCCAGCTCCAGACACGAGCCGCACCGCCGTTCCGGATCCGCTCGGAACACAGGTCACCGAAACCGTCGGGTTGCCGGTGCAGGCCGTCGGCCCGCTGATCTCGAAGCCGTTGAGGTCGATCGAAACATGGTTGGATGTGACTTCGAAGAGATCCAGATTGGGGTCGGTGACCCCGAGATTAGCGGTCAGGCGATAGCTGCCGGGCTCACTAAGAGTGATCGGGAATCCCGGAGCGTCGCCTGGGCTCACAGAGCCGCTGAGCGCTCGAGTCGGATCGATTTCGATCACGCCGTCGACGGCGAGAGCAGGGCCATGCACTAATACTACCGAAAAGGGGAGCGAGACCAGGACCATGGAGAGCTTGTTCATGGAGTTCCTTCCTTCGAGATTTCTTCAGAAATAGACTGGTGGCAATTTGGTAATGCTCAGATCGAGTTCGGCTGGGGCTGTTGCTTTCACTTCAAGAAGCGTCGTTTTCGATCAAAGAAGCTCACCCGTCCGAGCTTGTCGGAGCTTCTCGCATCTGAAGTCGTCGAGGATCTGCGGCGCCCCGGCCGAGGCGGGATGGAATGCGCCGGGTAGGTCGTTGGGCTTCTTCGGCTCCAATGGGCCCGGCAGGCAAACATTCCCAACCCCCGTGCGACCGAGGCGGATCGTCTTTCGGTGTACACTGTGGAGAAAGTCGATTGCTGAACGGCCACTGGCCGCAAAACCTGATGCTTCCCGAGTTCTTCCTGGATCTTCGGGAGGTGTCGAGTCTCGATCCGGGCCTGGTGTTGCGCCGGCTGTCGGCATGTACCTCGAATCACCGCCAAGGAGGAGCTCCCATGAAACGAAAGATTTTCTGTGTCACCTTCTGTGTACTGCTCGCTCTGTTTGCTTTCGGCGCCTCTGGAGAAGAAACCGCCGAGGCCGAAGGAGTTGCGACCGGAGGCGCGGTCGTCGGATCCGAGTCGCAGCAGCCCGAGGGCTCTGTCACTACTCTGGAAGAGGCTGCCGAGGATGAGCCAGCGGCGGCCTGCCGTCCGCTCGTAGCCGGGGCGGAGGGAGCGGTTGGGCAGGAAGTCGCTCGCGGAAACTGGGACCCGGCGACCTGCGGCGGCTGTGGCGACTTCTGCTCCAGTGACAACGCCTGTTTCGGCCGCCTGCTCGGCGACCGCTGCAGCAACAGTGGAGGGACCTGCCAGGCCTTCACCGGCTGTGCCCTCTTCAACTGCTGCCGCTGCGTCTGAAGACTTCGACCTGGCGATTTCGGCAAGCGAGGGATTGTCTCCCACGAGCTTCGGATCCATGGGCCGTGCGAAGGCTAGTGGACCGTACCCCTTGAACGATTCGCGTCTGAGTGCCTCCCGCTGTGCCTGGCGGCGTTGCGCCTCCTCGAGAGTGGAGCGGTAGATCGGCCAGCGTGCTGGACAGGTCGGGTGTCGGCGAAAGGGCTGCAGGGCGTGGGTGCATACCTCGGGAGGCACAGGCTCAGTCGTCGACCCTCGGCGGCTCGGCGACGCGGGCTGCGAGGAGGGCCAACTCGACGCGGCTGATGTGGCCGAGCTTGGTGTAGATGTTGGAGAGGTGGGTGCGAACCGTGGTCACGGCGATGCCGAGGTGCTCGGCGATCTTGTGGTTCGACCATCCGGCGCCGACGAGCCGCGCCACCGCGAGCTCCCGTTGGGTCAAATCGTCGCCTTCGGGGGTCCCTGCTAGGGCCGGGGTGTCGTGTGGTGGGGTAGCGGCGGCCGCCGCCCCGGCGCCCGAAGCCTCGGCGGTGAGAACCAGGGCGTGGGTGACCTGAGGGCTCACGTAGTAGTGGCCGCGCAGCACTTCCTCGATCGCCTGGTGGATCTCGTTGCCCGAGGCGCTCTTGGTGAGGAAGGCCCGGGCACCGGCGGCGAACGCCGAGCGAACCTGGTGCGGATCGCCGTGGAAGCTCAGGATCAGTGTCCGGGTGGTGGGTAGGAGTGTGCTCAGGCGCCGCGTGGCCTCGAGCCCATCGACACGGGGCATCGAGATGTCGGCAATGACCAGATCGGGACGAAGGCGTGCCGCCGCGGTGAGAAGTGCCTCGCCGTCGTCGACGCGGGCGACGATCCGGAGATCGGGCTCTAGCAGGTTGGCCAAGCCCTCGAGCAGCATCGGATGATCATCCGCCAGGATGACGCTTGGGCGTTGTCGCGACAAGGAGTCCCTCGAATCGGTCGTTGCAAGCCATACCGTCCAGCGGACAGAGTATCAGTACATATCGATCAAGATCGACCTCGATCGCTGGATCAGTGCCCATGAATCGAGAACGACCTCAATCGGAGTCGGTTACAGTCCAGTAGCCTTCGGCCAGGTCAGCTTCCAGAGATCCTTCAGGAATTCACTGTTGCCGCCGTCGGTGGTTGCGCCGCTGTGAATGTAGAGCTCGTGGGTGGTGCCGGTCTCGCGCACGAAATGTACCGTGCCCACCCGCGGCGGCGGCACCGGCGAGCCCGGCTCGAGGGTCACCTCGGTCCACCGATTCTCGGTCACGGAGTAGAACCAGAGATCGTTCACCGGCCCGTCGAATGGCTGCCCGCCGAAGAGCACCCAGCCGCTGCGGGAGGCGTCGAAGAAGCCCCGGGCGTTGTCGCGCGGTGAGGGCAGGGGCCCTGCCGGATCGAGCTTCGTCCAGAGGCCGCTCGCGAGATCGAGAGACCAGAGGTCGTTTTCGAAGTTGGTCGGGCCGAAGAGCTCGAAAGGCGGCGTTTCGGGGCCCTGATCGGGACCGAGGCGGTAGCCGCCGAAGATCAGGATCGCGTGGTGGACGGGATCGTACTCGGCGGCCGCCCAGCCGCGCGGTACCGGGTGGTCGCCGAAGGTGGGTACCTCACTCCAGCCGGCGTTCTTCGAGTAGACGACTACATCGTTGCGGAGCCCGGTGGGGGTGGTGGGAAAGCTGGGGAGGGTGTTGCCGACCCCGCCGAAGGCGTAATACGTCGGCTGATGCGGCCGATCGGGATCGGGCACCGTGATCACCGGCGCCGAGGAGCGGCGCACGGCGAAAGGATCGCCCAGGTGCTGCGGCCGGACCTCTTTCCACTTTCTGCTCTTGACGTGGTAAGTCCACATCTCGGGGAACATGTGGTCCGAGCCGGTGCGGAAGCGACCCCTCCCACCGACGACGCTGACGCAGTTTCCGCAAGGACCGGGAATCATCGAGACGTCGGCGCGCGGCGCGGGCGTGGCGGAGGAGGCGAGGCTCGTCCAGGTGGCCGTCGTGAGATCGAGGGCGTAGAAGTCGTCGCGCACGGGATCGTTCGGGAAAACGCCGACCTGGCCGCCGAAACGGTAGACGATGTCCGGATCTCCGCTCACGCGGGCGAAAGAGGCGCCGGTCTCCCAGATCGGCGGCGGCACGTCACCGTGCTGGTCGACGAGCTGCCAGTGGGCACCCACGTCGAGAGCTTCGTCACCCTGGGTGTCGCCGGAAGCCACGGCGGGGATTGTAGGGGCAGAAGCCGCGAGGAACAGGGCGCCGAGCACGAAGCTCGTTCTCTTCTGTGCTTTCATGAGGGTCCTCATTCTTCTTTCTTTCTCGGTGGATCGGTGGGTCGGTGGATCAGCCCCTGGCGGACGAAGCTCTTCGAGGTCTCCGCCACGCAGGAGACGGCGCGAGGGTGCAACTCGCCGAGTCCACGCCTGCCATCCGGGTCGACCAGCGGGACGATGACAGGTCGATGGAGATCAGTGAATCGTCTCGAAGGAGGAGATCACCATGCCCCGCTTCCTCTCTAGAGAGGAGGCCGGGCATCGGCCGGAGCTTCGATTCGTCGTGCAGGCTCGGGGTGGGGCCGGTGGTCGTCAGGATCTTTCCGAGGAGCCCTCGACCTCGTCCATCGGCAGGCCGGACTCCCGGCAAAGCCTCGCCAAGCTCGGCAGCCGCAGACCCAGGGCTCGGAGCTCCGCCACCAGGGGTGTGGCGTCCGCCACCCGGCCGAGGCGGAGCAGAGCTTCGGCGAGGATGCGTTTGGGTGCCAGATCCTCCGAGCTCATCAGCGGCCGCATCTGCTCGACGGCTCTCTGCCATACGGCTCTCGCCGCCTCCGGCTCGCCGCGGAGCTCGTGCATCCGGCCCAGGGCCAGGTAGACGCGGGCCAGCCCGGCGTGGTCGACCTCGTGGCTCTTCGCCGGCTCGGTCCGCGCCTCGAAGAAGGCACGGGCTCCCTGCAGGCGAAGAGCCGCCAGCTCGGGCTTTCCCATGTCGCAGTAGAGGTTCCCCAACTCGGTCGAATAGAGCGCGACTCTGCTGTTCATGGGTTCGCCCGAGTGGATCTCGATGGCCTCGAGAAAGAAGGGCTCGGCCCCGGCGAAGTCCCGGCGTTCCCGATGGAGCTGGCCGAGGCGCCCGAAGACTCCGACGGCCCATCCATGATCGAGGCCCACGGTCTCCTCGAGCACCTCGAGAGCCTGTTGCAACAAGGGCTCGGGACGGTCGAGGTCTCCTTGCTGCAGGTAGACCTCGGCCAGGAATGTGAGGGTGCTGACCAGGGCCAGATTCCTTCCTTCGGGCATCCGGCCATGAATCTCGACGGAGCGGCGAAACAGCTTCTCGGCCTGCTCGTACCGCCCGATCCGGCTGTAGAGAATCGCCAGGTTGGTGATGCCATTGATGAGAAAGGGACTCTCGGGGTCCATATGCGCTTCATAGATCTCGAGAGACTCGAGGAGGAGCGGCTCGGCGAGGCCGAGGCGCCCCTGGTCGCGGTAGAGGTTGGCGAGTATCCCCAGCGTGCTGGCGTGGTTGATCTGGTCGAAAGTCGTTCGCCGCGGGATCTCGAGGGTACGCTTCAAGACTTTCTCGGCGTGATCGAAATCCTCCTGGTCGTTGGCGACCATCGCGAGGTTGAGCAATACTTCGGCCATCTCGTACTCGGAAAGGTCGTCCTTGGCCCGTTCGAAGAGGGCGACCGCATGCTCGGCCTGCTCTCGAGCCTCGGGGAGTCGTTCGAGGAAGCGCAGCGCATAGGCCAGGTCCCGGCGCACTCTCCCCACCTCGGGATGCTCGGGGCCTACCGCGCTCTCGGCCAGGTCCAGGGCCCACAACAGCCGGGTCTCCGCTTGCTCGAAATGCGACAGCTCGCGATAGGCCGCGGCGATCGTGCGCAGAATCATGGCCCGGTCGAGGGCATCGCCGTCGAGCTCTTCCTGGATCGTGAGCGATTCTTCGAGCAGGGGCAAGGCCTCTTCGAAAGCACCCAGGTAATAGTAGATGGTCCCCAGGGTGCTCAACAGCCGCGCCCGGACCTCGGGTTGCTCGGTGAGCTCCTGGCGCGCCTTCTTCGCACCCCGGTCGAGCAGATCGCGAACCGTGATCTCGGCCACGTCGTCCGCGAAGGGGCTCGAGGCCTCGAACATCTCCGTCATGAAACGGGTCACCTGCTCGGCGGTGGCCGCCTCGCGGTTGGCGCGGTGAGCTTCCCAGGTGGTGGTGAGCAGGCCCACGGCCACCGCCAGGAGAACCAGGACCGCGGCGACGGCCCACGGCCGATGGCGGCGCACGAGCTTGCCGAAGGCATAGAGCCGGCTCGGCGGGCCGGCCAGCACCGGCTCGTGGCGCAGGTGGCGTTCGAGATCGGCCGCCAGCTCGCCGGTGCTCGCGTAGCGGCGTTCGGGCTCCTCGGCCAGTGTTTTGGTCACGATGTCGTCGAGGTCGCCCCGTAGCTTGCGACCCAAAGAGTCGGCCTCGGCTCCGCGACACTCCGCCCGCCTGGCCTTGACGGCCGGGTCGAGAGATCGCCAGCGCTCGCTCGGGCGCTGGAACGAGCCCTGCTCGATCAGCTTTTTCACCGACTGGACGAGTGACGATTCATCGATCACGATCGGTGGCTCGCCGACCAGGATCTCGTAGAGCAGCACCCCGAGGGCATAGATGTCCGACCGGATATCGGCCTCGCCGCCCCGCAGCACCTCCGGGCTGAGGTAGGCTGGGCTGCCCACCAGACTCTCCCCGGTCAGCGCTACTGTGCCGCCGGCCAACGGGTGGTCCATCGCCTTGGCGATGCCGAAATCGATCACTTTCGGTACGGGGAGGCCGGCCTGCTCGGCCACCAGAACGTGCGTGGGCTTGAGGTCACGATGGATGATGCGTTTCTGATGCGCGTGGCCCACGCCGCGACAGGTCGCAATGAAGAGCTCGAGACGGGCCTTCAGGCCCATTCTGCGCTGATCGCAATATTCGGTGATCGGCAGGCCGTCGATGAGCTCCATCACCAGGTAGGGATCGCCGTCCTCGGTGACCTCGGCGCCGTAGATGCGGGCGATATTGGGATGATCCATCCGCCCCAGTGCCCGGCGCTCGACGTCGAAGCGCAGCAGCTCCTTGCCCTCCGGCATGGGTGTTCGCAAGAGCTTGAGCGCCACTCGACGCGGCACCGGCTCCTTCTGCTCCGCCAGGTACACCACCCCCATGCTGCCTTTGCCGAGCCGCCCGAGAAGAACATAGGGGCCGATCTGGCGGACGGGTGGCTCATCGGCGGCTGCCGACTCGGTTTCCGGCGCTGGCGGCTTCGGAAGCGGTGCGCGAACCTCCACCCGGGTGCCTTTTCCCGGCCGGCTATGGATCTCCAGCTCGCCGCCGAACAAACGCGCCCGCTCCTCCATGCTGAGCAGGCCGAGGCCGCCAGTCTTCGGGTGCTCGAATCCCCGCCCGCGGTCTTCGATGGCGAGCATCAGCTCCTCGCCGTGGCACGCCAGCGTCACTCTGGCAGAGCCGGCTCCCGAGTGCACGAGCACATTGCGCAGTGCTTCTTGGACGATGCGGAGTAGCCCGAGGCGAAGGGCGGGAGGCAGGTCGGAGCCGATGTCGTCTACGCTGTCGAAGGCCAGCTCGATCTCCAGATGTGTACGAGCCGACATCTCGCCGCAGTAGCTCTTGAGCAAGGAGAGGAGGTCTTGCTGGTGAAAGGAAACGGGGTGCAGCTCGTAGCTCAGTCCGCTCAGGTCCTGGACCAGCCCCCTGGCCTCGCCGTGCAGGCGCGTGAGCCTGGCCGCGGTCGTCTTCGATTCCGAGAGCTCCGATTGCAAGGCGTCCAGGCTCATTGCCAGGACCGTGAGGCGCTGCCCAAGGTCATCGTGCAGCTCGCGGGCAATGCGGCGGCGTTCGTTCTCCTGGGCGCGAATCAGTTTCTCCGAGACCTCGAGCAGCCGCTGGTGGGCCTCGCGCACCGAGGCCTCGGCGCGGTGCTGCAAGGTGAGGTCGCGGCCGCAGCCGAGCCAGCCGATAGGAGCTCCGCCGCCGTCTCGCAAGCACGCGCATCGCAGCTCGACCAGGATCTCTTCCGCGCCGGCTCCGAGCTGGCGTACCGTGACCTGACAGCGGCCTTCACGCAACGTCTCGGGGACGATCTCCCGCAGCAGGCGAGGCAGCTCGGATGGATGGAAGAGAAGCTCTACATGACACCCCCGCACCTCGTTGGCCGGGCGGCCGTATAGGGCTTCCGCCCCACGGCTCCAGATCCACAGAACGCCGTCGAGATCGGCCGAGAAAATCGCATCGTGGCTGCTCGCGAGGACCAACTGTCCATCTCGAAGCGCTGCTTCGTGGGCCTGCAAGGCCGCATCCTTCATGACTCCTCCGTCGAATCGAGCTCCCGTCGATCCCTCACGCTCGGCGGCGGTCGCCGAATGGAAGGTAGCCCGATTCGTCTCTTCGATCGCTAGAGAAAGCAGATGTTCGAGCCAGAGATTGAATCAGTAGTTTAGCGCCAACGCACCGGCCTGGAGGTCGCCTGTGGAAATGCCCCTCCCCGAGTGGCTTCGAGGAGGGGCATTTCGGCCGGTCTGTCCGGCGATCAGGCTTGTGCCGGGTACGAGCTCGTCCCGGCGGCTCCGGTCACGCCGGAGCCAACTCGTACTCCGGCTGAAGCCCACCAAGAACCGCCCAGCTCCGGCCGGGACTTGGGCGGCTCGGTCTCTCAGGGGGTCTCGATCCTGCTCCAGGAGGTAGCGTCGCCCGACTCGAAGCCGTCGGCGAAGAACGGCAGCAGGGCGAGCAGGGAGCCGCTGTCGAGGCCGACGCTGGCGTCGCCCGCGAGGTCGTCGGGGGTGGCGGCGAGCTCGACCCGCGCCGAGACGGCGCCCGCCGGAGGCGGTCCACCACCGACCTGCAGGGGTAACCAGGCGCCTTCGGTGTCGTCGCTCACCTCGGCGGTGGTCCGCACCTCGAGCTCGGTGCCGGCGCAGGCCGGCTGGTCGAAGAAGCGGACCTCGCCCGCCACCCGCACCACCGTTTCGGTGCGCTGCACGATCCGCGCCCGGGCCGCGAGCGCCACCTCGGCAGCGGTGGGGAAGCCCGTCAGATCGAGGCACTGGCCGATCGACTCCTCCTGGTCGTTGACCAGAATCTCGAGCGAGCCAGAGGTCGGCACCCCGTCGGCGTCGTCGGTCGCGAAGGCGGCGACGGCCGGGTCGCTCCTCTCCCACTGGGCGATGTCGGTGTCGAAGTTCGGGTTGGCGAGGAAGTTGGCGGCCGTCGAAAAGTCGAGCCGGTGGTCGTTGCCGTCGTCCAGGAGATTGCCCTGGAGATCCGCGAGGGTCGAGCACACCAGCAGCCGGTAGCTGCCCGCGGCCAGGGAGTCGCTGCTGGCGAGGTCGAGGAAGGCGGTGTGATCGTCGTCGAAATAGACCACCGCCGCGATCGTCACCTCCTGGTCGTCGCCGAGGGTGCCGTCGCAGGTCTCGAGCGAAGGCTCGCCGTCGTTGCCGGCCTCCACCAGCCGGTAGCTCGCCGGATCCGCCACCCCGGTGCCGATCGACTCGGAGAAGGCCACCAGCAGCTGGGTGACGGCGAGGTCGATCTGCTCGCCGGGGTCGATCTCACCGCCCGCGGTGCGCGCCACGCTGTCGATCACCTGCACACTCGGCGCCTCGAGGTCGGGCGCGATCACCAGCGGCGGCGAGACCGCCACCGGGCCGGTGTTGCCCGCCACGTCGACCGCGCAGAGATGGAAGAACCAGGTACCCACCGCCAGGATCGGGCTGGTGGTGGTGAGCTCGGTGGCCTCGGCCGCGGCGTCGCATTCCGGGACATCGGTCTCCAGGTAGGCCCAGCTGTAGCCGGCGAGGCCGCTGGCGTATCCCCCGGCGGCCGGCGGATCGTCGGCCGCGCTCCAGGTGGTCGTGATGCGTGGATCGGTGTTCGGCGTCTCGTGGGACGGGCTCGCCAGGTCGGGCACCGCCGAGGGTGGCATGGTGTCGATCGGGAACGGCCCGAGGTGGGTGGGGCTGCAGTTGCCGATCAGGTCGCATGTGGTCACGTGGGCGTAGTAGCCCTCGGCGTCGGCCCCGGCTCCGAGCTCCGCCGTGTGGGGATCGGCGCCGTGAGGCACCCGTAGCGACGGCGGGCCGACCGGGGCCACGGTGCCGGCCTCGGTGTCGAGCAGCAGCCAGTACTCGCCGACCCCGAAGCCGACGTCGGAGGCTCCCGACCACTGGAGACCCACGGTGGTGAGGTTCGAGGGCACTCCCACCGAGTGGCTGGGGCTGGTGAGCGCCAGGGGATCGGGCGCAACGATGTCGCGCCCGAACACCGCCAGCGCGCTCTCGCTGCTACCGGCGACATAGACGTTCTGGTCGTCACCGCTCACCACCAGGGCGTTGGCGCCGTCGATGCCGTCGGTGCCGCCGAGGCCATCGCGCACGAAGTCGAGGAAGTCGAGGGAGCCGTCGCCCAGGCGTTCGAACACGGTCACCGCGTCGTCGCTGAAGCTGGTGGCGAAGAGCAGCTCGCCGAGGTCGGGAATCTTGCTCAGGCCCACCCCGGTGACGAAGCCGAGCCCCTCGACCCCGCCGACACCGTCGAAGACACTCGACTGGAAGGTGAGCAGACCGTTCTGGGTATTGCGCGAGAAGACCGCCACGCCGCTGCTCAACATGCCGGCGGCGTAGAGGAAGGTGCCGTCGGCGGTGAGGGTGAGGTCGATCGCGCCGTCGATGCCGAAGACCCCGGCCTCGGCATTGCGGTGGGTCTCGCGGTAGGTCAGGAAGCCATCGGCCGGGTTGCGGTTGAACACCGAGACCGCGTCGTCGAGGAAACCGGTAACGTAGACCTGGGTGCCCCCGGGGCCCACGGCGACCGCCGAGGCCTGGGCCAGGCCGTCGACCCCGGCGAGACCGTCGCGCACCACGGTTTCGTATTCGAGCTTGCCGTCGGGGCGCACCGAGAACACGGAGACCGCGTCGTCGAGCAGGCCGGCGACGTAGAGGTGGTCGGCCTGCTCGGGGGTGCCGCGGGGGGCCTCGGCGAGGGCGGTGGCGCCGGCCAGGCCCTCTACGGTGCGGGTGCTCTCGGGGTCGAGCTGGCCGTCGAGATCGTGGTCGGCGTAGACCAGGCTGCCGTCGCCCTGGCGCAGAAAGCTGACCACGGCGTTGTTGTCGAAGGCGGCGGCGAACACCTTGGTGCCGTCGCCGCTCACCCGCACCGCCTCGACCCCGTTCAGGCCCGCCACCCCGTTCTCGCCGTCGCTGTAGGTCGCGAGGTGGGTGAGGGTGCCGTCGGCGGCGCGGGTGAAGGCCACCACGGCGTCGCTGCCGCGGCCGGCGACGTACACGTTCTGGCCGTCGGGGCTGATGTCGACATCGTAGGCGGCGGCGAGCCCGGACACCGTGCCGTTGCCCCCCGCCTCGGCGGCGTCGGTGTCGGCCTGGTGCTCGAGGTAGCGCAGGAAACGGATGAAGTCGCTGAGGGTGGCCTGGCCCACACCGTCGGCGAGGGAGGCGTTGACGGGGCCCGAGAGCTGCACCTGGAAGATCTCGTCGGCCTCGTCCTCGACGTCACCGAGCAGGGTGAAGGGGATCTCGGTGGTCAGCTGGCCGGCGGGGATCGTGAGGGAGCCGGCGGCGAGCACGTAGTCGGTGCCGTTGATCGCCTCGCCCGGCAGGTCGACCGCCGCGTAGTCGAAGCTCACGTCCTGGTGCCAGGCGTGGGAGACGGCCACCCGGAACGAGCCGTCCTGGGTGGCCCCGGGGTTGGGCTCGCTGAGCGCCACATCCCCCACCGAGAGGCCCGGCGGGGTGTCGTCGTCACGGATCGTGACCTTTCCCTCGGGGTCGAAGAGCACACCGTTGAGCGGGTTCGAGAGGTCGACGAAGAATTCCTCGTCGCTCTCGGGGGAGGTATCGCCCGAGATCTCGATCTCTAGCGGCACGCTGGTCTCGCCCGCGGGAATGGTGACCCGGCCGAGCAGGGGAATGTAGTCGGAGCTGCTCTCGGCGCTGCCGTCGCGGGTGGTGAAATCGACCTCGACATCGGAGGCCGAGGTCTGGTTGATCGACACCGCGAGGGTCGCCGTCCGGGTGCCGGCCTGGCCTTCGAAGAGCTCGAGATCACTGATGAAGATCGCCGCGGCGAGGAAGTCGGGGTCGATGTCGAGGTTCTGGGCGGTGCCGGCGGCGCCGATCACGGTCAAGGAGGCGAGCTGGCCGGCGATGTACACCTCGGCCCGGTCGCCCCGGCGGGCCACTCCGGGCGGCCGCTCGCCCACGGTGTCGAGCGGGGCGCGGAGGATGTAGAGCTCGGGCGCCTCGGGGTTCGAGCCGTAGAGGAAGGAGGCGATCTGCTGGCCCTCGACCTCGAGGGTGATCGGGGTGCCGGGCTCGACGGGGATGCCGCCGATCGAGGCCCGACCATAGAGCACGTGGTGCGGCTCCGAGATCTCCGCCGCGCCCGGCAGGGCCAGGAAGCAGAGGGCGAGGCCGAGGCCGGCGGTGAGGAGGGATTGCTTGGTCATGAGGCGCTCCATGGTCTTGCTCAGAAGCCCGAGTAGGCGTAGGTTTTGAAGAAGATCAAGATATCCGAGACCCCGGGGTCGGCCGGGGTGCCGATCAGAGTGTCGATACCCTGCTCCGGGTCGGCGAGAAGGGTGCCACCGGGGATGATCAGCAGCCAGCGGGTGTTCCACACCGAGCGCGCGATCAGCCGGCTGTCGGCCGTGGTCTGGTCGCCGAAGGGGGCGTTGGGGTCGAAGTCGTAGGCCCGGAAGCTGCCGAAGCGCCGGACCTCGTCGAACCCGCCCGAGAGCATGTCGGTGAGCGGTGTCCAGTCGGGGTTTTCCAGGTCGTCGCCGCCGAGCCCGAAGGGCACCGGGATCAGCTGGTCGGTGACCGACCACTCGCGGGTGGTGAAATCTCCGGCGGTGGGCGGCCGCAACACGTCGGCACCGGCGGGGATCAGGTACACCCGTGGGGTCACCGAGAGCGGCAGCTGGCCGTAGCCGTCGAGCCACACACCGACGCTGCGCACCCTTGTGGAGAACTGCGACGGGTCGTAGGCGCTGTCACCCTCGGCCAGGGGCCAGCCGAAGAAGTTGAGGCCGAAGGTCACGGTGGTGGAGAAGGGGATCACCAGCCCGGGTTGGGGCCCCAGGGACTCCTCGGTGAAGGGCCGGGCGAGACGCCGGAACTCCGGCACGTCCCACAGGTTGTCGACCCGGTGGCGCAGGAGCTGGGCGCGCCAGTCGTCGTCGGCGGTGTCGTCGGCGTCGAGGCGCTCCAGGCTGCGCCGCAGCGAGAAGCGGTTGGTCTCGATCTGCGGGTTGTTGAAACCCATCTGCCCCTTGAGGATCTGGAAGCTCGCCCGCATCCGGCCGAGGGGATCGGCGAGCCCCGGCGAGCCCGGCACCGGCGCCCCGTTCAGCAGCTGGCCGAGGCTGCGCTGGCGCACGATATCGGTGAGGAAGTCGCGGCCGGAGCTCGAGTCGCTGCCGAGCAGATTGGTGTCGAAATCGTAGGCGGTGGCCGCCAGATAGGTGAAGCGGGCGGCCATGTCGAAGGCGGCGCGGTACTTCTGCAGCGAGTCGTTGCGGAAGATGCGGAAGGCCATGTCCTCGTGGCGGTAGTCCTGCACCGCCGCCGCGGTGTTCTTGCGGAAGGCCACCAGCTCCTCGAAGGTGCGCAGGCCCGCCGCCAGGGCGTCGCGGTAGCCCTGTTTGGCCTGCTCCACCATCTGGGCGCGGGCGAAGACCTCGTTGCGCAGCACCGGCTCGCGCCGCAGCAAGATCTCGACCTGGCCCACCAGGCCGGCCATCTCCTCGCGGAAACCCTGCACCTGGAGCTCGATCGCCGCCTGCAGGCTCACGTCTTCCTTGGCCGACTCGGTGATGCTGCGGGCGATGTCGACCCCGTCGGCGGCGGTGTCGAGGCCGAAGACCACCGCGTTCGAGACCACCTCGACCGCACATTTGATGGTGGAGAAGAGGTCGCCGCCGGCAGCCACACCGGCGATGAAGTTGTCGGGCACACATTCTGTCGAGCTCTCGAAGGTGGCATCGAGCCCGGCGCCCACCCGCCGCAGGGTGATGGCGGTGGTGTTCATCGCCTGCACCGCGGCGGTGAGGTCGTTGAGCTCGTTGCGCTCGGCGTTCTTGATCCGCAGGGACTCGCTGCGGAGGTTGAAGGTCGACTGGATGGTGCCCACCGCGCAGACCACTTCCTGGCGCAGCTGCTCGTATTCGTCGAGAGCCCGGCGCATCGCCACCTGGGCGTTCATGATCTCGTCGAGGGCTTCCTGGACCCGCCCCGAGGCCGGCCGCACGCCGGCCCAGGTGGGCGGCTTGATGTTGGCGAAGCTCGACAGGGTCGGCAGCTCCCAGGTCATGTAGTCGACCTCGAGCTGGGTCGCGGGCGGATTGCCCAGGGTGCAGCCGTCGCCGAAGGGGCTCGAGCCGCAGCCCAGGGACTGGTCCTCACCGCTGAAATTGGTGAAGTTGACCCCGCTGGGCAGGGGGTCGAAGCGGGCGGTGAACGAGCGCACTCGGCCGAACTGGGCGGAGTCCGCGGGCTGGCCGGTGAGCTCGTCGATCTCGAACGGGGTGCCCGAGAGGGCCGGGGCGTCGACATAGCTGTAGTGGTAGAGGTCGGGTCCCTCGTAGCCGGCTGGGTAGGTGCCCCCCGGCCCGGTGTCGTCTTCGTACGGGCGGCCGAAGATCTCGATCAGGCGGTTCCTGAAGTCGCGCTCCCGGGCCTCGGCGTTGAGGGTCAGGTCATCGATCTCGTCCTGGTTGAAGCGCAACATACGGCTCAGCTGGTTGGCGAAGTTCCACACCTTCACGGCGTTGTCGATCGCCACCACCGAGCGGTCGAAGATCTGCTCGAAGTGGGTGGTACCGGCGTCGACCTGGGCGGGGTCGATATCGAAGGGTACCACCCCCTTGGCCACACCCAGGGGGTTGAGGCCGCGGTCGGCCTCGTCGACCTGGGTCTGCACCGCGGCGAAGGCGGCGGCGATCTCCTCGATCTCGTCGACCGTGGTGCGGTCGATCTTCTGGATGCCGACGTGGGTCGGGTCGGGGTCGACATCGGGGAGGATGGCGTTGGCCACCAGCCAGTCGAGGTAAGCGCCCTGGCCGGCCCGCCGGCCCCAGCCCGAGAGGCCCCAGGCGCGCTCGGGGTCGGTGTCTTCGTAACCCTGCCACTGACCGCCGGGGTCTTCCACGTATTGCGAGCGGTAGGTGAGATCGACGATCTCGGCCCCGGCGCGGGCCCGGGCCGCCGCCGCGCGAGCGAATTTGCGCTCGTCGAGGAAGTCGACCTGGATCGGCACCCCGGCCACCGGCACCGCCTCGGGCCGCGGGTTCCAGCTGTAGAAGGGATGCCGCAGCAGCCGGTAGTAGGTCTTGATCGCGGTCAGGTAGTGGCCCCAGGCGTCGCCGTGGCCCTGGGGATAGAGAGTCCGGGCGTCGAGCTCGTTGATGAAGCCGTCGCCGTTCTGGTCGGAGACGTTGTACGACAGGGCGTAGGCCACCTCGCCGTCGCCCTGGGTGAAATTCCAGAAGTAGCGGTTGTACACCGGCCGAGCCGCCACCGGGGCCTGACCGTCGTCACGTCCACGCAGCAGGGTCAGCTCTTCTTCGAGCAGCGAGGCCGACTGGTTCTGGAAGTTGAAGATGGTCGGCGCCAGGGAGCCGAAACCGAACTGTCCTTCGTCGGTCGAGATGCCGATGGTCGGGTCCTGGGCGTCGGAGTAGGCCTCGTGGCCGAGCAACATGTAGAAATCGGAGATGCGCGAGCCGATGTTCAGCAGCGCCGCGTTGGCCGGCTCGTAGTCGACCGCGGGGGTGGAGTCGATCGACAGCTGCATCGCCCGCCGGAACACCGTTTCGTAGGCTTCGATCAGGCCGATCTGGTTGAGGTTCTCGGGGTCGTCGGAAAAGGCGACCGGTCCCTCGTAACGCTCGCCGAGCTGCGCCAGCATGCTGGCGAAGGTGTTGGTCTCGGCGGTGTGGAAGGCCGCGACCCGGGCGTCGAAGGGGTTGAGGCCGGCCACCACCCGCTTGACCCAGCCGAGGGCGAGCTGCGCCCGCGGGTCGTTCGGGGTCGAGCCCGGCTGGCCGGCGAAGACCGTCCAGTCGGCGGTGTTGTTGCACACCGGCAGGCCCCGGTAGCGGGCCACGTACCAGTTGTCGGAGAGGGTCTGGATGTTGGCGCCGCCGAGGGTGATCTGCACCGCACCCTCGGGAGCGACGGGGATCTGCAGCCAGCCGTTGAGCTGGCCGCTCTCGGGATCGGGCAGGGGGGTCGGCGGGGTGCCGTCGACATCGGGATGTACGAACCACTCGAAGTCGAGCGTCTCCACCCGGCCGCCGAAGTCGCCGTTGTGGCGCAGGGTGACCTGCTCGTCGAACACGTTGACCGCCGCGATTACGTTGACCTGGCCGATGTAGGGTGACACCAGGGTCGGCGGCGCCGGCGGATCGGGGAACTGCAAGCAGTCGACCCGGATCACCTCGAGGCTGATCGGCAGGGCCAGGTTCCGGCTGTCGTTGAAGGCCAGGGTCACATACCCCGTGGACTGGGCGGAGCCGGCGGTGAGCGCGGCCTTCAGCCCTTCGGCGCCGAAGGGCTCGAGAATGCCGTCGTCGTTTGGGTCGACCACGCCGATCAAGACGTCGATCGTGAGGTCGACCGGGCGGTCGGCGGTGCACTGCAGGCTGCCGCCCACTACCGCGCTGCTGGTGCAGATGCGCTGGATCCCGTTGGGATTGCGGCTCTGGCTGTAGAGGGCCTGGATCGCGTCTTGCCACGACACGGCGGAGGAGATGGCGAGCAGCTGGTCGCGCTCGTCGGTGGTCATCACGTTGAGCAGCAGCAGGGGCTCACCGGCGCCGCTGTCGTCGAACAGGCCGGCGAAGGCCAGCTTCCGGGTCAGCGGATCCCAGCGCAGGCGGGAGTAGAGGGCGTAGGGCAGGCGCAGGTCACCCGCGCCATTGCCGGTGATCACCGTCTTGCCGGTTTCGTCGAGGCTGACGGCCAGGGCCTGGGGGCCGGTGGGCAGCTCGGCCAGGGGGATGGTGCGAGCGCCGAGGGGATCGATCAGCTGGGTCAGGGTCTGCGAGGGGTCGAGCGGGTTGGCGTGTTGCAGCTGGTCGAAGACCACCCGCACCGCCGCCTGGTTGAAGATGTCGGGCAGGCCGCGCTTCGGCTCGAGCAGGGTCTCGCCGACGGTGAGCAGGGGCACGTCGGCCGGCCAGTCGATGGCGTAGGCCACCTCGATCGGGGTCTGGGGGTTCGGGGTGCCGCCCTGGGCGGCCGGCAGCCGGGCGAGCCACGGCACGCAGCTGCCGATCTCGTTGCCCGTCGTGCCGTCGCCGTTGAGGTCGTCGTTCACGTCGTTGTTGTCGAGGTCGTAGAACCAGCCGTTCTGCACCGGGTAGAAATAACGCACCGCCCCGTTGCCGGCGGCCCGGGCCCAGAGCTGGGAATTGGTGTCGCGGAAGAAGGGAATGGGCGGCTGCTCGGCGCCTGCGACCTCGTTCACCACCCGGGTCTCGGCGCAGGGCCCCTGGAGCCGCACCGGGTAGGGCGGCTCCACGGTGCGGCCGGCAAAGCCGTCGAAGGCGAAGGCGTCGAAACCGCTGCCGGTGGCCTCGACCCGGTACACCAGGTGGCGCCAGCGGCCGGCCGGTTCGTCGAAGTACTTGGCGATCACGTGGGGCTCCGACGCCGAGGAGGGGGCGATGGCGCCGCCGAAATCGCTGCGCAGGGCGAAGATCGCCGGCACCCCGGTGCCGGTGTTCGACGGGGCGAAGAGAGCGTGCTCGTCGTTCGGGTTGTACCCGGGCTGGCTCGGGTCGCCCTGGATATAGAGGTGCAGCTGGGGGAAGAGCAGGGG
>CAZMEL010000138.1:0-19628 GCA_964565225.1 uncultured Thermoanaerobaculia bacterium | reverse complement strand
GGGCGTGGAGAAGCCACGGGAACCATCGACGAGCTCCACCGGGAGACCGAAGCGGCGGATGCCGGCGAGTAGCAGGCCCTCGGTCCGGCTGGCTGTTGGCCAGTGCCTGGTGCTCGTCCACGTCGCCCTGGCAGCGTGTGCTCCTCCGGCTCCAGAGTCCGAGCCCGCCGAGAGCCCGACCACGGCCGCCGAGGTGGCGCGCACGTTGCCCGGGCCCGATTTCGAGCTGCTCGGCCTCGACGGTGAGCGCCATCGCCTGACGTCGTATCGAGGGCAGGTTCTCCTGCTGAATTTCTGGGCGACCTGGTGCCTGTCTTGCCGCGACGAGCTGCCGGCGCTCGAGCGTCTGCACCAGGAGCTGGCGTCGGAGGGGGTGGCCATTGTCGGTATCGCCACCGACGACGAAGGGCGTTCGGTGGTGGAGCCCTACGTCGAAGAGCTCGGGCTGAGCTATCCGATCCTGCTCGATCCGAACGAGGTCAGCACCTCGCTCTTCGGCGGGCTGGCCGGGTACCCCAGCACGTTCATCCTCGACCCCGAGGGGTTGATCTACTCCTCCTACCTCGGTGCGCAAGAAGAAGCGACCTTTGCCGAAGACCTGCGCTACCTGCTCCAGGCGGAGCCCAGCGCGGCCGCGGAGCTGCCGCCGGGCGCGCTCTCGGATCCGTCTCGGTCGTTGGCTCCCGGGGACCCGTAGCCGAGCACCGCTTGCGTAGTGGCTCGCCTGGTGATCTAGTGTCCCGTGCGAAAAATTCCGCTGACTTTCCATCGGCTCTTTCCGCCCCTTGCGGCGTTGGGGCTCCTCGAAAGACCCCCGGTATTCCTGTGTCGCCCCGCCTTGCCAGGAACAGAAACTGCTCGTGGAAACTTCAACGAGCTTTCCGCACGGGCCACTAGCCGGGCTGGCAGCCTGCATTCCTTGAATTCAGCCGGGTGCTTCCTCCGTACGGCCAGCTTGCCGAAGAACCCGGGCCAGGCGCTCTTTCGTGAGCAACGTGTCGGCGTGATCGTCGCCGTGCATCCGGCGCTGCCCCGCCAACGCTTCCCGGTAGAGCGATTCGGCTCGGTCGGGCTCTCCCCGCGCCTGCAGGAGGTATCCCACATTGCTGATGGATCGGAGCGTATCCGGATGCTCGTCTCCGAGAATGCGGCGTTGTGCCTCGAGCGCCTGCGAGTGAAGAGGCTCGGCGGCGTCGAGCCGGCCCTTCATCCGCAACAAGACTCCCAGATCATGCAGGGATCGCAGGGTGCTCGGATGGTCCTCGCCGAGGACCCGGCGGCGGCCGTCCAGGGCTTCCCGGATGTGAGTCTCCGCCTCGTCGAGCCTTCCCAGATCTTGCAGCAAGAAGGACAGGTTGTTGATGGAAGACAGCGTGCTCGGATGATCATTGCCCAGCACTTGGCGCCGGCCTCGTAGCGCTTCCCGGTAGTAGAGCTCGGCTTCGTCGAGCTGGCCTCTGGCACGCAGAACCAGCCCGAGGTTGGCGATCGACCGCAGCGTGCTCGGATGGTCGTCGCCGAAGAGGGAACGCTGCACCTGGAGGGCTTCGCGGTGAAGCCCCTCCGCCTTCTCGAGCTGACCTCTCTGTTTCAGCAGAACCGCCAGGTTGTTGATGGTCACCTGCGTATTCGGGTGCTCATCGCCGAGAGCTCGCCGAAATCCCGCGAGCGCTTCCCGGTAGTGCATCTCGGCCTCGTCCGGCTTGTCCTGCTTCCAGAGGAGCGCACCCATGTCGTTGAGTGATTCGAGAGTTGCGAGGCTTTCGTTCCCGAGCACCCGGCGACGACCGGCGAGCGCCTCCTGGTAGTGGGCCTCGGCCTCGTCGAGCGCACCGCGTTGCCACAGGAGGCTGCCGATGTTGTTGATGGAGCGAAGCGTATCCAGATGCTCGTCTCCGAGGATCCGTCGCCGCCCTTCCAGAGCTGCCCGGTAGTGCCGCTCCGCTTCGTCGAGGTCGCCCTTCTCCAAGA
Source organism: uncultured Thermoanaerobaculia bacterium (assembly GCA_964565225.1). Lineage (GTDB taxonomy): Bacteria > Acidobacteriota > Thermoanaerobaculia > Multivoradales > J023 > CAZMEL01. The sequence goes on along the minus strand of CAZMEL010000138.1, from coordinate 17,657 downwards.
AGAACGAGCCCAACTCGTCGATCGCTGCCAAGGTCTCGGGATGATCGCTGCCCAGAAGCCGTTGCAGCCCCTTGGCCGCTTCCAGGAGGTCGGTTTCTGCCTCTTCCAGTCGCCCCAGCGACACACGCAGCTTGCCGCGGCTGCGGAGCGAGGCCAGGGTCGAGGGCTCTTCGAGCCCGAGGATGGAACGCCGTGTTTCCAGGGCCAGCTCCTGGGGCTCGACGGCTCGCTCGAGCTCGCCGAGCTCCCGCAGAGCCTCCGCCATCGCCTGCCACAAGCGGGCCTGGAGCAGTGGGAGCTCGCCGTAGTCCGTCTCGATCGCCCGCAGGGCCGGCTCGAAGAAGTAGATCTGCAGCTGGTCGCGGGCCAGATCGGTGAAATTGACGCCGTGGAGAAGCCGGTCCAGCTGGCGCTCCCTCTCGCTGGCCGCCGCGCGTGTGGAGCCAGGCTCCGGCATCGGCTGGCGAGCATGCTCTCGTAGCTGCTGGCGGAGGCCGATGGCCATGGCTGCGGGATCGATCGCCTGCAGCTGCCTGACCTGGAACTCGGCCGCTTTCTCGGCCTCGATCGCTGCCGCTCGCGCCTTGTCTGCTTCGTGCTCGGCGCGCAGAAAACCCACCACCGCGAAAAGGGTCGTCGCCAGAAGAGCCAGGGTGGCCAGAGCCGCTGAGGCCACCGCAACCCGGTGCCGTCGAACGAGCTTTCCCAGGCGGTAGAATCCGGTCGTGGGTCGTGCTTCGATGGGTCGGTCGGCCAGCCAGCGGAGCAGATCCTTCTTCAGCTCGAGCACCGATGCATAGCGGTTTTCGGGATCGTGCTCCAGGCATTTGAAGATGATCCAGGACAGGTCGGTGCTCAGTTGTTGCTCGAGCCCTTCGATCCACTGCAGGCGGTCTCGAGCGATGGCTTCCTTCTCCGAGGAGTCGAGGCTGGCGAACCGAGAGCCCGGCGAAGGCGGGTCGCGGCTCAGGAGCTTCACCAGCTCGATCGGCGACTTGCTGGCGAGCTCATCGGCACCGTAAGGAGTGACTCCGGCGAGCAACTCGTAGAGCAAGATACCCAGTGAATACACATCGGTGCGTGTGTCCACGTCGAGGGAATGGGAGGAGAGCTGTTCGGGGCTCGAGTAGCTCGGTGATCCGACAAAGGACCCCAGGCGGGTGTGGATGGTATGTTGGCTGAGCTTGCGCTGGAGCGACTTGGCAACCCCGAAATCGATGATCTTCACGCTCGGGCCCTGGCCAGGCGGTCGTTTCACCAGGATGTTGCTGGGTTTCAGGTCGCGATGGATCAGGCCTTTCTGGTGCGCATGGTGGATGCCATTGCAGACTTGGAGAAAGAGCTCGATACGTGTGCGGATCCCCAGCTTCGACCGATCACAAAAAGTGGTGATGCCGAGCCCGGGAACGTGCTCCATGACGAAGTAAGGTTGTCCAGACGCAGCATACCCTGCATCGTAGACCGCCGCGACGTTGTCATGATCCATCAAGGCCAAGGCCTGGCGCTCGGCCTCGAAGCGAGCCAATACGAGCTCGCTGTCCATGCCGGGCTTGATCAATTTGAGCGCGACCCTGCGCTCGACCGGATCCCGTTGCTCGGCGAGGTACACCGTTCCCATACCACCTTCACCCAGCACATCCAGCAGGTGGTAGGGGCCGATCGATTGCCCCACGAGAGCTCGCGGCGACAGGCGCGCCGGGCGATCGGGGGAAGATGCCTGTACAGTGGGAGGTGTCTTCTCGGCATCGCTCGTTTCGAGCTCTCGAAGGCGCCGGCACAGGGCACCGGCGCTGGGGCGATGATCGGGCCGGTCGTCGACACACGCCGCGATACAGCCTCGTAGCGCCTCCTCCTCCACGGCGTCTCGCCAGTCCCCGTCGAGGCTCCGGCACAGGTCGCCGATCACGACCTGGTAGAGGAGGACACCGAGCCCATAGACGTCGCTTGCGGTGGTGGCTTTCTCCCCGGCCGCACATTCGGGCGCCAGGTAGGCGGATTCTTCGTCGTAGCCGGCCCACGTCCGTCCCGACGCACTGAGATCCAGCCCGGGCTGCTCCGATGGCCGGGTCGAAGCGCCGCAACCGAGCTTGCCCAGCCTGGCGGCCGGTGGGTCCGCGCCCTCGTCGATGAAGAGGCTCGCGGGCGAGAGATTGCGGTGGACGATACCGAGCGAATGCACGGCATCGAGAGCCGAAGCCGTCTGGGCGATCAATTCCACACGTTGGCACAGGGGAATTCGGTCGAGCCCTCCTCGGGACGCGGACCACTCCGCCAGATCGCCATGCTCCGAGGTCTCCATTTCGAGGAAGTAGGGCGGTTCGTCCAGTCGCCAGCCGATGATCCTGACCACGTGAGCATGGTCGGCGAGCTCGCGGCGCAGGAACCGCAAGACCTCGATCTCACGGCGGAGGTGCTGCAGGTTGTCTTCGTTGCGACAGAAGCGCAGCACCCGTTGTTCCTGACCGCGCTGCTCTCTGGCCAGCCAGGTCTCCGCTTCCGCGCTCCGGGCCAACATCCGTTCGAGGTGCCAACCGGGCCGGCCGGGAATCTCCCAACCCTCGGAGAACGTCCGAGCCTCGTCGTCTCGCAGCAGATGAGCCGTGGCGTTGAGCTTGTATCCACGGCGCGGAATGGTGCGGATCAAAGGGTCCTTCGGGCTCTTGTCCTCCAGCGACCGCCGCAGGGCATAGATGGTGTCGGTCAACCCTCGTTCGCCGGTCAGCCGGTTGCCGTCCCAGACCTGATCGATGAAGTCGTCCCTCGGTACCTGTCGGCCTTGCTCGCCCGCGAGGAGTGCCAGAACCTCGAGCTGTTTGCGGCTCACGGAAGATTCTCCGCCGTTTCGAGCCACGGTACCCAGAATGGGATCGATGACTCGACCGGCGATCTCGTAGCGGTGATCCAGGAAGCGATCGTCCATGCCGGACTCCTTCTTCGCTTTCGGCCCGGTCCAACCCACGGGATGATGCGGCCGCCCCTCCCTCGCCTCTTCGGGCCAGCGTCTGTTTTAACTATATATCCTGGCCAAATTTTTGACTTGGACCTGGCGGTCCTCGCTCTTCGAGCCGACTTCGTCCACGAGCTCCAGCCCGGAGGGCTCGCGCCTGGAGCTCTCGACCGGCCTCGGTTCTCCTCGAATTCCCTCGAATTCCCTCGGGAGCCGGAAATTTCGTGCAGAGCCTTCGGTACAAAGAGTCTCGCTTCGATCAAACACAGCGCTCATACGGCCGCCATCACCTGATCCCGGGGATGACCGGCTGCGCCCGACGGACCATGACCGAGGAGGTGCCATGTGTTGACGACCCCCTGCTGCCATGCAGCCGACCGGGTGGAAGCTTCCGGTCGGCAGATGGGAGCGCGTTCGCCGGGGTGGCGAGGTAGAGGCGCTGCCGTGCCTCGCGAAGCCTCGCTGCATCCCGAACCACGACTCAGAACAAGGAGAAGCTCGATGAACTCATTCTTCAAGATCAAGCTCGCTGTACTGGTCCTCTTGCTGGGCGGCCACGCAAGCGCCCAGACCCATCAGTACGTCCTCTCGAACATCGACCAGGTCGAGGCGACGATTTTTGGTCGAGATTGGGGATCGACCTACACGTTTTCCTGTCCGTCCGGGCAAACGATCAGCCCGATCGACACCTACTACGAGACCTACGTCAATGGTCTCGAGATCGGATGCTCGGCTCTACGACCGAACGGGGGGATGGGCGGGGCCATCGACTGGCAGGGAGAGCTCGGATATCCGGACCAGTTCGGCCGGGCGACCGGCTCGTCGAGCTGGCTGGACTGTTTCCCCTATCTGATGCGGGATCTCTCGGGTCGGACCGGCGCCTGGGTCGATCAGATAGGCCTCGGATGCGGCTCTGTGTCGGAGGTACTGGCCGGAACGGATCTCGGGGAAGCTCCCGACCAGGGACCGTTCGGTGGTCTGGGCGGATCTCCTTTTACCCGCCAATGCCCGGACGAGTACATCGCCACCGGCGCCGAGATCACGGTCAAGAGCGATGGCAACTACATTCAAGGAGTGAAGATGACCTGTTCGAAGGTCGTTCCCACCGATGATCTGGAGATGGCCCTCCGCCACGGCGAGATCATCGGCAGGCTCTGTGTCAACGAGGTCTACGACTGCCCCTACGCCAACGGATTCGATCAGTATTTGAAGCTCTCGACCCTGCATCTCGAACCCAACAGTCATTGGTGGCAGGCCTTCGAGTTCTGGCGTTCTCCCGACATGACCGAATTCGACTCCCGTTGCCTCACCAAGAGCGGAACTGAAGTCGATTGCTTCGATGGAGACACACCCCGGGACTCCTCGCTGGTGCAGGAGGGTTGGTATCAGGGGATCAACGCTGGGGGCTCCCACCACATCGTTGGAATCGCCAACGACCGAGCCTGGACCTTCCGGCTCCCGCACCACAGCAATAGCGGCTCCCCGACTCGTGTTCGAGGCGTCAGCTTCAACGAGGAATGCTTCAATGGAATGATCAACATCGACCAATGCCCCGAGCAGGATTTCGACCTCGACGAGATCACCCCGATTGCTCCGGTCGTGACCGTGCACGGCCAGGAGTATCTTGTCAATGGTTGCCGTTATGAGCTGGCGCCCGAGCATTTGCGCAACACTTCGCTGAGTGTCGATACCATCGTCCAGAACCCCGATCAATATTTCACGCTGTCGTGTCATTCTTCGGAAGAGAATCTGGAATCTCTGGCTCTCAGCGGAACCAGCGCGCAGCATTTGAAAGATATTTTCACCGTCAACGAGATCCTGGTCGAAGCCAACATGCTCACGGGTAGTGCCGTTCTCGGCGGCCTGGGTATGGCCGCGGAAGCTGCCGAGGCCGGAACCAAGACCAGAGCCATGCTGCTCACGGCCTACAGCGGTCTCAGAGGTTACTTCGCGGTGGGCAATGTAGCCGGGTTCTGGCAGGCGGCGAAAACCTTTGCCGAGTGTGGCAACGCAGCTTGTCGGCTCGAAGCGACCGCTCAGATGTTGATGAGCGGTTACTTCTTGAAGCAAGACGTCGGCGATCTCTACAAGTTCGGCACCGGCGGGGGGCTCTCCTCGATGCTCGACGAGTTCGGCATCAACAACACCGAGCTCGAGACGTTCTTGGACGAAGAGCTGGAACCGCTGCTGGAGTCTACCGACACGGAGAGGTGGAAGTATGCCGACTGTAACGGCTAGGGGCTCACGATCTACGAAGGGAAACCCGCAGTGTCGGGGCGTGTCTACGAGAACTTTCGAAAGAACCAGGCTGGAGGTTTGAGAGAATGCTTGAAAAAGGAAATCTTGTCCGAACGTCGCGATCGATCCGCGAGAGCCGAGCAGCTGTCTTCTGTATGCTGCTGGTGCTTCTTCTGTCACCGTTCACCAGCTCGGCCTGCGAGATCGATTTTCCCAAGAATAGCAAGGCAGATCAGCATGACGAGCTGGCCAAAGACCTCGCTTTCAAATTTCGACAGTTCATTGGCAGCAATTATTCGGGTAGCTCTTCTCCCAAGATCCAAGAGGTCAATCACCCGTTCTTCAGCGACCATACTCAATACCCAACTTCAGGGAATCTTGCGGATGTCGGGGGCGAAGAGGTCGGTAATGTCGCGGTGATTCTTCTTCTGAAGGACGGTACTGCCCGGGCGGCGATCTATGCGCATTCGAAGGTCGATGGGTTCGCGTATTCACACATCGCCACGCACGACATTGCGGAGAATCAAGGTTTTGCACAGCGCGACTTTGCTCACCCGGAGAAGTTCCCGGCCTGGGTTCTCGAACGCGCTCGGAATAGTGTGAGTGAAAAACACTCGGAACCCCTCGCGATCGATTTGTTCTACCAGCACCTCGATTCTCTCGGATCCGGAGATGCCGGGTGGAACCAGTTCTTCAGTCAATACGACGATCTTCGTTTCTTTACCGAGCGGCCACCCTGCGGCACGTATTGCGCGGTCCTCGTCGACAATTTGAGAACCGATATCAAGACGAATGCCGAGTCTCGCCAGAACAACGACTTCAAATTCGGTGTCAGTCACAACTACGATCGAGGAGGCACTCACCTCCTGGACGACGGTGCGACCAAGAAGTTCAGCAATATCAACGGAAAGCTGAAGTGGATCAATCAGAGAGCCGCCAATCCATCGTCGGGATTGACCCGCACCAACACTGCCCCGTAGGTTGAAACGAGCCCGGGGCTCTCGGCAAGAGATGGGGGCTGGTAGGGGTCGATGCCCCGGGTGGATTCGTTGGAGCGGTCCTGGCGCCGAGAGGCCAGGGCCGCTCGATGGCTGTTCGGGAGAAGTCTCAGCGAAAGCTCTTCGGCTCGATCCCGAGCTTGGTCAGCTTGGTCTGGAGCTGCTGGCGGTACATGCCCATCTCCTGGGCGGCGTGGGTGATGTTGCCGCCGTGGCGGCGGAGGGCGTCGGTGAGGAACTCGCGCTCGAACGACTCGATCAGGTGTTCTTTGGCGGCTTTGAAGTCGCGGGTGCTGGCGATGGGGGAGGAAACCGAGCGGGCGCCGCGGGTGATGGCGGCGGGCAGGTCGTCGAGCTCGATCTGATCCCCGCCGGCCAGGGCGACACCCTGCTCGATGGCGTGCTCCAGCTCGCGCACGTTGCCGGTCCAGGTGTGGTCGACCAGGGCGCGGGCCGCTGCGTTCGACAGGGCCTTGCGCGGGCGGGAGAGGCGCTGGGCGGCCTTTTCGAGGAAGTGGTCGATCAGCAAGGGGAGATCCTCCGGCCGCTCGCCGAGCGGCGGCAGCTCGATGGTCACGACGTCGAGCCGGTAGTAGAGGTCGCGCCGAAACTCGCCGGCCTCGATACGCGCCTCGAGATCCTGGTTGGTGGCCGCGAGAATTCGCACGTCGACGGAGAGGGTGCGGTTGCCGCCCACCCGTTCGAAACGTTTCTCCTGCAACACCCGCAGCACCTTCGCCTGGGTCTCCAGGCTCATGTCGCCGATCTCGTCGAGGAAGAGGGTGCCGCCGTCGGCGAGCTCGAATTTGCCCTGGTGGGAGCGGGTGGCGCCGGTGAAGGCTCCCTGCTCGTGGCCGAAGAGCTCACTGTCCACCAGCTCGCGGGAGAAGGCGGCACAGTTGACGGTGACCAGAGGTCGCCTCCGCCGGGGGCTGTTGTAGTGGATGGCGCCGGCCACCAGCTCCTTGCCGGTACCGCTGGCGCCGCGGATCAGCACCGTGAGGTCGGTATCGGCCACCTTGCGGATGCGCTCGAACACCCGCGACATCGCCGGGCTGCGTCCGACGATGCGATGAAAGCCGAAACGTTCGCCGACCTGCTCGCGCAGCTGGTCGAGCTCGCGGCGCAGGCGGCCTTCTTCGAGCACCCGGCGCACCATCAGCACCAGCTCGTCGTTGTCGAAGGGTTTGGGCAGGTAGTCGACCGCGCCCTGCTTCATCGCCTCCACCGCCGTGCGCTCCGAGCCGTAGGCGGTGATCATGATCACCGGAGGCGCCGGGGCTCCCGTGGTTTCCCGGGTCTCGCGGATGTGAGCCCGGAGCTCCATGCCGCTGATCGGCTCGAGGGTGAGGTCGGTGATCACCAGCTGGTAGGTGCGTTCCGCCAGTTGCTCGATCGCCTCCTGGCCCGAGGCAGCAGTATCCACCTCGTAGCCGCAACCACCGAGCAGGCGCTCGAGGGCGACGCGGATCACCGGCTCGTCGTCGACCACCAGGATGCGGGCGATCATCCGGCCCTCCGCTGGCGGGGCGCCGGAAGCTCGATCACCTCGGCTCCGGCATTCTCGATTTCGGAGTCGAGAGCCCGGGGCAGGCGGACGCGGAAACACATGCCTCCTGCGGTCCGTTCCTCCGCGAGGATGTCCCCGCCGTGGGCCTCGACGATGCGCCGGGCGATGGCGAGACCCAGGCCGGTGCCGCGGATCTTCGACGACACGAAGGGCTCGAAGAGGCGGGCGCGAATCTCCTCGGGAATGCCGGGTCCGGAATCCGCCACCTCCAGGGTCGCCGTCTCGGCGTCGGCCGCGAGCCGGATGCCCAGCTCCTTCGCACCGGCCGCTCCCTCGAGGGCCTCACAGGCGTTGCAGACCAGGTTTACCAAGACCTGCCGCAGGCGTTCGGCGTCGCCGGCCACCACCACGCCGGGCTGCAGGTCGAGGGGGGCGATGGAGACCTCTCGCTGGCCACAGAAGGTCTCGAGGTCGTGCAGGGTCGCGGCCACCAGCTCCCCGAGGTCGAGAGGGCCGAGGCGGGAGCATTCGCGGCCGACGTATTGCAGCATCGAACGCACCTGGGTCTCCACGCGGTCGAGCTCACGCACCACCAGGGCCGAATGCTCGGCATTCTGGGGCGAGGTGGGATCGTCGGCGAGCATCTGGGCGAGGCTGCGGGCCGCGGTCACCGGATTGCGGATCTCGTGGGCGATACGGGCGGCGGTCTCGCCCAGGGCGGCGAGCTTCTCGCTGCGCGCCAGCTCTCGTTCCGCGGTACGTACCCGCGCGAGCAGGTCGGCGGCGTCGAGCACGAGAGCGAGCTCGCGGCTGAAGTCCTCCAGTGCCTCGAGCCGAGAGTGGGTGGCAGCGTTGCCCAGCAGCCCGGTGGAGACGAAGAGGTGTCCCCAGGAGCGCCGGGGACCGCGCACCGGTGCGATCCAACGCACATCGGCCTGGTACAGGGATTCCTGCAGCACGGGCTCGTCGAGCCAGAGCAGGTCGAAAGCCCCTTGGGGGAGCCGGTCGGCCTCGGCTCCCCGGGGCCAGGCCGGGCGCACACCTTCGAGCTCGAGAGTGCCGTGGGCAGTGAGCCCGCCGTCTCGGTTGATCAAGAGGCCCGCTTCCGGCACGTGCAGCACCCGTTTTACCTCGGCGGCGGCCCGGCGGCAGACTTCCTCGACCCCGGCTTCGGGAGAGAGGGCCCGCACGGCGTCCTGCAGCTGGCGACGCCAGTGTTGATCGTGGCGTAGCACCAGGCGATCGGCCCACACCGCGAGCCGTGTGGTTCCCGGCCCGAGGAGCATGGCGACGGCGACGGCGACGAGCAGAACGGGGCCGGGGGAGAGATCGCCCAGGTGCTGGATCGCCACCACCAGGGCGACGGCGAGGAGCAGGCGCGAGCCCTCCACCAGCAGGCCACGCACGACCTCGCCGAGAATCCGCAGGGCAAAGGGAGTCGCCGCCGCCAGGCCGACGAAGATGTGACTGACGACCCAGATCACCGGCTGCGTGGCGCAATCCTCGGTCTCGGTCAGGCCGAGGATCACCACGCCTCCGAAGAGCAGAAGGGCCAGCACCAGGTAACCACGGAAGCGCAGGTCGGCCATCAGCACCGGTCGCTGGCCACCCCGGGCGAAGCGCACCAGGTCCCAGAGGATCAGGCCGGTCACCGCGGTCAGGAAGAGGTCGAAGGTGTCGACGGGGTCGGTCCGGCTGACTCCCAGAGCGAGCAGGCCGACCGGGATCAGGCCGTAGTTGACCAACAGCCAGGTGCGGCTCGGGCGAGGCCCGCCCAGGGTCCCGAGGGGAACCAGGTGCCGCAGCACCACCAGCAGCAGCACGATCGAAACCTCACCGATCGGCGCCAGAGCTCGATGTAGCAGGGAGTCGAGGGGCGGGCCGAAGTCGAGCACGGCCTTGCTGCCGTAGTGGATCGCGAAGAGCCAGCCGAGGGCCTGGAACAGGCGCAGCAACGAGCTCTCGGGACGCTGCGTGCCGTGGCAGCGACAGTAGCTCCTCGCCAGGATCGCCCATACCAACGCGGTGAGCGAGTGCAGGGCGGCGGCGGTGATAGGAAACCAGAGAGAGGGCTCGTTCATGTTTCGTGATTCGAAGAATGGCCTCGGCGATGGCGGCCCGAGGCTCTGGATTCGAAGACAGCAACCATTGTGCCAGGTAACCCGATCGAGTCTACCGCGGCTCTGGCCACGAACGAGGATCCGAGGTGCAACTTCGAGATTGCATCGGTGCAAGCTCGAGAGGGCGGCGCGGTGCATGGAGCGCTATGCGACTGCCGCCTCTCCGGTGTGGCTCCAGGCGCGGCTCCGGTCTTCTGAGATTCTGGGAAAGTCTTTGGCAATGAAAGGTTTGCAAAGGAAGAGCCGGGTCTGGCCTCGGCGGCACGGAGTGTGCTCTCCAGGCGGAGAACCGAAAGGAGACCGCCGTGTCGAAACCAGGAACGACTTTCATTCCACTTCGCAGCCTCCGCTGCCGACAAATCCTCCGCGGCTCGCCCTTGGCCTGGGTGTCGGCCGTCTTCCTCGTCGGTGCGGCGGGTGCCTCGCCCTTCGACCCGCGACCCGAGCGGCTCACCCCCGCGCAGCAGGAGGTCTGGCGAGCGACGGTTTCGCTCGAGATCCGGCCCTGGCACCACGGTGTCAGGGCGAGTGGAAAACAGCGCGGCTCGGGCCTGCTGGTGGGAGCGGATCGCGATCGTCACCGGATCTGGATCGCAACCGCCTCCCACGTGGTTACCTGTGCTCGGGGCTGCTCCGTGCGGCTCCGGCCCCAGGGCCCCGGATCGGACGCGACGACCGACGTTTCCGAACGGCCGGCTCGTGTGACCTGGCGCCATCGAGGAGCGGACCTCGCATTGCTCGAGGTCTCCTGGCCCGATGCTGTCGAGCTGCCCGAAGTGGTCCGGCCACCGCGGCCGGGGATCGACGCTCGGCCCGGTGACCCGGTCGTGGCGATGGGATATCCCGACCTCTCGGGTCCGAAAGAGCCGATCGGGAGGTGCACCAAGGTGTTCTCCACCGGCCGGCTGGAGGCACGGCGAGAGGCGTTTCGTGCCCCGGTGCGGTCTCTCGGCTCGGGCCCGAGCATCGGCGCGCTCGACGCCAGAGGTGCGTGGACACACACCGCCGAGATCTTGCCGGGATCGAGCGGCGGCCCTCTGGTGTCGGCGCGAGGAGAGATCCTCGGCCTCAACGTCGGGTCCCTGGCCACCGAGAGGGGTTCTTGCCTGCGGGCTCCCGGCACGGAAGAAAACGGCGCAGGTTGCCAGCACCTGGCCATCGACCTCGCTCCACTCTGGCAGGAGCTCGAGCGCAGAGGGCTGCTTCGAGCTCCGGTCACGAACCGATTGCTTGGTTCCATGGAATCGGATTAACATGATTGTGTAGAGCTTTCTCGGCCTCCGGCTCGGGTCGGTGACCGAAGAGGTTTTGTTCATTGAAGCGTTTTGTCGAGATTCTTTGGTCGTTCGGCGGTGGAGAGTGGGGGCTTTATGTCGAAAAAACCTTTCTTTTTCCTTTTTGAAACCTTGCTGTTGCTCTGTCTCCCTTTCTCGAGCCTCGTGGGATGCCAGCGGTGGTCTGCGGATTCCGTAGGGATCCCGCAGGTAGGGCGATCCTCGGTGGGTGGCGCTTGGTTCGAGGAGAGCGCCGAGAACCTGGGAGTTTCTTTTACCCACCACACGGGTCACGATGGCGAGCGCTTCCTGATGCCGGAGTCGGTGGCGGGCGGGGTGGCCTTGCTCGACTTCGACGGCGACGGCTGGCTCGACGTCTACCTGGTCCAGAGCGCCGGGCCTGTCGCCGGAGAAGAGAGCGAGGGCAATCGGCTCTACCGGAACCGGGGCGACGGTACCTTCGAGGACGTGACCGCCGCGAGCCGGGCGGGGCACCGTGGCTACGGGATGGGGGCTTCCACCGGCGACTTCGACGGCGACGGCGATGTCGATCTCTACGTCACGAACGTCGGACCCAACGTGCTCCTGCGCAACGAGGGGAACGGAACGTTCACCGATGTGACCGTGGAAGCCGGGGTCGGAGATCCGGGATTCGGCGCCGGCTCGGCCTTCTTCGACTTCGACGGCGACGGCGATCTCGACCTCTTCGTGGTGAGCTATATCCACTGGAGCGAAGAGGAGGAGATCGTCTGCGAAAACCGTCGCGGCGAGCCCGACTACTGCGACCCCCTGCGCTACGAGGCCCCGGCCGCCGACCGGCTCTACCGCAATCAGGGAGACGGCACCTTCGTGGATGTCAGCCAGCAGGCCGGCTTCCACGCGGCGCCTGCCAACGGCCTGGGAATTCTCGTCGACGACTTCGACGGTGACGGCCGGAGCGATCTCTTCGTCACCAACGACCGCAACCCGAACCAGCTGTGGATCCAGCAGGACTCTGGGCGTTTCGAGGATCGAGCCGCGATGTTCGGCTGTGCGATCGACTCGACAGGTCGGGTCAAGGCGGGGATGGGAGTGAGCTCTGCCGATCTGGACAACGACGGAGACGAAGAGATCCTGGTGGTCAACTTCGGGGTGGAGAGTGATTCTCTGTTCCGCAACGACGGCACTCATTGCACCGACATCACCATGTTGGCGAAGCTGCACGAGCTCAGTCGTACGCGGACCCGTTTCGGAGTGGGATTCGCCGATTTCGACAACGACGGGAGGCTCGATCTCTACGAAGCGGCGGGACGGGTCGTGCGGTTTCCCATGGCCCTTCCCGGAAACCTGCGCCTGCCCCAATACGGCGACGATCCGTATGCCGAGCCCAACGTGCTGGTCCGGGGAGTGTCGGATCCCGAGGGGGGCCTCTTCTTCGAGCCCGTGGAGCCCCGGGGAGGCACCGCCGAGAGCCTCGCCGCCACCAGCCGGGCCGCGGCCTTCGGCGATCTCGACAACGACGGCGGGATGGACCTCGTGGTGGTCAACCGCGACGCCCCCGTGCACCTGCTGCGCAATGTCGTGGCCGATCGCGGCGGATGGATCCTCTTCCAGGTGTCGGAGCGCTCCGGCGGCACCGCTCTCGGTGCCCGGCTGCGGCTCCGGCTCGGCGAGAGGACCCTGACCCGGGTCGTACGGACCTCGTACAGCTACCTCGCGGCCAGTGACCCCCGGGTGCACCTGGGGATCGGCGACGCGAGCGAGGTCGAAGCGGTCACGGTGACCTGGATCGACGGATCCTCGGAAGCCTTCGGCGATTTCGCCGCGGGGCAGATCGTCGAGCTGCGCCGGGGAGCCGGGCTCGGGAGCTGAGAGCTCAGATCGTTTCCCAGCGCCTGGAGAAGAGGCGCGCGAGGGCCATGAGCAGCAGGCTGAGGCCGACGAGGACGACAACGACGGCGGGATGGACCTCGTGGTGGTCAACCGCGACGCCCCCGTGCACCTGCTGCGCAATGTCGTGGCCGATCGCGGCGGATGGATCCTCTTCCAGGTGTCGGAGCGCTCCGGCGGCACCGCTCTCGGTGCCCGGCTGCGGCTCCGGCTCGGCGAGAGGACCCTGACCCGGGTCGTACGGACCTCGTACAGCTACCTCGCGGCCAGTGACCCCCGGGTGCACCTGGGGATCGGCGACGCGAGCGAGGTCGAAGCGGTCACGGTGACCTGGATCGACGGATCCTCGGAAGCCTTCGGCGATTTCGCCGCGGGGCAGATCGTCGAGCTGCGCCGGGGAGCCGGGCTCGGGAGCTGAGAGCTCAGATCGTTTCCCAGCGCCTGGAGAAGAGGCGCGCGAGGGCCATGAGCAGCAGGCTGAGGCCGACGAGGACGCTCACCTGGGGCCAGAGCTCGAAGAGCGGCCGGTTGTACCAGAAGACCTTCTGGAAGCCGTCGAGGGCCCAGGCGTTGAAGGTGAAGAGACCCACCGTCTGCATCCACTCCGGCATCAGGAAGCGAGGGAACATGCTTCCGCCGAGCGCCGACATGGTGAGGACGAGGATCACCGAGAAGCCCCCGAGCTGGGCCCGGGTCCGGCAGAGGGTCGCGAGAAAGAGCCCCAGGGCCGAAGCCGCCGAGGCGGTCACGGTCACCATCACCAGGAATCCGGTGAGGTGAGGAACGGTCCACAGGTCGAGCCCGAAGACCAGGGAGCCCCAGACGAACATCGAGGTCACCTGCACGATGCCCATGAGGGCCGCGAAGAGCCACTTCCCGAACAGGAGCTTGCCCATTCCCAGGCTCGAGCCCAGCAGCCGTTCGAGCACTCCGTTCTCCTCCTCCTGGAGCAGGGAGCCGCCGCTGGCGCTGACCATGAAGAGCAGGAACATCACTCCGGTGCTGGCAGCGTAGTAGGGGATGGTCGGATTTTCGGCGGTATCTCCGCGAAGCACGTCTTCGAGCTCGACCTTCACCAGACCCTGCTCGGCGGAAGAGTCCATCTCGATTGCCTCTTCGCTGTCGAGGAGGGCGAGGCTGCTCTCGTAGAGGTCGAGCGCCTCTTTCTGCTGCTCGGTCAGCTCTCCACCGAAACGTTTGAAGTTGTCGAGGCCCTGCTGCATCCACAGATCGGGCAGGGCGCGGAAGGCGGCCGCCTGTAACAGGCCCGACACCATCTGCGGACCGACGGGGTCGGAGGTGTCGGCGAGAACCGTGATCGCGGCGTCGTCGCGGCCCTGCCGCATGCGGTCGCTGAACCCCCGGGGAATCACCACCGCGACGGTCAGCTCACCCTCGGCGACGAGCGCTCGCGCCGCGGCGGCGTCGAGCGGCTCGCCGTTTCTTGTGGTCTCGACGTTCAGCTTGGGGTCGGCGCCGAGGGCGGAGACCAGCCGCTGGGTCGACGAGGTTCCGTCTTCGTCCACCACGGCGACGGTCACCACCATCTTGCCGCTGCCTCCGGCCATGCCGCCGAAGATCGTGGCGAAGATCGAGAAGAAGAGGATCGGCAGGATCAGGTTGACGATCTGAGCGACCCGATCTCGCTTGAAGTTGATCCAGCTGGCGCGCAAGACGGTGGTGATCATTGGCGAAGCCCTCGGCCGGTGAGGTGGAGAAAAACATCGTGCAGGGTCGGGTTCTCGATTCGCAGATCCTTCACCCGGTACCCCGCCCCACCGATCCGCTGCAGGATGGCGGGCAGGTCTTCGATCGGGTCGTCGACGGGTACGGCGAGCTGACGGCCGGGCGCGCCTCGGCACCAGGACGCGGGCAGCTCTTCGGCTTCGACGGCCCGGTCGAGCTCGAAGATCACCCGCCGGCCGGCGCCGACGGTGCCGGTGATCAGCTCGGTCATGGTGCCTTCGGCGATCACCTGGCCGTGGTCGATGATCACGATGCGGTCGCAGACCTGTTGGGCTTCGTCGAGCTGATGTGTGGTGAGCAGGATCGAGGCCCCTTCGCGGCGCCGTTCCGCGAGCATGTCCCAGATCCGCTGACGGCTCTGGGGATCGACTCCGGCCGTCGGCTCGTCGAGCAGGAGCACCTCCGGGCGGTGGAGAATGGCGCAGGCGATGTTCAGGCGCCGCTTCATGCCACCCGAAAAGGTCTTGGTGAGCTCGCCGGCATGCTCGCGGAGGCCGCTCCAATCGAGAGCCCAGGCGATCCGTTCGGGCAGATCCTCGGGCTCGACCCCGTGCAGGCGCCCGAAGATCTGCAGGTTTTCCTCCGCCGTGAGCAGGGCATAGAGAGCGATTTCCTGCGGCACGATGCCGAGCTCCCGACGATTCCCCTTTCGCGAGGACTCCTGGATGGGACGGCCGAGGAGCTCGACTCGACCCTCGCCGAGCCGAACGTGACCGGCGATCGAGCGCACCAGCGTCGTCTTTCCGGCGCCGTTGGGCCCGAGCAGGCCGAGCCATTCCCCCCGTTCGAGGGACAGGTCGACCCCGTCGAGGGCCACGGTCTGGTCGAAGGTCTTGCGCGCTCCTCGCACGGAGAGCACGGTCGAAGGTACGGTCTGGCTCAAGGCTTCTCCTCGTCGGTCGATTTCCGAGGCTCTGCGGTTTCGGCGCCGAGCCCTTCCAGCAGTCTCTCGGCGAGCTCGTGGACGTTCTCCGGCCCCAGGGCGGAATAGTGGCTTCCGGAAACGTCGATCGTGTCGACACCACCACGGGTGTACTTGCTCCAGCCGAGGTCTCCCGGCCGTTCGAGCCCCACGGGCTCGCTGGCCCGCAGGAGGAAGATCCTGCCGCCGAGCTCCCGCCCCGGGTAGTCGCGTTGGGCTTCCCAGTTGCGGCGGAAGGTCGCGAACCGATTGCGCAGAGAGCTGGCGTCCTCGTCGCTCCGCAGGATCCCGGCCGAGACGGCTCGATCCAGGATCCGGGACAGCCGCTCCTCGCGGGACGCCTCGGGCCGCTCCGACTCGGCGGCTGCGCGCGGCAGGCCGAGATCGCGGGCAAAGGCGAGCTCCACCGCCGTTTCCCCGCCGCTCAGCACCTGCCGGCCGAGGTGCGGAGCCCAGGAATCGAGGAGAGTCAGGGCGCCGATCTCGGCGCCTTCTGTCTCCAGCTGGCAGGCCATCTCGAAAGCCACCAGACCTCCCATCGACCAGCCGCCGAGAAAGTAGGGACCCTCGGGCTGGTGCTCGCGGAGCTCGGCGAGGTAGCGCTCGGCGAGCCCGCGAATCCGGCTCGACGGAGCCTCCAGGCCCGCGGTCTCGGCCCCCGGTACCAGCTCCGGGGCCCGGAAGGCGACCAGCTGCCTCCTTCCGCCGAGGGCCTGGGCGAGGCCCACGTAGGAGTAGACATCACCACCCACCGGGTGGACCCAGAAGAGCGCGGGCAGCGAAGCGTCGGCCGTAGGGGCGAGGGAGACGGCGCAGCGCCCCGAAGGTCCCGAGCTCTCGGACTCCGCCCGCAGAGACTCGGCCAGCCCGGCCACGGTCGGCCGCCGGAAGAGCTCGGGCAGGGCAACCTCGAAACCCGTGGCCTCGGAGATCTTCGCCGTCAATCGAACCGCCAGGAGGGAGTGCCCGCCGAGATCGAAGAAAGAGTCGTGCACACCGACGGGCGAGGTCTCCAGAATCTGTTCCCAGATCCGGCAGAGCTCGAGCTCGAGCTGATCCCGCGGGGCCGTGTAGGCGTGGTCGCGCTGGAGGGTCTCGGGCCGCAGGGCCTCCAGCACGCTCCGATCGATCTTGCCGTTGGGGGTCAACGGCAGCCGTTCGAAGTGCAAGAAGCGGCCCGGGATCACGCTCTCGGGCAACCAGGAGGCGAGGTGTCGCCGCAGGTCGGCGATCTGGAGGGGCTCCGGCGATTGATAAGCCGCCACCAGCAATGGCTCCCCTTCGGCGAGCCGCGCCACCCAGACGGCGCTGCCGTCGATCGCGGGGTGCCGGTCGAGAGCGATCCGGACCTCTTCCAGCTCGAGCCGGATTCCGCGGACCTTGACCTGCTGATCGATCCGGCCGAGAAAGTTGAGAGTGCCATCGGCACCGAGCCGCACGCGGTCGCCGCTGCGGTAGAGCCGTTGG
Organism: uncultured Thermoanaerobaculia bacterium; assembly: GCA_964565225.1. Lineage (GTDB taxonomy): Bacteria > Acidobacteriota > Thermoanaerobaculia > Multivoradales > J023 > CAZMEL01. The sequence continues at coordinate 566 of CAZMEL010000138.1, read as the reverse complement.
CCGGAGCCGCCGAAGGGGTCGGGCACGAAGGACCGCGCGGTGAGCCGAGGGCGCGACCAATACCCCCGGGCCAGCGAATCGGCGCCGATCAACAGCTCTCCGGGAGCACCGACGGGAACCGGCCGAAGGCGGGCGTCGGCCACGAAGAGTCGGGTGCCGGCAAAAGGACGACCGATCGGAACGTCTCCTTCGGCGAGGCGTCCGGCCGGGTGTTGGTAGAGGCTGCAGCCCACCACCGCCTCGGTGGGGCCGTACTCGTTGGCGATTCGGGTCTCCGGGCTGTGCTCGTGCCACCAGCGGACCTGCTCCTTGCGCAGAGCCTCGCCTCCGAGCACCAGGGTGTGGATCCTACGGCCGATGGTCAGGCCCCGAGGCCCGGCCTCCTCGAGCTGGCGCGCGAGCAGCTGGGCATGGGCGGGAGTGGCCTTCAAGAAGATCCGGCCACCGGGAAGCCGCTCGATGGCGTCGACCAGAGGTGGCATTTCCGTGGTCGCCGGAGCCAGGGAGATGGTCTTGCCGAGGGCCAGCGGCAGCCACAGGCTGGTAACCGTGAGATCGAAGGCGAT
>CAZMEL010000137.1:0-19874 GCA_964565225.1 uncultured Thermoanaerobaculia bacterium | reverse complement strand
ACATGGGCGGAGTGTACCAGAGGCGCTCGCCGAGACGCTCGTGCCCATGGAGGCGATTCGTCAGAGGATCGAGACGGGTGTCCGCTCCGGCTGACAGCCTTCGGGCTCGGCGGATCCGGCACCGAACCAGATCAGGAGAACAGGTAGGGCAGGTTCTTCGACAGGTCGAAGAGGATGACGAGGGCCATCAAGGTCATGAGCATCATGAACCCGGCCTGGGTGATGCGCTCCTTGACGGTCAGGGAGAGGTCTCGCTGGAGCAGGCTCTCGACCAGAAGAATGGTGATGTGTCCCCCGTCGAGAACCGGAATGGGGAGGAGGTTCATGAAGCCGATGCTGATGCTGAGGAAACCCATCGTGTAGAGCAGATCCTTCAGTCCGCGCCGGGCGGCCCGACCGCTCAGGGCGGCGATCTCGATCGGTCCGGAAATGGCGCTCTGGGGAGCGATTTCTCGGGTGAAGAGCTTGCCCAGGATCTCGGCGCTCTTCTCGACGATCTCGAGATTGAATCGCACGCTCGCCACCAGGGCCTCGCCGAGCGGGAGCTGGCGAAAGGAGCCGAGGCGGACGCCGATCAGGCCCTTGCCGTCGACATCCATCGGTGTGACCTTCAGGGTCAAGGGCTCTCCGCGGCGCAACACGCCGACTTCGATCTCGACTCCGGGGCGCTGATTGATGTAGTCGACGAAGTCCTGCGGGCTCAGGATCTCCCGGCCGTCGACACGGCGCACCTCGTCCCCCGAGCGGAAGCCGGCACGCTCGGCGGGTGTGTCCCGGAGCACGATGGAGGTCCGCAGCTGCTGCCGAGGAAACACCCCCGCATCGCCGAACTGGTAGCGGGGGTTCTTCGCCGGAATCACCACCATCTCGAGCCTCTGCTCGCCCCGCAGGACCACCAGCGAAACCTCTTTCTCCGCCGCGGTGGCGAAGGCGAAGCTGACGTCTTTCCACAGCGTCACGGGCTCGCCGTCGACCCGGGCGATCCGGTCGCCCTCCACGAGACCTGCGGCCTCGGCCGGAGAGCCTTCTTCGACCAGACCCACGACCGCGGGAATCTCTTCGATGGCCTGCATCTCGATGCCGTGCATGAAGACCCCGGCGATGAGAGCGATCGACAGCACCACGTTCATCACCGGGCCTGCGAGGTAGATCAAGATCCTCTGCCAGCGGGGTTTGCTCAGGAAATCGTCGGGAGCTCCGGTGCGTTCTTCCGGCATCTCGCCGCCCATCCGGACATATCCACCCAGAGGTATGCGAGCAATGCGGTAGTCGGTTCCGCCGCGCTGGAATCCCCAGATGGTCTTGCCGAAGCCGAGGGAGAAGACCAGCACCCGGACTCCGAAGAACCGTGCGACGAGGAAGTGCCCCAACTCGTGCACGAAGACGATGACCCCCAGGGAGAAGATGAAGGCGGGAACGAAAATCAGCTTGTCGATCAAGGCTTCCATGCCCGGGCTCCTCGGTGGAGGGAGAGGATTGGCGGCAGGTCTCTACGCGGCCGGCTGGTGCGTCTCGGTCATTGTACGCCGAGCCGTTGAGCCCGGTCGGCAGAAGATACGCAGAATCCCTGCCGGAGGTTGAGGCGTCTCAGGGGTTTGGGACCAGGCGATCGAATCCCATGACCCAGCAGCCCATCAGGAACACCGGGGCGGCCAGGATCAGAGCATCGAGCCGGTCGTAGAAGCCGCCGTGTCCGGGGAGCACGTTCGAGGAGTCCTTCACGCCGACGCCACGTTTGACCATCGATTCCACCAGGTCTCCGACCTGGGCGCCGATCGAGGTCGCCGCCGCCACCAGGAGCAGGCCCACCTCGAGCCTCCCGAGGCGCAGCTGGCTCCAGACCGCGGCGGTGAGAACGGCGGCGAGCAGGCTGGCCGCTGCTCCTTCCCAGGTCTTGTTCGGGCTCACGGCCGGCGCCAGCTTGTGACGCCCGAACCAGGACCCGATGAAATAGGCCGCCGTATCGCCGAGCCAGACGATGGCGAGCAAGGCGATCACCAGCCATGGGTCGATCGTCTCGAGGTGGAAGAGCGCCAGCGGCGGCACGGCGAAGTAGGGAGTCGCAAAGGCCAGGATACCGATCGCCGGCAGACCGTCGCGCATCTCGGCTCGTGCGAGCAGGACGCAGAGAGCGGCGACGAAGGCGAGCAGAAAGTAGGCGGCGAAGAGCCGCAGACCTGCCTGGGCGGGGTCGGGGTGAAGCGACGAGAATCGAAAGGTCAGCAGCGACGCGATGGGAAAGAGGATCAACAGAGCGCCGATGGGGGCGCTCGGCGCATAGAGCTGTGCCATCTTCACGAATTCGATGGCGGCCCAGAAGAAGACGGCGAGGGCGCAGAAGAAGACCATCTCCGGAGAGAGGGCGAGAACGATCGCTACCGCGGCGGGAGCGGCGACGAGGGTGGTGAGAATCCGGTTGAGTAGGGCTTTGCTCACCGAGCGGATCACGCGGAAGGCTCTTCGCCTGCGGCTGGCGCGGGCTCAACGGTCAAACCGCCATACCGGCGGTTCCGGCCCTGATAGTCGAGAACGGCCCGGAGCAGGTCGCAACGATCGAAGTCGGGCCACAGGGTCTTGGTGATCCAGATCTCGGTATACGCGAGCTGCCAGAGAAGGAAGTTGCTGATCCGTAGCTCGCCGGACGTACGGATCAGGAGATCCGGGTCTGGCTGGCCGGCGGTGTAGAGATACTCGCCCAGAGTCTCTTCGTCGATCTCCCGGGGCTCTCCCGACGCCCAGTCCTGCACGATTCGCCGGCAGGCATCGACGATCTCCGAACGGCCCGAGTAGTCCAGGGCGACGTTGAGCGAAAGGCCTTCGCCGCCGGCCGTGGCGTCACAGGCTTTCTCGAGCTCTGCCAGGAGAGACGGATCGAGTCGATCCTTGCGGCCGATGACCCGGAGCCGGATCCCTTGCTTCTGCAGGCTCGGAAGCTCCCGGCGCATGTACTCGCGCAGGAGGTTCATCAACGTCCAGACCTCGTGTTTGGGCCGGCTCCAGTTCTCGGTGGAGAAAGCGTAGAGAGAGAGCACCTCGATTCCCAGCCGGGCGCAGGTCTCGACCGCCTCACGAACCGCGGCAACGCCCGCTCGGTGTCCTTCCACCCGCGGCCGATCTCGCTGCCGGGCCCAGCGCCCGTTGCCGTCCATGATCACGGCGATATGGCGGGGAAGGCGAGCGAGATCGAGGCTCTCGGCAAGGCGCCGGGCGGCGGAGCCATGCTCTCCCAGAGATTCGAGATCGATGGATTTCGAGGGCCGGAGCTCGGAGCCCCAGGAAGCGGGGGAACGTCGATTCATGATGGACGCGTAACCTACCACACCTGAGTTTCTGGAGAGATCATGGAGCGTAGCTCTCGAGGGCCTTCCAGCGTTCCGTGTAGAAGACCTTCTCCAGCGAGAGTCCGTTGGCCGGAGCGGTGGGGCCCGCTGCCGATCGGGGCCGGCCGGCGAGAAGGTGGCGCAGCTCCCCCGGATCACGCTGACCGAGCCCGATCTGCACCAGGGTGCCGGCGAGAGCGCGCACCATCCCGCGCAGGAATCCGTCGCCGTAGAACCGCAGCTGGATCTCCCGGTCTCTGGCGTCGGCGGTGGCGGCGAAGATCCGGCGAAAGGGTTGCCCGTGGCTGCCTCCGGCGAGGGCGAAGGCGGTGAAGTCGTGGCGCCCGGGCAGATCCTCGAGAGCTCTACGGATGGCTCTGAGGTCGATCTCGCCTCTCGGTGATCGCATGACGAAGGGGGCATCCTGAGGAGGAATCACCCGGGTCGTCGACAGCCGATAGAGATACATCTTGCCGAGGGCCGATTTGCGGGCGTGAAAGCCCGCGGGCATCCGATCAGCAGCGCAGATCCGTACCTGTGGTGGAAGAAGATGATTGGTTCCGTGGACCAGGCCCCGGAGCGAAAACGGCTCCGAGAGCTGAAGATGAGCGGTCTGTCCCCGCGCGTGGACTCCCGCGTCCGTGCGCCCGGCGCCATGGATCGAGATCGGTCGGGAGAGCAGATGACTCAATGCTTTTTCCAGGGTCTGTTGCACCGAGGAGGCGTTCTTCTGCCGCTGCCAGCCCGCGAAACGAGTCCCGTCGTAGGCAACGGTGAGGCGGTAGGTCAGGAGATCGACCATTTCGACCGGGCCAGTACGAAAAAGAAGGGACCCCAGATCAGAACGAAGGGGCCGGGCCAGTGGGAGATCTCGAGCAGGTGGGAAAGATACGCGATCTGCAGCAGAGCGGAGAGCAGGAGCCAGGCGCGATGTCTACAGACTGCGGCCCACGGAAGGATCAGGAGAAGGTACCAGGGGTAGAAAGTGGCCATCGCCAGCAGGAATCCCCCGAAGAGCCGGCCCGTGGCGAGCACCGGATGATCCGTGTCCTTCCCGAGATGAAGGAGAAAGAAGATTCCGAACCCTCCCAGGAGGCAGAGCTTGGCGAGAAACTGGGGATAGACGAACGGGTAGAGTCGATTCCAGAATGCGTCTTGCCCCCACGTGTTCTTGATTTCGTCGAGCCCGACCTTGATCGCCTGGTCGGCCTCGATCGCCTCGAAGAGACGCCACAGGGGCTCGTAGATCGGACCGTTGAATTCCCAGGAAACTCCATACTTCACCAGCCCCGGGGGAATCCCCCCGGCGAGCAGGAACACCGGTAGGAGGAACGCGGCGATCAGCACACCGGCAGTGACCGCGAAGAGCACCGGACGTCTGCTCGACTTGGCCCAGATCGGCAGGGCGACGACCGGCAGGAGCTTGGCGAGGACCGCGGCCGCCCCCGCCGAGGCGGCGAGCAGGATCCGAGGCGGCCGTTCGACGAGGAGCCAGACCGCGGCGATCTGAGCCGCGACCACGACACCGTCGATATGACCCATTCCCGCCACCTCGAGAATCGGCAAGGGATTCCAGGCGTACCAGATCACCCGTCCTCGGGGTAGGCGGAGCGCCTCGACCAACCGGACCAGGAGAAAGCAACCGATGACTTCGCAGATACAGAGTAGAATCTTGACTGCAATCAGGGGAGAAGGCAGCCAGCTGGCAAGGGCGAAGAGCAGTAACGCCAGCGGCGGGTAGACGGTCGGCACATGCTGATGTGGCATTCTCTGCCAGAGGTCGTCTCGCAAAGGGGCGAGCTCTTCTTCCTCCGGAGCCAGCAAATACGGGTTGAATCCGGCGGTGACGACCCTGCCGTCCCAGACGTACCGCAAGGTGTCGTCGGAAAGGGTCGGGGGCAGTGGCAAGAGCAAGATACGAAGGGCGATAGCGACCCACAGAATCGAACGCGCGGATCCTGCAGTCTCCAGACGTACCGCGGCGCGGGCGTAGGCGAGGAAGGCGCCGCCGACCAAGAGGATCGTCGCATACGGCCAGCGATCGAGATCGAAGACCAGAAGCAGACCGAGATGAAGGATCAACAGGGGCCACGCGGCCCGAAGCGTCGGATGATCGAGGAGAGAAGCTAGAGATGGATGAGTGGGCGTCCGGGCTGATCCTGACACTGTATTACCTGATTCTCGGGATCCTGGCATGTTACGGAACCCACCGGCTCGTGCTGGTGTGGAGCTTCTGGCGGACTCGGAGCCACCGGCCCGAAAAACCTGCGGATCCCGAGATCTGGCCGATGGTCACCGTCCAGCTGCCGATCTTCAACGAGATGTATGTGGCCGAGAGGTTGATCGAAGCGGTCTGCGCCATAGAGTATCCACGCGATCGCCTGGAAATCCAGGTTCTGGATGATTCTACGGACGAGACCCGCGAAAAGGTCTCTCGCCTGGTGTCTCGATGGCAGGCCGAGGGGTTCGATATCCGGCATCTCCACCGAACCGACCGTGAAGGTTTCAAGGCCGGGGCCCTCGCCGCCGGCCTGACCCGGGCGAAGGGTGAGCTGGTGGCGGTGTTCGACGCCGACTTCCTTCCCACCCGGGAGTTTCTACGGCAGACGGTTCCCTACTTCCAGAGCTCCGAGATCGGAATGGTGCAGGCGCGTTGGGGGCACCTCAACCGCGAGTACTCGCTGCTGACCAAGATCCAGGCCATCCTGCTCGACGGCCATTTCGTGGTCGAGCACACGGCTCGGCACCGTAGCGGCTGCCTGTTCAACTTCAACGGCACCGCGGGGATCTGGCGCCGCCAGGCGATCGAAGACGCCGGTGGCTGGGAGCACGACACCCTGACGGAGGATCTCGACCTTTCCTACCGGGCGCAGCTCGCAGGCTGGAAATTCCTCTACCTGGCCGACCTGATCGTTCCCGCGGAGCTTCCGGCGGAGATCAATGCCTACAAGAGCCAGCAACACCGGTGGACCAAGGGCTCGATTCAGACCGGACGCAAGCTGCTGTGGCGCGTCTTGACCTCGCGCCTTCCGTTGCACGCCAAAATGGAAGCTTTCGTGCACCTGACCAACAACCTGACCTACCTGCTGATGATCGCCCTCTCCCTGCTGATCTTCCCTGCCATGTACCTGCGCCGGGGTGCCGAAGCCTGGGAGCTGCTCGCCATCGACCTGCCCCTGTTCACGGCGGCCACTCTTTCGGTGCTGGTGTTCTACGCGGTGTCGCAGCAGGCGGTCCATCCGGGGCGCCGATTCTCTCTGCGCCGGCTGTGGCAGACGGCCGCGCTCATGGGCGTGGGTATCGGCCTGGCGGTGAACAACTCGCGCGCGGTGCTCTCGGGCCTGTTCCACGATGGCGGGGTGTTCCACCGCACGCCGAAGTACCGGATCGAAGGCTCGAGCGGGGGCTGGACGAGCAAGAAGTATCTCTTGAAACGGGATCTCTCTTTCTACCTCGAGAGCCTGCTCGCCGTGTACTTCATGGCCTGCTTCGTGCTGGCGATCTACTTCGAGATGTGGCTGTCGATTCCCTTCCTGCTGCTCTTCATGCACGGCTACACGTACATGTGCCTGCTCGGCTTGCGGCGCTTGCGGCCGGGAGTCAGCTGAGCACTTCGAGCTTGGCGAACTTCGCCAGCAGGGTCCGCCGACCGACTCCCTGGAAATAGACGATCAGGCGCATGTTGTCGCCGTCGCCGTCGATCCGGAATACCTGCCCCACTCCCAGCGTGGCGTGCCGCACCCGGCTGCCCTTGCGCACCTTGCCCCGGCTCTTGGTGGAACCGATCTCGTCGACCTGCAGGGCCGGAAGGTCGGCGGGAGAGTCGTCGGCGACGGGCTCGATGCTGGGATCGTTGTTTCGGCCGGCCTTGCCGAAGAAGCCGTAGACGTCGGATCGGGCTCGGCCTCCCGGGCGCTGGCCTCCTCCCGGGCGGCGAAAGAGCTCCGGGCTTTCTTCCACCACCAGCTTGTCGGCAGGGATCTCCTCGAGAAAGCGCGACTCTTCCTGGTCCTGGTACATACCGGCGATCTGCCGTCGGCGGCAGGTCGAAAGGAAGAGTCGCTTGCGGGCGCGGGTCATGCCCACATACATCAGCCGGCGCTCTTCTTCGAGATCCTCCGGGGTCAGCATGGAGTTGCTGTGGGGAAGGATCTTCTCTTCCAGGCCGGCGAGAATCACTGCCGAGAACTCCAGTCCCTTGGCACTGTGCAGAGTCATCAGCGACGGTCCCTGCTTGCGACCCAACCCGTCGGTGTCGCTCGCGAGGGAAACATGATCGAGGAACGAGGTGAGGAGATCGTCTTCCTCGCTGCCGTAGCCGTGCTGGGCAGCGAACTCCTGGGTCGCGGAGAGGAACTCGTCGATGTTCTCCAGCCGCGAGCGGTCGTCGTCGTTCTGCTGGTCGTAGAGGCTGACGTAGTCGGTGGCTTCGAGGATCCGTTGCAGCAGGCTGGGCAGGGGTAGGGTCTGTGCCTCGTCCAGCAGGCCGGAGATCAGGTCGCGAAACGCGAGCAACGCCTTGACGCTGCGTTTCGAGACTCCCTCGAAGTCTTCGTCGGCCAGCACCTGCCACTGGGACTTCTCGCTCTCTTCGGCTCGTTTCTGGAGCCGTTGATGAGTGGTCTTGCCGATACCGCGCGCCGGCCGATTGAGGATCCGGTCGAGCGAGAAATCGTCGTCGGGGTTTCGCAGCAGGCGCAGGTAGGCCACCAGATCCTTGATCTCGGCCCGCTCGTAGAAGCGCACACCGCCGACCAGGTTGTAGACCATGCCCTGGCGCAGGAGCTCGTCTTCGAGAGCACGGGTCTGAAAGTTCGTGCGCACCAGCACCGCGGTATCGGAGAGTCGGAATTCCTGCTCCTGGGCCCGCAGGGTCTGGACCACCCAGCGCGCTTCGTCTCGCTCGTCCTGGCCCCGGTAGAGGGTCAGCGGGTCGCCGTCGCCGGCTTCGGTCCACAAGGTCTTGCCGCGGCGGTGCTGGTTGTTCGCGACCACCGCTCCCGAGGCGTCGAGAATGTTCTGGGTCGAGCGGTAGTTGCGCTCGAGCTTGCGAATCTCCGCGCCGGGGAAGCCGTCTTCGAAATGCAGGATGTTCTGCAGCTCGGCGCCCCGCCAGCGGTAGATGCCCTGGTCTTCGTCGCCCACGGCGGTGAGGTTGCCGCCGGTGCCGACGAGCTCGCGAATCAGCGACAGCTGGGCATGATTGGTGTCCTGGAACTCGTCGACCAGAAGGTGTTGGGCCCGTCGCCGGATCCGCCGCTGGAGATCCTCGTGTTGGCGCAGGAGCTGAACGGACAGGGCGATCATGTCGTCGAAATCGACCCCGCCGCCGTCGCGCAGAAGCTTCTGGTAGCGGCGGTAGACGGGAGCGACCCGGCGGCGGAAGAAATCGTCGGCTTTGCGTTCGTATTCCGCGGGACCGATCAGGCGGTTCTTGGCGCCGCTGATCGCTGCCAACACGGCCTGGGGCCGGAAGGATTTTTCGTCGAGCCCCTCGGCCTTGACCGCCTTCTTGATCAACGACTGCTGGTCGCCGGAATCGAAGATGGCAAATCCCTTGGGCAGGCCGAGGCGATCGCCATACATCCGCAGCATGCGCAAAGAGTAGCGATGAAAAGTACCGACGAAGGCGGGGAGCGGGTGCAGGCCCACCAGCGCCTCCACTCTTTCCTTCATCTCCGCAGCGGCCTTGTTGGTGAAGGTCACCGCGGTGATCGCCCGCGGGTCGACTCCTCGCTCCTGGATCAACCAGGCGATGCGATAGGTGATCGCCCGGGTCTTTCCGGAACCTGCGCCGGCGATGACCAGCTGAGGGCCGTCGCCGTGGGTCACGGCCGCATACTGCTCCGGATTCAGGGATTTCTGGAAATCGATCACGGGGTCGGTGCCTTTTTACTCGACGGTGACGCTCTTGGCGAGATTCCGCGGCTGGTCGACGTCGCAACCCCGCCGTACGCCGATGTCGTAGGCGAGGAGCTGTAGCGGAATGACGTTGACGATCGGTTGCAGCCAGCGAGAGGTGCGGGGAACGACGATCACCTCGTCGGCCAGGCCTTCGAAGCGCTCGGGCTCGAGGTCGGTGAGGGCGATCACCTGCCCGTCGCGGGCCTTGACCTGCTCCATGTTGCTGCGCACCTTCTCGGCGACCCGGTCCCCGGTGGCGATCGCCACGGTGGGAAGATCCTCGTCGATCAGGGCGATCGGCCCGTGTTTCATCTCTCCCGCCGGGTAGCCCTCGGCGTGGATGTAGGAGATCTCCTTCAGCTTGAGAGCTCCTTCGAGCGCGATCGGGTAGTTGATTCCTCGGCCGAGGTAGAGGAAATCGCGAACCCGATGGTAGCGCTTGGCGATCTCCGTGAGGTGCTCCTCTTGGTCGATCGCCCGGGCGACGGCCTGGGGAAGGTGGGCCAGGTCTTCGATCAGCTCGTGGGAAACCTCCATTCCTCGGGCCTGCCGCAGGTAGAGGGCCAGGAGGTAGATGGCTACCAGCTGCGTGGTGAAGGCCTTGGTCGAAGCCACGCCGATCTCGGGGCCCGCGTGGGTGTAGATCGCTCCCTCGCTGATCCGGGTCGCCTGGCTGCCGGCGACATTGCAGATGGCGAGCAGTCGGCCACCCCGGTCCCGGGCTGCCTCCATGGCGGCCAGCGTGTCGGCGGTCTCGCCCGACTGGGAAATGCCGATGGCCAGGACCGAAGCATCGACGATCGGGTTGCGGTAGCGGTACTCGGAGCCATAGTCCACTTCCACGGGAATCCGCGCCAGCTCCTCGATCAGGAACTTTCCGACCAGGGCCGCATGCCACGAGGTTCCGCAGGCCAGCAGGTGGATGCGGCGGACCTGGGTGAGATCCTGGTCGTCGATGGAGAAGCCGTCGAGCGTGATCCGGCCGCGCTCGAAATCCACCCGTCGCCCGAGGGTGTCTTGCAGTGCCTGGGGCTGCTCGTGGATCTCCTTCAGCATGAAATGTTTGTAGCCGCCCTTCTCGATCTGCACCGGATCCCAATTGAGGCGGTGGACGGGCCGCTCGATCGGCCGACCCTCGGTGTCGAAGATCTCGGCGCGGCCGCGCCGGAGCCGTGCGACATCGCCGTTGTCGAGGAAGATGACGTCGCGGGTGTAGGCGAGGAGCGGAGCCGCGTCGGAGGCCAGGAACTGTTCGTCGTTGCCCAGGCCCAGGAGCAGAGGAGGGCCGTGCCGCGCCACCACGATCTCGGGCTCTTCCGAGACTGTCGAAACGGCGGCGAGAGCGTACATGCCCTCGAGCTCGCGGCAGGCTCGGCTGACGGCGCCGAGCAGCCCATCCTGGTCGAGATAGGACGATATGAGGTTGGCGATGATCTCGGTATCGGTGTCGGTATGGAAGCGCCAGCCCTCGGCCTGGAGGCGTTTCTTGATCTCGAGAAAGTTCTCGATGATGCCGTTGTGAATGATGGCCACCCGTTTCTTGTCGTCGAGAATCGGATGGGCGTTGCGCTCCACCGGGGGGCCGTGGGTGGCCCAGCGGGTATGTCCGAGGCCGTGAGATCCCTTCATGTCGAGATCCTGCAACCGCTCCCGGAGGCGGTCGAGCTTGCCCTCGGCCCGGACCACGTCGAGGCCCTCGGGCTCGACGGTCACCACGCCCGCGGAGTCATAGCCGCGGTACTCGAGTTTCTTGAGGCCGTCGAGGAGCAGCGGCAAGACCTCACGGTGTCCTACGTATCCGACGATTCCACACATCGCCTATTCCTTCTTCTTGGGGGCGCTGGTTTGGCTGCCGGGGGAACCGGCTCGGGCTCGCGACTTCCAATCCGTGATGTTCTTCTGCCGGGCCCGCGCGATGGCCAGCGCTCCCGGTGGGACGTCATGGGTAATGGTCGATCCGGCGCCGGTGATGGCTTCGGCGCCGACCTCGATCGGCGCCACGAGCATTGTGTCGCTGCCGATGAAGGCACCTTCGCCGATGACCGTCGGGTGTTTGTTGGCACCATCGTAGTTGCAGGTGATGGTTCCGGCTCCGATATTGGCCCGATCTCCGATCGTCGCGTCTCCCAGGTACGTGAGATGGCTCGCCTTGGCGCCCTTGCCGAGACGAGTCTTCTTCAACTCGACGAAATTGCCGACCCGGGAGCCCTCTAGCAAGACGGATGCCGGGCGCAGCCTGGCGAAGGGGCCCACGGTACAGTCCGCCGCCACCTCGGCCTCCTCCAAGAGGCTGTAGGGCTTGATCTCCACCCCGTCTCCAACGCTGGAGTCGCGAATCCAGCTCCCCTGGTGGATCTCGCAATTCGTGCCGATCCGGGTGTGGCCCATGAGCGACACTCCGGGGTGCAGCACCGTATCGCTGCCGACACGAACGGTCGCCTCGACGAGGGTCCGGTCGGGATCGAGGATCGTGACGCCACTGTCCATCAGCTCTTCGAGGTGTCGCTCCACGAGCGCCTGGTGTACGCGCGCCAGATCCTTGCGGGTATTGACCCCGAAGGCCTCGGAGGGCTTCGCGAGCTCCACCAGGGCGACCGGATCTCCGTTGCGAGCGGCGTCGCCCAGTGCGTCGGTGAGATAGAGCTCCCCCTTCTCGTTGTCGGTGCGCAGATTCCGGAGATAGGCGAAGATCTCGGAGGGCAGAGCGTAGATGCCGGCGTTGACCAGCCGGCACGCGAGCTCTTCGGGCGAGGCATCGGACGCCTCGACGATCCGGTCCAGGTCTCCGGTCTCCCGGGCGAGGACCCTGCCCAGGGAACCCGGCTCCTCGAGCTCCGCCACCGCCATGGACCCCCAGCTCTGTTCCGCGGCGCTCGCCAGGCCCCGGAGGGTCGAGCGCGATACCAGGGGGACATCTCCCGAGAGCACCAGCAGGATCGAGGGCTCGGTCACGTAGGGCTCCGCCTGCGCCAGGGCATGGCCCGTGCCCTTCTGCTCTCTCTGGTGTACCCAGACGATGTCGTCGCCCCGGATGGCGTCCCGGACTTTCTCGCGCTGGTGTCCGACCACCACCAGGATCTTCTCGCAGCCGCTCGCCCTGGCGGTATCGACCACCCATTCGAGCAGGCCCTTACCGGCGGCTCGATGCAGCACCTTCGGGGTCGAGGAACGCATCCTCGATCCCTTGCCGGCGGCCAAAACGATCGCCACTCGGGGCCGTTGCCTGGAGATTTCGTTCGACATCGAGTCTCTCCTATCTACTGGAAGGCGAGCGGACCCGGAGGTGGGGAAGGCTCGGTGGTCATCGGTTCAGGAGGCCTCCGCGAGCGCCAGGACCGCGCGGCAGAGCTTCACGGGATCATGACGGATGAGCTCTTCGTGGGCCAGCAGATCGGCCTGCACGATTTCTGCGCCGTGCTCGGCGAGAGCCCGCGGGTCGACCTCGATCCACTTCGCTCCGGTGTCGACGTAGGGTTGGAGCTGCTGCGGTGTCGGGCGTGTGGAGTTGACCAGCACCACATCGACCAAGGGTTCCCCGAGGTGTTTCTCGATCGCTCGGAGGTGGTCGTCGGCGCTCATGTGATCGGTCTCACCGGGTTGGGACATCAGGTTCAGGATCCACACCACCCGGGCTCGGCTCCGGCGGATCGCCTCGCGAATGCCCGGAATCATCAGGTTCGGTAGCACGGAGGTATACAGGGAACCGGGGCCGAGGAAAATGAAGTCCGCCTTCTCCAGGGCCTCGACGGCCGGCGGAAACGCCGCGACCTGCGTGGGCTGCAGCTCGAGAGTTTCGAGCGGCTCGCCGGAGCTGCCGATGGCGGTCTCCCCTTCGTACACGTTCCCGTCGCGGCTGACTCCGCGCAGCCGAACGTCGTGCAGAGTCGAGGGAAGAATGCGACCGCGGACCGCGAGAATCGATTCAGCGGTCAGGATCGCCTGGTAGAAGTCTCCGGTGATCCCCGTCAGGGCGGTGAGAAAGAGGTTGCCGAAGGAATGCCCGCTCAAGCCGCCATCGCCCGGGAATCGATACTGGAACAGGCGGGCGAGGAGATGCTCGTCGTCCGCGAGGGCGACGATGCAGTTGCGGATGTCTCCCGGCGGCAGGATGCCGAAGTCTTCGCGGAGCCGACCGGATGAGCCGCCATCGTCGGCCACGGTGACCACCGCGGTCAGCTCCTTCCAGAGATCGGTCTGTTGCTTGAGGCCGCGCAGGAGCACGGCCAAGCCGGTACCGCCTCCGATTGCGACGAGAGCGGGCCTCGCCGCATCGGAAGACGGTGCGCTCACCGGGGATCGCGAAGAGTCTTCGGCCGCGATCTCACGGCTCTCAGGAGCTCGGGGCGAGGAGAGTGGAGAACTCCTCGCTCCCTCGGAGATTCTGGAAGTCCGGGTCGTGGTACGCATGCACACGGTTCTTGGGCTCGAGACGGATGGCATCCGTGAGGAGCTTCAGAGCTTCGTCTTCGGATCCTTCGAGCGCACGGAGAGAGGCCTCCAGATACACGAACCTCTCCTCTTCGCTGTTGCCGTGTTTCTTGCAGATCTCCAGAGCCTGTTCGAGGTTGCCCTGGTTCTTCTCGAAAACGGCCTGCAGATACGGCTCGGTGTCGACCTTGCCTTCTCCGATCTGGTCTCGGCAGACCTCGAGGAACTGTCGTGAACGGTCGATCAGCTGACTGTGGTCGGCCGAGGTAACGAGTTGCTCGAAGGCCTTGGCCGCCTTCTCCCATTTCTTGGCGTGAAGGAGCTCGAGAGCTTCTTCGAAGAGACGAAGCTCTTCGTCACTCTCGGCGCCGGCGCCCGGCGCTCGATCGCCGATGTTGAGCTCTTCGATCTTGCGGCGGACCGCTTCTGCATCGGTGTGAAATCGTTGCGCCAGCTCTTCGGCAGTCTGAGAGCCGACGTGCCGCTTGAGGTGAGTGAGTTCGGTCTTGGACCAGCGTTTCTCCATGACTACGGATCTTCCTAGAAGTCTGTACGGGAGGCCGAGCGCGGCTCGTGCCGAACGACCCGAGGGTCTCAGCGCTTGCGCAGCTCGACGAGGATTTGTTTGGCGACGGATTTGAGCGTATCGAAGACGCCCTTGCCGTTGGGGGCAACGGCTTCGAACGTGGGCTCTCGTTTGAAGTTCAGGACCCGGTAGAGCTCCTCGACCGGGAGAGCATTGGGTAGATCCCTCTTGTTGAACTGCAGGGCATAGGGGAGGCTCTTCAGGTCCAGCCCGTGCTGGCGAAGATTCTCCTCGAGATTGCGGATCGACTCGATGTTCGATTCCATCCGCTCTTCCTGGCTGTCGGCGACGAAGATCACTCCGTCGGCGCCCTTGAGGATGAGCTTCCGGCTGGCATCGTAGAAGACCTGGCCGGGGACGGTGTAGAGGTGAAAACGGGTCGTGAATCCACGGATCGTCCCGAGGTCGAGAGGCAGGAAGTCGAAGAAGAGGGTGCGGTCGGTCTCGGTGGCCAGCGAGATCATCTTGCCCTTCGCGTCGGGCGAGGTCTTGCTGTAGATGTACTGCAGATTGGTCGTCTTGCCGCCCAGGCCCGGGCCGTAGTAGACGATCTTGCAGTTGATTTCTTTCGCAGCGTAATTGATGAAGGTCATGGCCGATTCCGTGGATCAGTCGCTGAAGAGCGCATCGATGTCGTCGTCGGTGATCTCGGCGAAAGGAGTCGGATTGACGTGGTCGGTCGACCCCGCCGAGCTGGCCTTCTGGTCCATCGTGTCGAAGATCTTGTCAAATTCTCCGCTCGCCCGCTTGACCCGGAGCCGGACGAGGCCGAGGGACGAACGTTCGTCGAAGATGACGAGCAGAATGGCCCGTTTCGCCACGATCGAGATGTGGATGTGGTCTCTCTCTCCCTCATGGAAGAGCACCGAGAACTCGCGTTCGCCGATCAGCTTGGCCAGGCTGTCGGTCGCAGCGACGTTTCCAGCGGTCAGCGAGGCGAGGGAAGTCGTGTCGAAATTCTCGATTTCGCCTTGAGCGGCCATCTGCTGGCCGTTCTTGTCGATCAAGAAGACCGCCCTGGCGTTGGAGTCGTGCCGCAGCCTCTGCAGCACCTCCTCCAGTAGATGGATTTCTTCTTCGTACAGTACGAGATCCATGGATGACATAGGTTACCTCTTGACGGGTAAACCGAAGGTATAGCACAGCTTCCCTGGACCGTCAAAACGTGGTGGCTGCGCCACAATTTCAGCCTTGGCTCTCCGAGCTGGCGAACCGAGGATCGGGATGGACACCTGAAACGTGCCGTACCCGCGGACGACCTCTGCCGGGGCAGCTCTACGGTTTTTGTGCTCTCTCGGGTACTACGCTCGCGAATTGGACACCCGGACGGGGCGGAAGCGCGCCGACGGGCCGTTTTCCGCAACGAATACTCGACACGGGTTCCTCTGTCGGCCCAATTGTCGTGCATTCGCCAGTCGGTCGCAAGGCCAATAAAGAGTCGAGTGTCTTGAACGGACAATTTCCACACTAGTACCATCGATCCGGAATGTCGGGACCTGATGAAGGATCGAAGGCGGGGAGCCCATCGGTAGCTCCTGATAAACGGCCCTGGGGCTGGTGGTCGGCTGTGGCCTCTCTGCTGCTCGTCGGGGTCGCCGGCCGGATTCCGCTGCTCGCACCCGAAGGTCTGATTCCGCGGGTCTGGGAGATCCTGGCCTGGATCTCCCTGGGGGCACTGGCCGCCGGTTTTCGTCCTCTGGCCGGTGCCTCCCTGGGGCTCGGTGCCTTCGTCTTGGTGCCGGCGATGGTGCGGCTCGGTGCGGCCCCGGCTCTGGTCGTAGGGGTCGGTGCCCATCTCCTGGGAGGGATCTGGCCGGGAGTCGCGGAGAGATTTGCGACCGGGCGCAAGGAGAAACCCGGGCTCGAGCCCGGAGGTCTCGCCGGTGTTTCCTTCTCGACCCTGGCTGCGGGCGTCTCGTTCGTTCTCGCCAGCGGGGCAGGACGGTCTTCGCTAGCGGTCGCGGGGGCGGCGATCTTCGCCTACGCGGCGACGAGGGCCGTATGGCTGGTGGCCAGAGATCGGGCCATGGGAACACGGGAAGACGTGTGGAGCCACGGGCTGGTGGTGCTGTTGGAAGGTGCCGGCCTGGTTCTCGGCTTCGTGGTGCAGGGAGCCGCAACGAGCGCGGGCTGGGGTCTGATGGGGCCGCTCGCGCTGGTGATCGCAGGGCTTGCGGCCGTTGCCGCCCATCTCCAGAGGATGCGAGGAATCGTCGAAGCGCGGCTGTTGGATCTCGAACGGCTGCAGCAAGCCCATGTGCGGATCTTGACCGAGACGTCGGGCATGGCCGGCATCGCGCAGCAGATCCTCGTCGAGTGCCGAAACGTCTTGCCGCTGGGCTGGTTCCAGTTCGAGCTCTTGACCGAGCCGATCGGTGAAGAGCCGAACGAGCCGGGCGACGGCTCCCGAGCTCGCAGCTGGAGCGCCGGGCCCGACGGCGTGTTGTTCGAAGGCGAGCCCGAGCCGCCGCCGCGGCCGGAGATGTTGCCGGGAATCCATCGCCGGACGAGCTGGCAGATCATCCGAGCTCCGCTCGAGGCGGAAGGCGAGATCCTGGCGATGGTCCGCCTGTGGTGTGATCCGCGGCGATTCGAGCCCGGCGCGGAGAAGCTCTTCACGACCCTCGTGCCGCAGATGGCGAGCTCGGTGCACCGTGCCCAGCTCGACCGGGAGGCCAAGCTCGATCCCCTGACCGGGGTGCCGGTTCGCCGGATCCTCGAGTCGAGCCTGCAGAAGGCGTATCGGCACTGTTTCGAAGAAGGCCAGTCGATGGCCGTGATCATGTGCGACATCGATTTCTTCAAGAAGGTGAACGACGTGTTTGGTCACGCGGCGGGAGACGATGCGCTCAAGCTGGTGGCTCACACCCTGGCCTCGCAGCGCCGCGAGGGCGATCTCTGCTGCCGCTACGGCGGCGAGGAGTTCACTCTCCTGCTCGAGAAGACCGATGGCCCTTCGGCTCTGCAGCTGGCGGAGAGGCTTCGGGCTGCGGTGGAGGGCCTGGCCCTGGTGTACGAAGGCCGGCCGATCCCTCTCACCCTGAGCCTCGGGGTGGCAGCCTTTCCCGAAGTCCATATCAAGACCGCCAGCGAGCTCCTTCTCCTGGCGGACGAGGCGCTCTACCAGTGCAAGGAGAGAGGGCGAAACCGGTGCCTGCTCTACCTCGGCAACCATCGATTCCAGGGGCCGGACGGCGAGGTGGTGGCTCGGGATGTACCGGAGGCTGTTGTGGCGGCCCCGCGGATCTTCGGCTGATCGATTCGCGCCGCTCTCGGAGAATCGATATGATCTGCAGATGATCCCCAGAGCTCTCGGTGTTGCGGCGTCCCTCTTCTGTCTGACCTCGAACGTGTCGGCCGAGCCCGTTCGTCTCTCGACCGCGTTGTTCGGCGAATCGGCGGAGGTCGAGGTGCGGGAGCTGCCGGTGCCCGCCGCCGATGCTGCCGCCAGAGCGGCTCTGCTGGAGATGCACGAGCTGGCCCAGCTCCTCGACCCCGAGAGCACGTTGGAGGGCTCTCTGGGGGCTCTCAACTCCCATGTCGGCGAAAGTCGAAAGCTCGATGATCGAGTGGCCCGGGCCCTCCTTCGATCTCTGAATTACTGTGTCTGGTCGAGTGGAGCCCACGGGCCCTTGGCGGGTGGCGTCTACCCTCTGTGGTCCTCCAGTCCCGAGCTGCTGGTACCCGATCCCGAGGAGCTACGCCAGGCCCTGGCGGGAGCCGAATGCAATCGCCTCAACCTGAGCGGTAGCCCGAGTGAAGAAGGAAGCATGCGGGGGGCCATCGCCGAGGGGACCCGGGTCGAGCTCGTGGGACTGGCCAAGGGATTTGTCGTCGACCGGGCCTTCGAGGTGCTGGCCGAGCACGGTGTCGAGAACGCCTGGGTCGAGATCGGCAACGTGATGCGCGCCTCGGGAGGCGGGCCGGAGGGAGATGGCTGGCCCGTCACGCTGCCCACTGTGCACGGGATGAAGGACCCCCCGGAAGTCCTCTTGTTGCGAGATCAATCCCTCGCGATCAGCGGGGTGGGGGCTTCCGGAGACGAATCGATCCGCTGGATCGACCTGCGAACCGGAGTACCCGCGCACGGTGTGATCCAGGTCGTGACGGTGGCCCGTCCGGCCTTCGATGCCCAGGCTCTGTCGACCATCATGTACATCACCGGATTGCGCGAAGGGCAACGGCGCCTCGGAGTGCTGGAGCCGCGCCCTTCGGTCCGCTGGTTCCTCGGAGGATCGGCGCGGACCAAGACACCTCTCGAGAGCACCTACCGCTGGTCCGAAGTGGCCCGTTTCCAGCCCTGAGATCGTCTCGGGAGCGCGTCAAGGCTCCGAGTCGAGGATTCGGGCCTAGGCCGACTCGGACGACGATCCACCCGCCCGAAGATTGGTTCTCCCGAGGAAGAGCCCTGGGGAGCCGGTGTCGGCTCGGAGGAGATGAAAGGGCTCAGCGAGAGGCGAGTGGCACGTAATCGCGAGCGGTCTCTCCGGTGTAGACCTGGCGTGGACGGTTGATCCGGCCCTTCGGGTCTTCCCGCATCTCTTTCCAGTGGGCAATCCAGCCGGGCAGGCGCCCGAGGGCGAACATCACCGTGAACATGTTGGTCGGGATTCCGATCGCGCTGTAGATGATGCCGCTGTAGAAATCGACGTTGGGATAGAGGTTGCGTTTCACGAAGAACTCGTCTTCGAGGGCGATCTTCTCCAGGTTCTTGGCGATATCGAGGAGCGGGTCGTCGACCCCGAGCTCGTCGAGCACGTCGTCGGCCGCCTTCTTGAGAATTTTGGCGCGCGGGTCGAAGTTCTTGTAGACCCGGTGGCCGAAGCCCATGAGGCGGAAGTCGTTGGATTTGTCCTTGGCCATGTCGACGTACTTCTGGTAGTCGCCGCCGTCGGCATCGATCATCTGCAGCATCTCGATGACCTTCTGATTCGCTCCGCCGTGGAGAGGGCCCCAGAGGGCGCAGATACCGGCGGCGATCGAGGCGTACAGGTTGGCCTGGCTGCTCCCCACCATCCGCACGGTCGAGGTGCTGCAGTTCTGCTCGTGATCCGCGTGCAGGATCAGGAGCATGTTGAGGGCGCGGTCGACCACCTCGTTCACCTGGTACGGCTCCGCCGGCACCGCGAACATCATGTGCAGGAAGTTCGCGGTGTAGTTGAGGTCGTTGCGCGGATAGATGAACGGCTGGCCGATGGACTTCTTGTAGGAGAAGGCTGCGATGGTGATCGCCTTGGCCAGGAGGCGGATGATGTTCAGCCCGAAGCGGTCTTCTCGATGGGCGTTGGGGTAGTAGGTCGAGAGGGAGGCGACCATCGCCGAGAGGATGGCCATCGGATGAGCCGACGGCGGGAAACCCTCGAAGAACTTCTTCATGTCCTCGTGGAGCATGCTGTGGTAGGTCAGGCCCTCGTTGAACTCGTCCAGCTGGGTGGAGTTGGGCAGCGAGCCGAAGATGAGCAGGTAGCAGATCTCGGCGAAGGTCGCGTTCTCGGCGAGCTGCTCGATCGGATATCCCCGATAACGGAGAATGCCCTTCTCGCCATCGATGAAAGTGATGGCGCTCTGGCAGCTGCCGGTATTGCCGTAGCCCGAGTCGAGAGTGATCCAGCCGCTCTGTTGCCGCAGCCTGGTGA
>CAZMEL010000136.1:0-19885 GCA_964565225.1 uncultured Thermoanaerobaculia bacterium | reverse complement strand
AGGCGCGCGACTGAGGCGTACTGGTTGTCCGTCGCAAGGAGCGGAACGCAGCGAGGGGTGATGCAATTACCCCCGAATGTGAAGTTAATTCTGCGCCGACCCTTGGACGGCCCTCGTAGAGGGATGAGCCGTCACCTGAAATCCTCCTTCGTCGCGGTAGGATCCAGCCGCGCTTTGCGAAAGGCTCGGTTCGAGCCCACTCGAGACTCTGCAGGAGGCATCATGATCGGCAAGTGCTCGCGTCCGTCGTACCGACTCCGAATCTTCTTCGGCCTGGCCATTTGCCTGGCTTTCGGGGCCGCTCCCGGCTTCGCGGAAGAGGCAACCATCGGCACGTGCGTTTCTTCTCCCTCGACCTTGTGTCTGCAGGGAGATCGCTTCCGGGTGGAGATCGCCTGGGCCCATGGTCCCGAGACCGGCGACGGCCAGGTGCTGACCACGTTCGGCAGCGACACCGGGGTCTTCACGTTCGACGACCCCGACGCCGCCGAGGTGTTGTTCAAGGTGCTCGATGGTTGCGCCTTCACCGACACCTACTGGGTCTTCTTCGCCAACGTATCGGATTTCGGCCAGGTTCTGACCGTCACCGACACCGTTCTCGGAAACCAGACCTTCTACAGCAATACCGAGGGGACCTATGGCGATCCGGTGACCGACACCGCGGCCCTGCCGTGTGATCCCGAGCTGGACGGCAGCCGTCGACAGAGCCCGGGCTCGAGTGTTCTGGGATCGGACATCCTGAGCCTCGATGGCGGGAGATTCGAGGTCGAGGTCACCTTCGAAGCCGCCGGCGGCGCGACCGGATCCGGAATCCCGGAGCCTCTCACCGAACGCTCCGGTGCTTTTTCCTTTTTCGTTGCCCAAAACCTGGAGCTGCTGATCAAGGCCGAGCCGAACCCCGCGGCCGACTCCTACGCCGTCATCTTCAGCCCCCTGACCAATGTCGCCCTCGACATCACGGTGACCGACACCTGCAACGGCCAGGTGCGGAGCTATGAGCAGCCCCTGGGGACTTCTGCCACTGTTGCCGACGGCACGGCCTTTCCGCTGGGCTGCCCCATCATTTTTGCCGACGGCTTCGAGTCAGGCGATGCCGTAGCCTGGTCGAGCTCAGTCGGTTTCCCCTGAAGCGTTTCCGAGCGCCTTGCGCGGAACCCGGGGATGCCGAGCGCCCGAGCCAAGCGGGGCGCCCCCCCCCCCGTCCGTTGCCATCGAGATCCGCCCACTACTCGGCACCCGGTAACCGGGTTGGGCGGCTTGGCCACCCCGGCCGCCGGCTCTCTCCGCCCCTCCTCCTCTCCGGGCTCGGGCCACCTGGCCCGTTCGACGCTCCACCCGCCCCTCCAGCAGCTGCCAGCGAATCTCTCGGCGTGTTCCTTGCTTCCATGAGCCTTCGATTTCTCGAATGCCGCGCTCCGGCGCACCACACTCTCGATCTGGAGGTGGACCATGTCTTCGCAGCGAAAGAAACTCGATCGCCCGAGGGTTGCGAATCCCTGCCCGAGCTCCTGGGACCGGATGAAGGTCTCCGGGAGTGACGAGGGCCGGCGTTTCTGCGGCGAGTGTCAGCGCGAGGTCTTCGACTTTGCACAGATGACCTCGCGGCAGATTCATGCCCATCTCCAGGCCAGCCGCGGTCGGCTCTGCGCTCGCCTGACCTATTCGGGTGGGTGGCTGCAAGTGCTCTCGACATCTCCGCAGCTCGAGGCGCTTCGCCCCTTGCGGACGCCGCCCAGGCCCTCACCCCTGGCGGCCTCCCCGGTCACGGCCTGGTTGGGAGTGGGTGCCGCCCAGGCCCAGCCCTCGGTGCAGGGCGGGCGGGTGGCCCTCCGCTCTCATGTGTACGGTGAAGATGCGCTGGCAGACCTCGCGCGGGACTCCGGGTCCGAGCCCGATCGGGTCATGGAATGGCTCGTTGCCACGGCGGAAAACCCACAAACCCGGAAAGAGGCGACCGGAGAGATCTCCCACGCCCTGCAGGATCTCGAAGACTTCCTCGAAGAAGCCGAGGCGCACGAAGAGCAGACGTTCGAAACCCTCCGGCTCGACCTGGAGCGAGCAACGGCCGAGTCGGTCGCCAGCGGCGAGCCGCCGCGCACGGCTCGGCTCGGCGCCTCGTTGACCGAGCGCCAGAAACACCGCCTGACCCGAGCGCTGCAGGAAGCCGAGAGCCTCGACGAGGGCTCGATCGGCCTGCTCGAGCTGGTCTCGCTCTGGGACCCGGAGGCCGCCACGTCCTGGTTTGCCCACCGGCTGCGCAACGACGAGGCGGAATCCTCGAGCCAGGCGCACCTCTGGCTGCTGGAAGAGCTCGCGGATGCCCTCGGCGATGAGGAAGTGATCGCCATGGCCGAGTCGAACCTGGAGCGGACGGCGGAGATCGAGGGCTACGGGCCCGGCGAGGAAGACGCCGAGCTGGAGAGGCTCCGCAGCGACGCCCGGGCCCAGCGGCGAGATCTCTACGATCGCCTCGCGACGGCGATCGGCCGGCGCCAGATCACCCTCGACCCGGAGTGGTTCTAGTGGGCTGCTCGTTGCACTCGCGAACCCCAAGGTGGATCCAGGGATCGAATCCTTGACACAAATGCCCAGGATTCGATCCATGCAGGCAGCTGAGCGAACGCGGGGAAACTCTGCGGCCTTCCTACGTACAATAGGGCATGAAACTTCGATCTCGCTCTCTTCTTCCGTCCCCGGGAGCCGGTCGGCCGATGTTCTCCGGCCGCGTGTCTCTCGCTCTCCTCCTTCTCTCCGCAGCCCTGCCCGTCGGCGCCGCGGACTGGCCGCAATACCGCGGGCCCGACCGCCACGGAACCACGGCGGACGTGTCGCTGCTCGAATCGTGGAGCGATACCCAGCCGGAAGTGCTGTGGCGCCAGGAGCTCGGCGACGGCTTCTCGGCCGTCTCCGCCGCGAAGGGTCGGCTCTTCACCGCCGCCCTGGTGGAGACCGACCAGGGAACGCGGGAGGCGCTGCTGGCCCTCGATCCCGCCACCGGTGAAGAGCTCTGGAGGGTGCTGCTCGGCGAACCGGTGGAGACGGAGTTCGGCAACGGTCCGCGGACGACTCCCACCGTCGACGGTGACCACGTCTACATGGTGTCGTCGCGCTCGCTGCTGCTGGCATTGCGAGCTGCCGACGGCCACGAGGTCTGGCGACAGGATCTCGCCGGGGACCAGCCCGTTCCCCGGTTCGGTTACTCCATGTCGCCGCTGGTCGACTCCGGGCAAGTGGTCGTCGAGGCGGGCTCCGAAGAGCCCGGCCGAAGCGTCGCCGCCTTCGACGCCGCGACCGGCGAGGAACGATGGCGGGCCCTCGACGGGGCCGCCGGTTACTCCTCTCCCATCGCCATCGAGATCTCGGGGGTCCGCCAGTACGTCTTCTCGCGGCGCGAAGGCCCCGAGGTGGTCTCCCTCTCGACCTCCGGCGAGGTGCTCTGGCGCCACGGGATCAGCGCCGTGGCGGTCATTCCCATGCCCATCTTCCACCCCCCGAGCCAGCTCTTCGTCTCCTCTTCCGACGACTCCTTCGGCGGCCTGATGCTGCAGATCGAGAAGGTCGGCGACTCCTTCCGCGTGTCGGAAGCGTGGCAGGAACGCCTGATGCGCAACCACTTCAACTCCTCGGTCCTGGTCGGCGACTTTCTCTACGGATTCGACAACGCCACCTTCAAATGCCTGTCGGTGGTCGACGGCTCCATGCGTTGGGCCCGTCGCGGCTTCGGCAAGGGCTCGCTCATCGCCGCCGGAGACCTGCTCTACGTGCTCGCCGACAACGGCACCCTGGCCCTGGTGCGGGCCACCCCCGAGGCCTACCGCGAGCTCGGGCGCGCGCGGCCCATGAGCGGCAAGGCATGGACCGCCCCCAGCCTCGCCGACGGACGGCTCTACCTGCGCGACCAGGACGAGATCGTGGCGCTCGCAGTGGCCAGACCGGCAGCGGCTCCCGAGGATGCGAAGGCGCTGGAGATCCTGGCCGCCTACGCCGAGGCCCGCGGCGGCGAGGAGCGCTGGCGCGAGGTAGAAGCTCTCCGCCTCACCGGCACCTACGCGGCCTTCAGCGAGACCTCGAGCTTCACCGCCCTACGCAAGAGGCCCCATCTCCACCGGCTCGATTTCGAGCTGCTCGGCGCCCCCGCAACCCGGGCCCGAGACACCGAGGGCCCGTGGATGTTGCACAAGCTGCTCTCGCCCCAGCCGGCTCTCGTGGAAGAAGAGCCGTACCGCTCGCAGCTCGAGCGGGAGTCGCTCTTTCCGCTGCTACTGCTCGACGACTCCATCGCCACCGTGGCCTTCGCCGGAGAAGGTGCGATCGCCGGCCAGCCCACGCTGCAGCTGCAGGTGACGATCGAGCCTCCGGGCGCCGAACGGAGCTCCGAGGAGACCTGGCATCTCGACCCCGAGACCTTTCTCGAAATCGCCGTCGACAGCCAGGTCTTCGACTTCACCCAGGGCACCGACGCCATGCGCCAGCGGACCTTCTTCAGCGACTTTCGCGAGGTCGAAGGGCTGGTGGTGCCTTTTCTCGTCGAATGGGAATACGGCGCCCGGCTCGAGAGCATGGCGGTGGACGAAGTCGAGATCGGTCCCGAGATCGACGCCGACGCCTTCACCCGCCCGCCGGGGAATCCCGAGGCGGAAGCAGCGCCCGAAGAGTGACTCTCGGACGTCGCGCCCGCGCTCAGTCGTGGCCCCAGGGCGCGGGCGGCGGCTCGACGGGCCGGGCGAGATCGAAATCGGCCCGGAAATGACGCCCCGGGCGGCGCAGGATGTAGGAGAACCGCTCCCCGGGCACGATCTCCATTCTCCAGGTATTGGCCACCGAAGCGCCGAGATCGTTCTGCTCGAAGAGCTCGCGGGAGTAGTCGTCGGCCGGGAAGCTCTGTGCTCCTGCGTCGCCCTCGTCGACGGAGGTTCCGCCATAGAGCGTCACCGGATCCTCCGAGCCGTCCTCGTGCCGGTGGTCGTGCTGCAGGTGGATCCCGCCCTCCGTGAGGCGGAGCACCCAGGTTCTCGATCGATCCTCGCCCACGTGCAACGGGATCTCGATCCGCTCGGCCTCGCAGCGCCGCACATGCATGGTCAGGGTCTGGCCCACGAACCGCTCGTCGGCCGCGTCGTCGGAGACCAGGCGCCCCTCGAAAGCCTGACCACAGAGGTCGTGGATCCGCTGCCACCAGACCTCTGCCGGCGACTCCGCCGCCGCTACCGGAGCCGTCGGTGGCTCCGGGGATGGGGCATCGGCCGCCGGCTCACCGCCGGCACAGCCGAGGGCCAGGACGACAGAAGCGATCGAGAGGGGACGGAGAACAGCATTCCAGGTAGAAATCATGGGGCATTCTCTCCCGGGGAAGGCCGCGGAGCAAACCGACGCTGGAGGCTCTTATCGAGAGCTACCAGCCGAGAGATAATCCCGACATGACGACTCGCGACGAGCTCCGGGACCTGACGGTCGAGAGGCTGCGGCAGGAGATCCCCGACGTGCTCGACTGGATCCCCTGGGGCGACCTGCCGGCATTGCGCTGGGCGGCCGACGACTCCCCGGTCGATCGGCGGGTTCCCCGGGGCTGGCTGGTGCTGGCGTTCGAGCGAAGAAATCCGTTGCCCGACGGCGACCTGCTGCAACAGACGGCGCTCTTCCGGGCCGACGACGCCGCAGACCTGGCCAACTGGTTGCTCGAAGGCTGGCTCGCCCTCGAAGCCGCGGTTCCCGAGCCCACCGCGGAGCGTAGAGCCGAGCTCCGGGGCATCGCCGAGAAGGCCGCGCGGGTGGCGAAACGGTTCGGGCGGGGAGGGTCCGCTCCCGACGAGAGGTTCCGCCAGCTCCTGGCCCAGGAAGAGAACCGTCCGCCTTCCTCGGCGCTGCCCTACCGCGGTTTGCTGGCCGTGGTCGGCGCCTGTGGAGACCACAGAGCCATCGCCTCGGCACATGCTTTCCTCACCACCCGACACCCGGAGCGACCGGACGCCTGCCGGGTTCTGCTCCGGATGCTCGCCGGCATGAAGGCTCCCGAAGCCTCGGCGGTGCTGGAAGAGGCGAGGCGGATTCCGGCTCTCTCCTCCCCGTCTCCACGAACGAAGCCTCCTTCGCAGAATCCACGATAGAGCTGCCCTCCCCTTCGCCCACCGCTTTCCAGGCCTCGACCGAAGCTGTGCGCCATCGGGCGCAGCCGAGGTGAGCCCTTCGGCTCACATTCCGAGCTCTCCGGGAGCCACTCTCCACGGGCTCTCCAGGGTCTGGCAGCCCGTGGTGAAGCTCGAACCGCGCTGCGAGCGGCCTTTTCCGCCAGCTCAGCGTTGCAGAATCTCGAAAGCTGGGCCTTGTTCTACCGCTGGCACACCCCTTGCTCGAACACCCTCTCGACGTAGCCCCTGATCGTTCAATCCCCAGGACTCCGAGAAAGGAACATCATGAATCCCTTCGATCACATCACCGAGCTACGCCGGGAAGAAATCCACACCGTGCTGCCCGGCCAGAGTCTCAACAACCTTTTCGCCGGTATCGAGCTGCCGCAGAACCCCGGCATGGCGCCGAACAACTGGAACAGCGCCCACCAGGACAGCTACTGCTCCGAGTCGGTCGGCCTCGCCGGCCCGGTGTCGCGCAAGCTGCGGCTGATCTTGCAATTCAATCCGTACGGCTTCACTCCTCTGATGGTGTGTAACAGCAAGAACCAGATGATCGCCACCGCCTTCTCCTACGGCGAGCAGAAGTATCGACTGATCGTCTTCGATACCGAGTGCAACTTCATCTCCGCGACCGAAACGAGCACCTATGTGCCGGGGACCTTCGGCGGTGGTTATTTCTTTCTCGACAACGACGACAACACCGTGGTGGTCGGCAACAACAAGATCCAGATCTTCCCCACGGCCGATGTCGAGGGGAAAGATCACGTCTACGAGCTCACACCCCTGGCCACCAGCACAGACATCGTCGAGCTGGTCACCGGCTCGGCGGAGGGCAACTCCTTGTATTCCTGCCTCCCGGTGTGGGGCGAAGACAACCTCTATTGGTGCCTGATCGCCGGCACCTTCGACACCTCCACCGGAACCCTGGGCTCTCACGCCTACATGGCGGTGGTGCGGCTCGAGCCGGGAACAGGCGGCAAGACCGTGACGACTCTCGAGGCGAGCCTGCCCCTGCCCGAGCAGTGGAACAACAACACCTTCTCCGTCGACGAGAGCGGCGCCTACTTCGTGACCAACGGCCTGAACGACGAAGGCATCTGCAACCAGGGGTATCTCTACGCGGTGGCGTACGACGCCGAGGCCGGCAAGGTCGTGCCCCGGTGGCGGCAGGCCTACGACAACAGCGGCTACCTCAAACCCGGCCAGAAGAACATCGGCAGCGGCACCACTCCGACCCTGATGGACGACGCAGACGGCAACCAGCTGGTGGCCATCACCGACAACGCCTACCCGCGGATGCATATCTTCGTGGCCGACCGGGCCACGGGCTCGGTGGTGGCCAGGACTCCGGTCTTTCCCCGCATGCGGGGCTGCGACGAGGCGTCCCTGATCGGCGTGAACAACCGGATCATGGTCGAGAACAACTTCGGCCATACCGTGTCGGTGCCCCGCTCCCAATACGTGTCGAACGAGCCCGGTATGGCCATGGTCCAGGTCGATCCGCCCCTCGGGGCCGACGAAGCCGGCCAGCTGGTCTGGGAAGACACCCGCCACTGCGTGTTCGGCATGAGCATGCTGGCCCGGGAGAGCGGCATGATCTTCGCGCATCTCGGCACCTGGAACGACGATCTCTCGGCCACCAAGGGCCCCACCTACTCGCTGGCGGCCATGGACTCCTGGGACGGAAGGATCGTGTGGAACATCCCGCTCGGCCGCGGCTTCCAGTACTGCCGCGAGTACGGCGGCGTGTACTTCGACCGCCAGGGCGGGCTCTACATCGGTGCCAACCGGTACCTCGTCTCGATTCAGGAATACGACGGCCCGGAAGACGATTGACCCTGCACTTGCGCCGGACTCGAAGCCTTCGAGGGGTCCCGCGCACCGTTCCGTGACCGTTCCTTGACGTCGTGGCCAGGCTCCGCTACTTTGGTCGGGTGCGGGCTCGAGCCCGCACCCAACTCGATCTCTACCCTCCAATCGAGCCCACGAGAGATGAACGACGACACGGGTCTCCCAGGCCCTCCGAGCCGCTTTCGGTGAACGACCCGCGGCCCGAGCCCCGACGTTTCGGTCTCTGGCTCGTGCTCGGGCTGGGCGTGTTCCTGAGCGCCTCCAGGTCGGCCGAGGGATCGAACCCCTGCCCCACTGATCCGGGCCCGCCGCGCCCCCTGGCCGCGGGTGAGGTCTGGAGCTGCGACCTGCCCCTCGCTCCGGGAGACACCCTGCACGGCCGGGTCGAGCAGCGAGACATCGACCTGGCGGTGGCTCTCCAGGGTCCTTCGGAAGAAACGCTGCTCGAGGTGGACGACCCCACCGGTCGCCGAGGCCTCGAGATCTTCCATTTCGAGGCCGCGAGCAGGGGCACGTACCGCCTGCAGATCGTGGCCCCTCCGGACGGCGGCCCGGGAACCTTTCGGCTCGAACTCGAGCACCGCCGCCGACCACGGTCTCGCGATCGCCTTCGGGCTCGGACGTATCGGACCTTCCGAAACCTCGAGCACAGCCGACATACACACGACGCCGCGCAGCGGGCGGCCACGGAAATGGCCTACAGCCTGCAGGTCGACCGCTGGCTCGAGCTCGACGAGCCCCTCCTGGCGGCCCGGGTGTTGCGGCGCCTGGGCGACTTCGCCGCCGATCGGGGAGAGTTCCGCGCCGCGATTCGCCACTACCAGCGCGCCGATCCCCTCTACCGCCAATACGACCAGGGCTGGGAACGGATCGCCCAACACCTGTCGTTCGCGGATGCCCTGCGCCATACGGACGCACCCGATCGCGCTCGCGAGCTCCTGCAGGAGGCCCTGGACGACAGCCACCGGGTGGGCAGCGAGAGAGGGATCGCCATCTCTCTCGACCGATTCGGGATCCTCGCCCTGTTCCTCGGTCGCAACGAGCAGGCCCGCGGCTTCTTCCGCCGCGCTCTCGAGGTCTGGGAAGGGCAGAGCGAGGAAGACGCCGCCTCGACGCTGCATCATCTCGGTCTGCTGGCCGAGAGCCTGGGAGACGTACCGGAGGCCCGCGGCTACTTGCAGAAGGCCGAGGTGTTGCGCCGCCGCGGATCGCAGAAACATCTCGACATCACCCTCGGCGCCCTCGGCTGGCTCGAGCTCCACGCCGGCCACCTCGACCGCGCCCGCAAGCTCGCCCTCGAAGCCCTGGCGCTTCGACCCGAGGCCTCTCCCGACCGGGTGTCGTGGCTGGAGCTCCTCGGCTGCGTGGAAATGGCCGAGGGCAACACCAGGGAAGCCCGCCGCCTCTTCGAGAGCGCCCTGGACCAGGTGGAGGGCCGGGGCAACCGTCTCGACGAAGCCTTGCTGTCGCTGCGTCTCGCCCAGCTGCTGGTGAGCCTCCCCTCTCCCCGACCCCAGGATCTCACCGAGGGGCGCCTCTTCCTCGAAGTCGCCTTCGCATACCTGGAAGAGGTGGGGAGCCGAGAAGGGCTCCAGGCCGCGCACGCGATCTACGCCGACCTCGAGCGGCTGTCGGGTCGGCCCGAGGACGCCATCACTCACCTGGAAACCGCCCTGGAGCTGGCGGAGCTCGGCCGCGGTGCCCTCACCCCCGGTGCCACCCGCGCCACCTTCTTCGCCCGCCACCGAGGCCTGCTCGACTCCCTGGTGCGGTCGTTCCTCGCGCTCGGTGGGCCCACCTCGACCCGGCGTGCCTTCGCCGCGAGTG
This sequence comes from uncultured Thermoanaerobaculia bacterium, assembly GCA_964565225.1. Lineage (GTDB taxonomy): Bacteria > Acidobacteriota > Thermoanaerobaculia > Multivoradales > J023 > CAZMEL01. The sequence continues at coordinate 10,079 of CAZMEL010000136.1, read as the reverse complement.
AGCGGGCGCGCGGCCGCACCCTGCTCGACGAGGTCTCGGGGATCGACTGGCGGCAGCGTCTCGACCCGGCGCAACGGCGCCAGGAGCAAACCTCCCGCGAGCACCTCAACGCCCGGGCCTACCGTCGCGAAGAGCACCTGCAGCGAGGCGAGACCGCGGCCGCCGCCCTGCTGGGAGAAAAATTGCAGGGTCTCGAGGTGGAGCACCAGCAATTGCTTCGAGACCTGCGACGGTCGATCGGCCTCGGGGCCGCGGCCGAGCCGCTCGGGGCCGCGGAGATCCAGGCGCTTCTCGACGCCGAAACCACCCTGCTCTCCTTCCATTGGACCCCGAGCCAGCTCACCCTGTTCCGGGTGGCCCCGGAGCGCATCGAAGCCTTCGCCCTGACCGCAGACGCCGAGGCCACGGAGGCGCTCCGCCATCGGCTGCAGAGCTTCCTGGCCTCCGCTCCCGACTCCGATCCCAGCTTCCCGCGGGAAGCCGCCGCCGAGGCTCGGCAGCTCGCCCGGATCCTGCTGGGGCCGGTGGCTCCACGGCTCGAAGGCCAGCGCCTGGTGGTCGTCGGCGACGGTCCGCTGCTCGCTCTGCCCTTTGCCGCCCTGCCGCACCCAAGGGTCGCCGGGCGGTTCCTGGTCGAGGACCACGAGCTCGTGCATCTGCCCTCGGCTTCCCTTCTCGGGGCCCTGCGCCAGCAGCCACCCTGCGCCCCCGAGCTCGATCTGGCCCTCTTCGCCGACCCCGTCTACGGACCGGACGACGAACGCCTGGAAGCCGTAGAAATCTCGGCGCGGCCGCAGGAAAGCCAGCCGACCCGGGGCGATTCCCCGCGACAGGTGCTCTCCGCCACCGCCGAGGGCAGCGGCCTGCTCGGCGCCTGGGCCCGTCTCCCCGCCACCGCCGAGGAAGCCGACTCGGTGCTGGAGCGAATGCCCCCGGAAGCATCGATCGTCTCGATCCGGGGATTCGAGGTGCAGCGCGACGCGGCCCTCGGCATCTTGCCCAGGGCTCGCTGGATTCACTTCGCCACCCACGGTTTCGCCTCTACCGATGCAGGGAGTGAATCCGGGCTGGTGCTCTCCCTCTTCGATTCGCAGGGAGAGGCGATCGACGGCCTGTTGCGCGGACGCGACATCGCCAGCCAGCAACTGTGTGCGGAGCAGGTGGTGCTCAGCGCTTGTCGCTCGGGGCTCGGCCGGGAGCTGCGCGGCGAAGGCCTGCTCGGCCTCTCCCACGCCTTCTTCCTCGCCGGAGCCCGAACCGTCGTCGCCGCCCACTGGAACGTACACGACGAGGCCACCGCGGCGCTCCTGGCCCGCTACTACCGCGCCCTGCTCGAAGACGAGCTCCCTCCTCCCGCCGCCCTGCGCCGGGCCCAGCTGCAGCTGCTCCGCGAAACCCGATGGCGAGCCCCCGCCTTCTGGGCCGGCTTCACCGTGCAGGGCGACTGGAGGTAGGAGGCGCTCTCGCCGGAGCCGGATGGTAGAGTCCCGACCAATTCTTCATGTTGTTCGAGCCGCCCGGGCGGCTCTGCCATCCGCTCGGAGAGCCCCCATGGAAGCCGGAGAGCCCCCTCATTTCCGGCATAGCTTTCACGTCCGATTGTCGAGGAGGATCCCATGTCCCAGAGTCGAGCGCAGTTCTTCCAGAAGAATCCGAGAGCGAGGGCCTGGGCGGCCCTGGACCACGCCACCAACCAGCAGAAGAAGCTCACGCCCGGTGCGATCCGCATCCCCAAAGGGAAATTCGCAGGCAAGAGAGCGCTGGTGCTCGGCGCCGGAGTCGCCGGGTTGACCACCGCCTTCGAGCTCTTGTCCCAGGACAGCGGAATGGAGGTCACCGTGCTCGAGGCCCAGAACCGCACCGGCGGCCGCTGCCTGAGCCTGCGCACCGGAGACACGCTGACCGAAGACACCAACAGCGAGCTCTTCGACTCCGAGCCCGGGGAAACCCAGGTGGTCCGTTTCAAGCGGCCGGTGGGTGATAGCGAGCCCTACCTCAACGCCGGACCGGGGCGAATTCCTTCGAGCCACAAACGCCTGCTGAGCTACCTGAAGCGGTTCGGAGTGGCGGTGGAGGTCTATGTGATGAACTCCGAATCCAACCTGGTGCAGATGCAGGGAGAGCCCTTCGATTCCGAGCCGGTGGCCTACCGCCGCCTCGACCACAACACCCGTGGCTGGCTGGCACAGATGGTCTACGAACGCGCCGACGAGCTCCTGCGGTGCACCGACGTCGGCATTCCGGAAGACAAGATCGAGGAGCGTGCCGAGCAGCTGCGCAACCTGATGATCTCCTTCGGCGAGCTGAAGGCGGACGAGCCCGAGAGGGGCAAGTACGTACCCACCGCTGGCGAGGATGGCCTGGAAAACGCCCGGTCCCGGGCCGGATTCGAGGTGCTCCCGGGGGTGGATGCCGGCGTGATCGCCGACGCCATCGATCTCGACACGCTGTTACGCTCGGAATTCTGGAGCCGGACCCGCTTCTACCAGCCGGTGGACTTCCTGTGGCAGCCGACCCTGTTCCAGCCCGTCGGCGGCATGGATCAGGTGCAGCGCTCCTTTGCCCAGCAGGTCGCCGCGCTCGGGGGCACCGTTCACCTGAGCTGCCCGGTGGTTTCGATCGACTGGGATGCCGAGACGCGGGAATTCGTGGTGGAGGTCGCCCGGATCGGCACCGAGGAGACGATCGAGTACCGGGCCGACTACTGCTTCAGCAATATCGCCATGCCCTTTCTGAGCCGGATCCTCTCCCCCGGTTTGCAGGACGAATCCAGAGCCGAGGGGTTCTCCCCCGAGTTCAAATCCAGCCTGCAGGCGGTGTACCGCTCTCAGTTCGAGCCCACCGAGGAGCCCGACGACGACGGCTATGTGGCACGTTTCCTGGCCAACACCACCAAGGTGGGCTGGCAGGCGAATCGAGAGCTGTGGCAGGGCAGCCTCCTCGAGGTGCGCCACGAGCCCGATTGCGACGCCCGGGTGCTGGGCGTGCCCGAATCCGAGGTCGGAGTGGTGCCGATCTTCGGCGGCATCTCGTGGACCGACGGCGAGATCGTCCAGATCTGGTACCCGTCGAACGCCTACCACGACCAGTTGGGCATCCTGACCGGGGCCTACAACTTCTCCGACACCGCCTACCGCTGGGGCCGGCTTCCCATCGACGATCGCCTGCACCGGGCCCGGACGGACGCCTCCCGCTTCGGCCGGGAGTTCGGCGCGGGCCTGCGCGACGGCATCGCCATCGCCTGGCAGAACCTGCCCTACATCAAGGGGGGCTGGGTGCAGTGGCACGTGGTCGAAGACGCCGTCGATCACTTCAACGTGATCGACCAGGGCACCGGTGTGGCCGACGAAAGCGGGGAGCTCTCCGACCCGGTCTTCTTCGTGATCGGCGACCAGATCTCCTCCCTGCCCGGCTGGCAGGAAGGAGCCATCGCCTCGGCCCTGAACGCCATCAGCCGTATGACCCGTCCGGACCTGGAGATCCCTCACCTCCGCAGCCTGCCGGACACCCGCCTGATGGTGGAGGGCGTGTAGCCAAAGGGGAGATTTCCTTCCGGATGGAAGGGGACCCCGCTAGTGGCGTCCGGTCGTCGGCTCGGCCGTAGCTACCGGGGTCCGCCCAGCCGAACGTTGGGGTGATCCCCGGGCCATGGCTTCGTCATGCCCCGGAAGGATGATTCGCCAGCCCGACCAGCATGCCGAACGGCGACCCGTTCGACCCATCGAGTCCTCGGCCCGGCTCTCCGACCTCCCCGATCGTGCGGAACGGGCTCTACTTCGCGGCCTCCTGCAGCCCGCGCAGCCGCTCTTCGAGGCCTGCGAGGGTTTCCTCGCCAGCTTTCCACTCGCGCGCCAGATCGAGCGCTCGGCGTTGTGCCTCGATCGCGGCTTCGAGATCACCCACCGCTTCGAGGGCATCGGCGAGCCCCGAGTGAGCTCCGGCGGAGCGGGGCCGGTATTCGATCCGCCGCCGGGCCACCTGCAGGGCTTCGTCGGCCCGCTCTTCGCGAATCAGGTGCCGGGTCATGAAGCGCAGGCTGTTGACATTGTTCCAGCGATCGGCTCGCGGCAGGATCTCGAATCCGTACTCCCTCGAGAGCTCCCGGTAGTAGCGGTCGATGTTCTCGAGGGCATTGCCCGGCTGGGCGACGAGATCGCGGTATCGCGACGACCAGCGCGAGGGCGGGAAATTCTGCTCCAGGGCGGCGAGCACGGCATCGATGAGCACGGTGTAGTGGTCGGCACCGGCCACCACCTCCACCTCGAGATCGAGCCCCGAGAAACGCGCCAGCCGGGCGGTGATCTCGTCGAGGTTCGCCCGGTACTCGGGCTTTCCCTGCAGGTCGCTCTCGGCCACGCCGAGGTAGATCTTGCTCTCGAGCTTCGGGTGCGCCGCAAAGCTCTTCTCGAACGTGTCGATGAAATCGGAGTCCAGGGTGTATCCCATGCCGATCACATCGGCGGCTGCAACCCACACCTGACCGGTGATCAGATCCGGGCGCCGGTTGAAGAGATGGATCGGAAACAGGCAGCTGCCCGAGACCCCGATCATCATCCGGTAGCGGTTGGCGCGGTACTCGCGCTCGAGAAATGGGATCACCTCTTGCTCCAGGTGACGAATGCTGACCTCCGGGTCTTCCGCTCCACCCAAGGTCTCCCTCTCCCACATCCCGTGGGTGTAGATCTTCGGGATCTCGCCGAGGTCGGTCAGGCTCACCACGATGGACTCCGGGATCCGCTCGCGATCTCCGAGGTGTTTCACGATCCCGACGAGGGCCGGGAAGAACTGATTGCCGTGCTCACCGTTGACGAAGAGAACCGGGTAGGTGTGGGCGTCCGAGGAAATCGCAAAGCTCTCGGGAACCCAGATCTTCATCTCGACTTTGGTGCCCAGGATCTGGGAGCGCATCTGGATTCTCTGACCGATCGTCACCGGCTCCTCACTCAGGAATCGAAGGCCATCGTTCGGAGACTCTTCTCCGGTTGCGGACGAGGCCCATAGCAGGGCAAGGGCCCCGAGGTACCAACGGAACATCTGTGTCTCCTCTTTGTTTCTCCAGTGCAGCCAGCGATTCGACGACCCCTTCTGCCGGACCTGCGGAGCGCTGGCTGAAGACATCGGGAGCCTACCCAGCGGGAATCGAAGAAGTCTTTGCCGCAAAGTGGAACGCTGTGAAGAGTTGTGAATTCCTACGACCCGAAGGCCCCGAAACCACAGATTCCCATTCGTCAAATACTCCGAAATTGCAAAGATGCCGGAGATCCGTGCCCTACGTATTGATCAAAATGGATATTCGGACTACACTCCCCACGTCCGAGATTCCGACTGGCGCTTGAAATCGGGGGATTGAGCTGGCTCGGAGTCGACTGAGTAAGCAAGCAACCGGAAGGCTCGTGCGAGAGAGGAGCGAGAGATCCTAGAGATTGGTGTTCCTTGCCCGGCTGCCGGAGAGGCTATGTCTCCCGGCAGCCAGACCTCCACCGAAAGGTGGAGGCTCGGATCATCCGAGTGCCGCCCGGGAGCCCTCGTCGATCCGAGAGAGGGCTGGCCTGTGTCGGCAGCAGAACGGGTGGGTAGCGAGGTCCAGCGCCACACACCCGATGCTCAGGTGCCACAAGCCAGCAACTCACAGGTAGCTCGGACGCCACAGGCACCACCGACGTCTCTCTACACCTCAACCTCCCTTCCCTTGCCATCCGGCCGCCCGACGAGGCGGCCAGCCGGCGTTCGCCAGACTCAGACACGGACTTTTTTGCCTTGCAGTTCTATGAGGGGTCAAGCTGCAACCAGAAAAGAGGGGAACCATGTCTCGAACTCTGACCACATTTTTCGTAGCCGCATTCCTGGCTGTTCTCACCACGGCGGTTCCGGGCACCGCGAGCATCATTCCTGCCGGTGAGGATCGCTGGGTCACTCCCGCCGACGGGAACACCTTCTTCACCTTTCCCGAAGGCGATGTCGAATCGCTCTGCGGAGCCGAGGTGGACTTCGGCTGGGACCGCACGGTGATGCTCACGGGTGACCCGGAAGCCGGCGAAGACTGGGACACCGTGATCGTGCGTCTCGAGGATCTCGACGTCTCCCGGGGCTCGGCCTCGGTACCGGTCCAGGTGCGGAACCTGGCGTTGAAATCCCTGGAGATCCACGAGACTCCCTGCGGTCTTCTCCGCTGGCGGATCAGCGCCCTGCGGCACCAACCGGTGACGAAGATGCGGATCCACAACACGAGCGGCAAGGGAGGCCGGTTCGAAGCCAATCTTTCCGCCAAGGTCGCCTTCCAGGCGATCGATGCCGAAGGAACGCCTCTCGGCCTTCTCTTCTACAACCTGGAGCTCCCCAGCGCCCGGAACACTTCCTGGTCGTTCGACGAGTACGGATTCTTCCGGCCGGGGATCGACGAAAAGGGAAAGTGCTCCAAGGTTCTCCAGGAGAACGTCGGGCCGCTTCCGGCGCAGCACTCGTTCTATATCGAGGCGCAGATCGCCGAGGATCGATGCTCCGGCGCGCGATGAGCTCCTGAGAGCTTCTCCGCGCAGCGGAGCACCGATCGAGCTCGCGAAGGGCTCGGCTCAAAAACCCGCGGTCGTCGTCCAGGCCGAGGCATCGCCGGTCTCGAAGCCATCGCGGAAGAAGAGCCGCGTCTTCGCCGAGAGCACATCGCTCCTGGCGTCGCCGTCCGGGACGTCTTTCGCCCAGACGACCAGCGGCCCTTCGTCCGTACTGGCAACGACCGGGCCGAAATCGAGGCCCTCGACCTGCGTGTTGATGCGGAACTCGTCGCCCAGCGGCGTGCCGTCGATGGAGACGAATCGCCCTTCGACCTCGGGATCGGTCCAGACCACGAGGAATCGGTCGGCACCGACCGCGGCCACGTCGGTCGGCGACGCGGCCTGCTGGCTCTCGGGCCGGACGTCGAAGAAATCACCCTGCGGGGTGCCGTCGGCCGCGAAGCGACGCCCGAGAACCTGGGAGTAGACCGCGTAGTAGGTGTAGCCACCCCAGACCGTCACGAATCCCCCGTCGGCGGTCGGCGCCACGTGCCCTCCCCGGTGTTGCTCCGCGGGAGCCGAGAACGAGATGTCTACGAGGTCGTCCAGGCCCCCGAGCTCGTCGAAGACCGCTCCCCGGATCTGGTCGCTGTAGGCATACCCGTAGCCCGAGTAATAGCTCTCGTGCCAGACCACCACGAAGTTGCCGTTCGGCAAGGCCTCGGTGCCCCGCCGGAAGAACGAGGTGGTGCCGTAGTTGGGATAGGTCGGGTCGTTTCTCGACAGCTCGAAGTCGCCGGTCGTGGGAATGGATCGATCGTCGAAGCTGCGTGTCACCAGGCGTTGCACGTTCGACCAGATCGCCAGGAAGCTTCCGTCGTCGGCCAGGGCGACAGCGGCGCCCCCTTGATCCATGGAGGTGTCCTCGTTGAGCCGGATCTCACCGCCGACGGTGGCACCCGACGCATCGAAGCGTTGTGCCAGGATGTCGGACCGTCCGCCGCCCGCCTCCCCATTCCAGACGACGATGAAATTCCCCGAAGTATCCGCCGAGACCTCCGGCGCGCCCTGCGAGCCCGTGGTGTAGGTGTTGACCCGGAACTCGTCGCCGATGGGTTGACCCTGTGCATCGAGGCGGCGACCGAAGACCCCGAAATCGTCGCCGTCCTGGCCGTCGCTCTGCCAGACGATGAAGAAACGCCCCTGGCCGTCGGTAGTGATCGAGGCCGCGCTCTGGAAACCCGTGGTGTAGGTGTTGACCGCCGAATCGGCGTGTCCGGGAACGGGTATCGTGAGCCAGCAGCTCACGAGCAGAAGGTGTAGAGCCCGGGATCGCCCCCCTCCCCATCCGTTGGACAGACATTCTCTGGACGACATGTTGCCTCCTCGACACTTCGAAGTCATCGGAGTAGCTCTCTGCTACGCCGAGGCATTGTCGGCTGCTGATGGGGGCGACACCACTCGCCGATCCGAGTATGGCAGATCCCATGCCGCTCTTCCAGCCGGGTCCCCCGAGGCGGATCGGGTCGATGCACCCCGGAGCTCTCACTCTGGGCCCGGATCCGGTCTCGCGGATGCTGTCTTGCACGCTAAATGAAAATCGGTTATCTTTTTCATGTGCACGGACTCGCCTGGAAACTCCGGACTCGTTCCTTCTCTCTTTTTTTCTTCCGATGAGCTCTTCCCCCACACTCACCGCCATGCTGCTCCTCGGGGGAATCCTGCCGCTCGCGGTCGGGCCCCTGCTCGCCAGCTGGGCCGAGCGATCCAAGGCAACGAAGTCCGCGCTCGATGCCTTCATCGCCGTTTCCCTGGCCGGCATCGTCCTGCTCCACCTGTGGCCCCATTCCTTTCTGGTGGCCGGGGGTTGGGCACTGGCCGGCGGCCTGGTGGGCCTTCTGCTGCCCTTCGTGCTACACGGCTCTCTGCACTCCCAGGAAGACCGGATCTACCCCGCCATGGTGGCGATCGCCTTCTTCGGCCTGGCGCTGCACGCCGTTCTCGACGGCGTGGCTCTCCTCAGCCCGCTGATGAGCGAGCAGGCCCACGCGCATCCCGATCACCACCACGACGCAGCTCACCACGGCCAGGGTAGCGCCTACCTGCTGGCCATCGCGGTGATCCTGCACCGGCTACCCATGGGCATCGCGGTCTGGTGGCTCACCGTGCCGGTGCTCGGACGGCGGGTGGCGATCGGCGTGCTCACGACCATCGCCGGGGCCACCGTTCTGGGCTTTGCGGTCGCCGGCCGGATCCTCGTGGACCTCTCGATTCCCGCCATCGCCATCTTCGAGGCCACGATCGCCGGCATGCTGCTCCACGTGGTGATGGGCCATGAGCACAAACACGAGAGCCTCGAGGAGGCCCACGGGCACACACACCATCCAGCGGCTACTCATACACATGGTCACACGCACGGGCATTCCCACACCCACGCCCATTCCCTTGGAACTGCCGAACGGGAGGCATCTCCCTGGGCCTCGGCGCTCGGTGCCCTGGCGGGCCTGGCCCTGGTCGCCGGCCTGTTCCAGGTGCACCCCATGGAGCACCAGCTCGCCCAGGATCTATCGTTCGACCAGGCGTTCCGGACGCTGCTGCTCCAGCTCGCCCCCTGGCTTCTGCTCGGCGTCGGCCTGGAGATGCTCCGCGGGGCTCTGCGGCGACGCAGACGGCCATCCGAAGCCTCTGTGCGCTCGGAGCTCACCCTGCCCGCCGCAGCCGTGGCGTTCGGCCTCCTGGGCTGGCAATGGACCCTCCTCTACCTGTCGGGCTACGCCTGGATCCGCATCTGCCTGCGCGAGTCGAGCCGGACCGCGGCTTCCCCTGAGGCCAACGCCTCGGGCTGGATGGCACGCTTCGAACGCCTCGCACACAGGAACGGCGTGTGGGCCCTGGCGGGTATCGCCGCCGTGGCGCTGATGGAGCCGATCCTGCGGATCGATCCCGGCGCGGGGCTCGCCGGACCTGCCTGGGTCGGCTCGGCCCTCGGCGGGGCGGTGGCCATCGTCCTCGGTGCTCTCTGCAGCCGAAGCTCTCTCTTCGCGGTGGTCCTGGCCTTTTTCTTCGCCCATATGGGCTGGCCCGGGACCGACGTCTTCCTCTTTCTCTTCGCCGCCCTGGCGGCCCGGAGATTCGGCGGATCGAGGGGCCGAGACGAAAGGCTGCGAGGCTGGAGGGCTGCCCTTCTCCTCGCCGGCCTGGGGCTTCTCGCCACGGCCCCACGGCTGGGGCTCACGGCCTCCGCCGCCGACTTCCACACCCTGGCCGCCCTCGCTCCCACGCCGCTGCAGCTCGCGGCCCTCACCGTGCTCGCCGTCTCCCTGACCGCCAGCCTGTTCCTCCGAGGGTTCCGCGGCTTCCTCTACCCGGTCTTCGATCGTGCCCCGGAGCTCCACGGCTCCTGGCATTCCGAAGAGGACACAACTCTCCACACCCGCGGCGAGATCTCACACACCGAAGCTCTCTGAAGGGCCTTCGGGAATCGAGCCAGGCGACCGGGCCGGGAGCTGAGCTGTTGTTAGGGCTCGGAACGAAACAAGTGTCTCGCCGAGGGTGCTGAGGCGCTCTGCTCGCAAGGCGCGCGACCGAGGC
>CAZMEL010000135.1:7671-20100 GCA_964565225.1 uncultured Thermoanaerobaculia bacterium | reverse complement strand
CGGCCTCGGTTTCGTCCGCTGGAGCTTCGGGCGTCAGGACAGGGGCCGCCGCCGGAGGCGGAGGGGCTGGCGAGGTCGTCGGTTCCTGTGATCCGCTGGTGAGCTTCCAGGCCGCGAAACCGAGGGCGCCGAGAAGCAAGAGAGCGAGCACGACGAGAAGAATCGTCTTGACGGGCGAGCCCGAAGCCCCCTCCTTCGCAGAGGGCCCGGCCGGTGCTTCGTCCGCGGGTGCTTTCTCCGCGTCGTGCGCCGCCGCTTCGGCCGGAGGCTCTCGCTCTTGGGAGACCTCGTAGCTCGGAAACTGGGGTTCCGGCTGCTGGAAGATCGAGCCCAGATAGGTCGCGAGACCGTTCGCGCTCGGGGTCGGCTGCAGAGTGTTCAGCACCGACATCAGATCGGCCTCGAGGTCACCGGCCGTCTGGTAGCGATCTTCGGGGGCCTTGGCCAGGGCCTTCTTGACGATGTCGTCGATGGCGGGGGGGAGGTCGGGAACCACCTCGAGAGGTGAGCGGATCTTGCACTCGCGCACGGCGTCGAGCACGCTGATCTCGTTGTCGCCGGTGAAGAGCTTGGTACCGGTGAGCACCTCGAAGAGCACTGAGCCGACGGAGAAGATGTCGGACCGACCATCGACCTTCTTGCCCCAGGCCTGCTCCGGGGACATGTACTGGAGCTTGCCCTTGAGGGCGCCCATCTGGGTGGTCGAGGCTTTGGAAACCGCCTTGACGATGCCGAAGTCGCAGAGCTTGATCTCGCCCTCGTAGCTGATCAAGACATTCTGCGGCGACACGTCGCGGTGCACGAGGCCGAGGGGACGATCTTCGAAATCCCGGCGTCGGTGCGCGTAGTCGAGGGCCCTGGCGAGGGAGGCGACGATCAATAGCGCGAGACCGATCGGCAGGGGTTGCCCGAGCTTTTTCCCGGTGGTGAGGATCGAACGCAGATCTTTTCCGTCGACGTGCTCCATGGCGATGAAGAAGTCTTCGCCTTCCTTGCCGAGGTCGTAGATCTGGATGATGTTGTTGTGGTTCAGCTGTGCCGCCAGCTTCGCCTCGTCGATGAACATGTTGACGAAGTCGGGGCTGTCGGTGAGGTGCCCGAGGATCTTCTTGATGGCGACGGTCTTCTGGAATCCCTCCACACCTCGGCGCCGCGCCCGCCACACTTCCGCCATACCGCCGGTGGCGATCTTGTCGAGAAGAGTGTAGTCACCGAAGATCTGACCCTCTTCCTTGGCACCCGGCGCCTCCTCGCTCGCGGTCGGCTCGGTCGCCTCGGGTTTCGTCGTCGCTGGCGCCGCAACGGCTGCAACATCGGCGGAATCGTCGAGGAACGAGCGGGAGCTGCTGGCTGGCGGCTCGTAGGAGGGAAACGAGTCCTCCTGCGCGGGCGGATGAGTGAGGCCGGAATCCGGAGATGCAACGCTCTTGGGGTCGGGTGGAATGAACGTGTCGGTGAACGAGAGAGGGTTCGAAAGACTCTCCCCGTTCCCCGCCGTCTCGGGGGCCGGAGGAACGAACGCATCGGTAAAGGAGAACGGATCGCCCGCGGCGGCGCTCGGAGCCGGAGCGTCTGCCGCGGGTGCGCTCTCGGGCAGGAGGGGAAGGTCTTCGGGAGACTCCAGGGGTTGGAGGAGCTCTTCGGCCGAAGTGGCGGCGGCTGCCGTGTTGTCGGGAGCCGCCGCCTCGGGGGCCGCCTCGAAGCTCGAAGGATAGAGGTCCGGAGGTGGCTCGATCCCCTGCCATGGATCCGAGCGGCCGTCGAGCGACTCGGAGACCGGAGTGGCGAGTGGTGGGGAGTCTTCGAGCTCGAAGGTATCGGTCGGCTCGAAGCCGAGCGATTCCGCTGGCGCCGTGGGCTCCGGCTGGCTCGTCGGCGCTTCGGACACCGGGACATCGGGTTCCGGAACCGCGGGCAGTGGCGGGAAGAGGGAGTCCGGAGCGGGAGAGAAGGGGTCGGGTTTCGGGCCGGGATCGAAAGGCTCGGCCGGGGCGACGAGTTTCTCCACCGGGCGCTCGGGCGCGGCCTTTTTTTCCCTGCGTGTGCGCTGGGGAAGCTCGAGAGAAGAGAGGGTCTTGTCGAGCAGATCGTCGATCTCGTTTTCGGACGGGAGATCGTTGCGGGGTTTGCTCGCAACCCTCGGGGTGGGCGAGGCAGGTTTCGGAGCTGGCTCGGAAGGTCGGGCCTTCGCCTCTCCCGGTCGCCGTAGCCGGCCACCGATCGGCAAGACGCCGGAGAGCGTCTCTTCCAGCTTCCTGTCGAGCTCCTCGGAGGACTCCTGTTGGGTGCGCGCCGGGCGCCTGGCCTTCGACCGCCTGGCCTCGGCCTCGACTTCCGCCAGCACATCGCCGAAGATCTCTGCCGAGGTCAGCTGCTTGCCCTTCTTGGCGATCTTCGGGGGAGCAGATGCGGGCGGAGCATTGAGGCATCTGCGAACGATTTGTTTGAGATCGTCGTCGGAAAAGGGCTTGGCGAGGATCTCGTCGGCCTGGAAGTCGGCGGGGCTGGCCTGCTGGGCGAAGCCGACGGGTATCAGGGCCACGGAGCCCGGGCCACCTTCCTGGCGGCTGAAGGACCGGAGTAGATCCGTTCCTTCGGGCTGGGTGGCGCTGGCGATGACCAGTCTCGGCATCTGAGAGCTCGCCGCCTCGATCGCAGCACTGCGATCCGCGAGCCGCTTGGCATCCCAACCCTCCTGCTTGAGGGTTTCTACGATCCGCTCGGCATAGCTCGCATCCTGCTCGACGACTAGGATGACCGACATGAGTATCTTCTCTCCACAGGGTCTGCGACCCCAGTTTTTTCTCTCGATGGCTCCTGGCTCATCCGAAACGAACCTCAGTGGGACGGTCCATGTCACCGCGGCCCGTTCGTTGCGAACGAGTCATGGGCCAACCGACCGGCTAGGGCCGGAGATCGCGGGTTTCCGAGAATTCAGAAAGTCGCCCGGCTTGGTAGAATACGCCTTTCCATTCCCTCGGGGCAGCGACATCCGGCCGCAACAGGCCCTTGGGCTGGCCGGGACCAGAGCTTTGATGGCGACCCTTGACCGGCGATTGTATCGCACCGAGAATCGGCGAGCATCGTCGATAGGAGATATTAGATGTCTGGCCATAGTAAATGGAGCACGATCAAACGCAAGAAGGCCGCTCTCGATTCGAAGCGAGGCAAGGTTTTCACCCGCTTGCTCAAAGAAGTGACGGTGGCGGCTCGAATGGGGGGTGGTGACCCCAACGGAAATCCCCGGTTGCGCGCGGCCATGCAGGAGTGCAAGGGCAACAACGTTCCCAACGACAAGGTCGACCGTGCGATCAAGAAGGGCACGGGAGAGCTCTCCGGAGGCACTCTCGACGAGGTCGTCTACGAAGGGTATGGCCCTGGGGGTGTGGCCGTGATGGTCGAGACCTTGACCGACAACCGGAATCGAACGGTCTCCGAGGTTCGGCACACTTTCACCAAGTTTGGCGGCAGCCTGGGCGAGAATGGATGCGTGAGCTACATCTTCGAAAAGAAAGGCTACTTCCTGATCGAGCCCGAGACGATGGACGAGGAAGCTTTCATGGAGCTGGCTCTGGATCTCGAAGTGGAAGACATCGCGACCGAGAACGGTAGCTACGAGATCTTCACCGCGCCGGAACGGTATCAGGAGGTCCGGGACGAGCTGGCCAACCGGGAGGTCGAGGTCAGCACCAGCGAGCTGGGCATGATTCCCAAGACCTCGGTCGAGGTCGAGGACGGCCAGGTTCCGACGATGATGCGCTTCCTGGAGGCGATGGAAGAGCTGGATGACGTGCAGAGCGTGTGGGCGAACTTCGACGCCAACGAACAGGCAATGGAAGCGGACTGAGCTCCGCGCCTCACACCCTTGCGAATTCTAGGTATCGATCCCGGTAGCCGCTTCACCGGGTTCGGTGTCGTCGACCGGCAGGGCTCGAAGCTGAGGGTCGTGGACCATGGCCGGATCCGGTTGCCGGGGAATCTTCCCCTGCCGGAGCGCCTGGCACGGCTCGCTGCTGCCCTGGATGTGGTCGTCGCCAAGAACACCCCCGACTCGGCGGCCCTCGAGTCCTTGTTTCGAGGCATCAATCCCAAGTCCTTGATCGTGCTCGCCCAGGCCCGAGGCGCCATCCTCGCGACCCTCGCAGGAGCCGGCGTGCCGATTGCCGAATACTCTCCGGCAGAGGTGAAATCCGCCATCACTGGAAACGGTCGGGCCGACAAGCAGCAGGTCGCCCGAATGGTCCAGCTCTTGTTGGGGCTGAGGGGTGAGAATCTGGCCGCGGACACCAGTGATGCCCTCGCGGTGGCGATCTGTTTCGCGCATCGCCAGAAGCTCGATCGCCTAGGACGTCGCGGGACCTCTTCTGCGCTATCTAAGTTATTGTAAAAAAGCGACTTATGTGCTGGGGGCAGTTCCTTGACCACCGTTTTTGCGCTGTGCTAGTATCCTTCGCACTCAGCGCTCGCGGTAATTTGGAAATGCGCGGTCTCGGAGTCGACCCTACCCGGTCGCACGATGTCTCCGTTCGACGACTGCACGCCGCTCTTGCGACCGAGGGGGTCTCGACAGGTGTCGAGCGCAGAGAATCGACAGGATCGGTGGAAGAGAAGATCGTTGCCTCACCCGGGTAGACGTCATAAGCTTGAGAAATTCAAGGCCGACCGGGCCACCAAGGAAAATTTGGGAACAAAACTCGTACGACGCGAGTCCAACAGCCTAGAGGAGGAAGAAAGTTGCAAGACTTTGGCGGTACGTTCATGAAGTTCATGCACCAAGGGGGTCCGGTGATGTGGATTCTCTTGGCCTTCTCGATCGTGGCGGTGGCGGTGATGATCGACCGCTGGTGGGTTCTCCGCAGCGCGAAAATCAACGTCAACGAGTTTCTGGCCAAGCTTCGCAAAGCTCTGATCGTCAACAAATCGCTACGCGATGGGATCAAGATCTGCGAGCAGTACAAGGGACCTCTGGCCTCGATCATGAAAGCCGGTCTCCTGAAATACGGTCAGCCCCGTGAAGACATCGAGAAGACCATCGAGACCGCGGCTCTTCACGAGATGGCCCGCCTCGAGAAACGCCTCGTAATTCTCGCCAGTGTCGCCAACGTGGCGCCTCTCCTCGGCTTTTTCGGCACCGTTTCCGGAATGATCCAGTCCTTCGAGGCTCTCGCCGAGCAGGGTCTCTCGAATCCGGGTGCCGTGGCCGCGGGTATCTCCGAAGCCCTCGTGACCACCGCCGCCGGCCTC
This sequence comes from uncultured Thermoanaerobaculia bacterium, assembly GCA_964565225.1. Lineage (GTDB taxonomy): Bacteria > Acidobacteriota > Thermoanaerobaculia > Multivoradales > J023 > CAZMEL01. The sequence continues at coordinate 14,856 of CAZMEL010000135.1, read as the reverse complement.
GCAGTCGCGATTCCGGTGCAGCTGGCCTACAACTACTTCACCAACAGCATCAACTCCTCGGTTCGTGACATCGAGACGTCGACCAACATGCTGCTGGAGACGTTCGGAGAGATGGAGCGCAGCGGTATCACCGCCGACTCCGCCGGTGCCGCCCCGGCTGCTCCCCAGAAGAAGGCCTGATCCGGGCGCTGCGTAGCGAAACAGGGAACCAGGGGGTCTCGAAACACAATGCGACTCAAACGACGCCACGAACAAGGGCCTGTCATTCCGACCGCCTCCATGGCCGACATCGCCTTCCTCCTGATCGTCTTCTTCATGGTGACGATCTCCTTCGAGAAGGACAAAGCTCAGGTCGTGCTGCCGAAGACCGAGTTGCGCGACGAGGTCCCCAAGATCGCCGCTGTCATCTCGGTAACGGAGCAAGGGCAGCTCCGGGTGACCAGCGGTGAGGAAATGAGCGTCCTGGTAGAGGCCGATGATCTGGTGACTTTCGCCGCCAACGTGGTGGCGATGGATCCGACCCGGCCCTTTATCTTGAAAGCCGACGCCGCGGTTCCCTACCGCAGCATCGACAAGGTGATCGACTCGCTGAAGCAGGCGCGAGTCGAGCTCATCTATCTGCTCTCCGACCAGAAAACCGTTGATGACGGAAGTGGAGGCTAGTCAGGAATGAAGCTCAAGAGGACTATGCCGGACGACGAGATTCCGACATCTTCGATGGCGGATATCGCCTTCCTGTTGATCATCTATTTCATGGTGACGGCGACCTTTGCTGCGACCCGTGGCATCGACTTCGCTCTCCCCAAAGAAGACGAAACTCCGCCGATCGTCGAGAAGGAAGATTCGGTTCTGATCGACATCCAGCCGAGTGGTGACCTGATCGTCGACACCAAGCCGATGGAACCCGAGGACGTTCTCGAGTATCTCGAGGACAAGCTCGAGCGGAATCCCAAGAAACCCGTCATCATCAAGCCGCACCAGGAGTCTCCCTATCAGTACATGGTAGGAATCTTCGACATCCTCCGGCAGGGCAAGATCGTCGATGGCCAGCTGGTCACCCGCGCCGAGGTGCCCGGAATCACGGACGAAGACTGGGAGAAAGCCAAGTCCATCAACATTTCGATCCCAACCCAGCGGGAAATCGAGTCCTTCTGGTTCTGAACACGAGGACGTAGCGCGATGGCAAAGAACGAAGAAAAAGCCAAGCCTCAGAAGGGCGAAAAGGGCGGGGATATCGATTACGCGATGGGCGGATACTCGACCTTCGCCCTCGAGGAGAAGGAAGACGACAAGGCGATGAAATACTCGCTGGGCTTCGCTGCCGCGATCCACATCCTTCTCTTGATCATCAACTTCCCGACGATCGTTTCCGAGACGCAGGAAGTCAAGAAAGAGAAGAAAGTCTACGTCGTTCAGCAGGTCCGCTTTCAGCCGCCTCCGCCGAAACAGAAGCAAGAGATTCCGAAACCCAAGGCCAAAAAGGTTCCGATCCCGGATCCCACGCCCGACGAGCCGGAACCCATTCGCCTCGACGAGCCGGAGCCGGAGATCGATCTGCCCGATGTCGACGACATCGTGTTCGGTATTCCCGATGCACCTCCCGTCGCCGAGCCGGAAGGGCCGATCCATGTGGGTGGCGACGTCCAGAAGCCCGAGAAGATCAAGGCGGATCAGCCCCAGTACACCGAGATCGCTCGGAAAGCGAGAATCCAGGGTGTTGTCATCGTGCAGGCGATCATCAACAAACAGGGCGAAGTCACCAACGTCAAGGTCTTGAAGGGTCTGCCGATGGGCTTGAGCGAAGAGGCGGTCAAAGCGATCAAGGGCTGGAAGTTCAAGCCTGCCACGCTCAATGGTAAGCCGGTCGAGGTGTACTACAATCTGACGGTGAACTTCCGACTGCAGTAACACATTTGAGATCTGATGGCCTTCCAAGGGTCACTACAAGAGCTCCCGCTTCCCGACATCATCCAGCTGGTTTCGGTGTCTGGGAAGACGGGAGTCTTCAGCCTACAGACAAGCGGCCAGAGCGGTGAGATCTATCTCCGCGATGGCGAAATCGTGCATGCAAGAACCGGTGAGGTCGCCGGGGAAGAAGCCGTGTACGAGCTCGCCATCTGGCAGGAAGGCGACTTCGTCTTCCGGCCGGGTGAAGAGACCGATGAGCGCACCATCAAGAAGAGCAATACCAATCTCTTGATGGAGGCCGCGCGCCGGATCGACGAGTGGCAGGTTCTCTCGAAGCGAATCCCCTCGACCCGCCTGGTTCCCGTATTCACCAACCAGAGCTCGAGCACGTCGATCTCGTTCACCCCCAACGAGTGGGCAGTGATTTGCAAGATCGACGAAAGGCGCACGATCGAGGAGCTTGCAGGGGTGCTCGGATTGAGCGCTTTCGAAGTCTGCAAGCTCCTGTACGGGCTGGTGACCGCCAGCCTCATCGAGCTCAAGGAAAATCTCGGTCCGCTCCAGGCCGACCGACTGCAACGGATGTCCCCGGCCGAGCTGGCGATGGTTGCGGAGAGGATTCACCAGCAGGCCCGGGAGCTCCTGGCGAACCACGAAAAGCTACCGGAGCTCGAGGCGACGACTCGTAGAACCAAGACGGAAATGGAATCCGGCCGAGGTTTCGACGCCGTAATAGATATGATCCGGTCCCTCGAACAGGTCGTTTCGGCCGCTCTGGGTCCGAATCAGTCGCGAGTGTTTCTGGAACGGGTCAATCAACAACTCAGCGGTTGAGCACACTCGATCGATCTACATCCAAGCGCTCGGCAGCATTTCGAGCGAGCTCGATCCGACTCTGAATCCAGAGGCGGAGAAAGGAGACCAGGCATGCGCACCTCACGATTCGTGGTCGCCCTACTCTTGTCGATAGCCACCGCCCTTCCGGCCTTCGCCGGTTGGGATGAAGGCGTCAAGGCGTTTTCCGACAAGAACTATCAAGTAGCGGCTCAACACTTCCAAGAGCTCGTTTCCCAGAACCCGGAAGGGTACCGGGGGCACTACATGTTGGGACTTTCCCTCCAGCAGCTGGGGCGGAAAGAAGAGGCTCTGAATCACCTCCGCAAGGCCTATGATCTCAACCCCAGCGACCTGACCAACCAGCTCGCTCTGGGCCGGGCCTATTACAATCTCCGGCGGTACGGCGACGTCACCAAGTTGCTGAACAGTGTTGATCCGAGCTCCCTCGGCGGCTCACAGCAGGCGGCGTTCTACCAGATGCGCGGTCGGGCCAAGCTGAAGACCAACGACGACAGCGGCGGCGCTCAGGATTTGAAGAAGCTCGTGCAGCTGAAGCCCAACGACGCCGAGGTCCAGTTCCTCTACGGGACGGTTGCTCTCAAGGCGGGGGATACCGAAGCTGGTCTCGCGGCCCTGCGCAAGGCGACCCAGCTCGACACCAAAGATCCCGAGAAGAAGCGTGCGTATGCGCAAGGCCTCATCAAGAAGGGCCGCTACACGAAGAACAAGACCGAGAAGCAGACCGCCTACCTGGCGGCGAGCGAAGTGGCCGGCAAGCTGGCCGCCTCCGCTCCGACCTACGAGAATCTGATGCTCAAGGTCTCCGCCGAGCTGGGCGCCAAGCAGTACGATCAGGCTGCGGACTCGGCCAAGGCGGCTCTCGCCAAGAAGAGCACCGACTGGCTCGCCCATTACTACCTCGGGCAGGCCTACTCCAGCGCCGGAAAATTCAAAGAGGCAGAGAAACCTCTCCTCGATTCCAGGGGCATCGCCAAGAAGCCCGAAGACCTGAAGCTCGTATGGACCCAGCTCGGTTACGTGTACGAGAAACAGAAGAAGTACACGCAGTCCATCGAGGCATATCAGTTCGCCGGTAACCAGAGCGGCGTCGAGCGAGTGAAGAGGAACGAGGAAACCGACCTCTACAACAAGCAAGTCGAGGCCGAGAACGAGCAGATTCGCGAGATGGAAGAAGAAGCCAAACGCCTCGAAGAAGAGCTCAAGGCTCTCGAAGGTGGCGGCGGAACGCCCTGATCGTTCCGGGCTCTACACACCGGCTCGACAAAGAGCCGCGATCCAAGGGAGGTCTCTACGGCCTCCCTTTTTTGTTGCCGTCCGGATCAATTCGTTCCGGATGTCCTGCTCGGGGAAGGTCGAGGCGGTTCTCGACTTGCCAGTCTCCAGGCAGGGACGGCGGCCTTTCTGGCGGTCCCAGGCGCGTGTGTGGCCTCGTTGGCTGTCTACCCGGTCGACTCTCCTACTCTTCGGCTTCTTCCTCGCCCGAAGCGAGCGATTCGCGGTGTAGAGAGGTGATGGCGCCGATCAGGCCGGCTCCACAACCGAGGGCGATGAGCAGGAGAACCTGGCCAGCGGGCAGGAAGGTCGAGGTGAGGAGCGAGGTGATGGGAGAGTCCTGCCCCTGATCCGCAAAGCGAAACGCGCCGAATAGAGCTCCGGTGGCGAGAAGGCTCCCGGCGAGGCCCTGGAAGAGCCCTTCCATATAGAAGGGGCCGCGGATGAAGAATTCGGTGGCGCCGACCAGGCGCATGACCGTGATTTCGTCGCGGTAGAGGTAGGCGGTCAGGCGGATCACGCTGGAGATGGTGAAGATCGCGGTAAAGAGAAGGATACCGCCGAGCACCGTCCCCATGCCTTCCAGCACGATGACCACGGTCTCCAGCTGCTGCAACCAATCGCGGTCGTCGTCGACCATCAAGACGGCGGGTTCTTTGCGGAGCTCTTGAATCCAGGCTTCGATCTCGGCTGTCTCGGGCGGCGGATCGCTCTGCAGCTGGACTTCCAGAGACTCCGGCAATGGAGACTCTTCCCAGCCTTCGAGAAGGTCGGCCATGCTGGGGAATGCGGTCCGAAAACGAAGCTCCGCACTCTCGCGATCGATCGTCTGGACGTCCGAGACCCAGCGGGAGGCCTGCAGCTCCTGCGTGAGCCGACCCCTGGTCTCCGGCTCGACTTCGTCTTCCAGGTAGACGACCAGCTTGCTCTCCTTCTCCCAGCCTTCGATCAGCAGCCTTAGATTGCCGCTGATCAGCAGGAAGACGCCGCCCAGGAAGAGGCTGACGGCAATGGTGAGGATCGCGAGGAGACTGACCTTCCAGCCGCGGATCAGATTCATCGCGGCTTCTTTGGTGAAGTACAGGAGGGCCTGGAGAAACGTCACGGAGAGACTTCGACTTTCTCCGGCTCTTCCGGCTGGAGCGGTAGCGGGTCCTCCCGTGGATCCCGGTCGTCCACCAGCCGGCCCTGGTCCAGGGTCAATACCCGTCGGCCGATCCTCGAGATGAGCTCTCGATCGTGGGTGGCGAAGATCACCGTGGTGCCACGAAGATTGATCTCCAGGAAGACTTTCAGGATCTCCTCGGAGAGCTCGGGATCGAGATTACCCGTCGGCTCGTCGGCGAGCAGGATTTCGGGCTGGTTGATCAGGGCGCGGGCGATGGCGACCCGCTGCTGCTCACCACCGGAGAGCTGTCTCGGAAATGCATTCATCCGGTGAGCAAGGCCGACCTGGCGCAGGGTCTCATAGGCGAGCTTTTTCTGGGTCTTGAGGTCGAAGCCCAGAACCCGTGGCAGATATGCGACGTTTTCGAAGATGGTCTTGCGAGGGATCAATCGGAAGCTCTGGAAGACCACCCCGATCGTGCGCCGGAGATAGGGGACCTTGTTTCGGGGCAACGAGGAGACGTTTCGGCCGTTGACCAGAATATTCCCCTGGGAGGGGGTCTCTTCGCGGTAGATCAGCTTCAGAAACGTGGTCTTGCCAGCGCCGCTGGCGCCAGTCAGGAAGACGAGCTGGCCCTTCTCGATTTTGAGATCGACCTCGTTGAGCCCTACTTGGCCTCCGGGATATTTCTTGCTGACGTTGAAGAACTCGATCACGAATCCGCTCCGGTGCCTCGGTCGGGTTCCCGAGCCGAAGGCTCCTCGGCCGCGGGTCGGTCCGGGAGGCTTCGGGAGGTCGCTCCACGCGAGCTGTAGTCTATGTGAAAATGGTCTCGGACCGAGGATTCCAGGAGGGAGTGTGCAGGAGAATCAGACGGATCGAGAATGGGCTGTCGTTTCTACGCGGTGGTGTTGGAGCGACCGGTTCGAAGCCACGAGAGTGTTTTTTGCCGGGCGTGGGGCGGACGGCGGTACGGCCAGGGCGTTGGAGGCGTTGCTTCCCGGGGGAATCTCCGCTGCCTGGGCCCGGCAGATCCACTCTTGCCGGGTACTGCGGGCCGAGCCTGGAGAAAATCCCGAAGGGGATGCCCTGGTGACGAAGGAGCCTGGCCTGGCGGTTGCCGTGGTGACCGCCGACTGCGTTCCGGTGCTCCTGACTTCGCGCTTCCGCGTGGCAGCGGTGCACGCCGGCTGGCGAGGCCTGGTCTCTCGGATTCTGCCGGCGGCCATCCAGCGTTTCGAAGAGCCGATCGATAGAGCCTGGATCGGCCCGTCGATCGGAGCCTGCTGCTACGAGGTCGGTGAAGACGTGGCCGAACAGGTCTGCCGGGCCAGCTGCGAGACCATACGGCGGGAGAAGCCGGGGCGTCGCCCCCATTTGGACCTGGCGGCGGCGGCAGCGTTCCAGCTGCGAGCGGCGGGTGTCGAGGAGATCGTGCCGGTCGGCGGCTGCACTCGTTGTGAGGAGCAGAAGCTCTGGAGCTACCGGCGAGATGGGAGCTCCGTAGGGCGCAACCTGGCTGCGATCTGGCGCCTCGGAGTCGATGGCCCCTCGGCCGAAAGGTAGGGCAGGCGAGGAGGAGATCAGGAGCGTCGCCGGGTCGTCGTACCGGGGAAGCCTCTCGGGGCTCGGTGAGGAGCCCGGAGCTGGCCACAGGCCGCGCTGACATCGTCGCCCCGGCGTCGCCGGATCGAGGCGAAGAGCCCTCGACGAAGCAGTTGCTCGCGAAATGCATCGATCCGCTCGGGAGCTGGAGGCCGCATCGACTCCCCGAGGCTCGGATCCGGGTTGATCGGGATCAGGTTGACCTTGGCGCGCAGGCCGGAGAGCACTCTGGCCAGTAGATCGGCGTCTTTCAAGGAGTCATTGAACTCCCGAATCAATAGATACTCGAAGGTGAGCTTCTCCTGGGGAGTCAGGGGAAATGCCCTCAGAGTCTCCAGAAGATCGGCCAGGGGGTATTTCTGGTTGATCGGCATGATCTCGCATCGACTCCCCGAGGCTCGGATCCGGGTTGATCGGGATCAGGTTGACCTTGG
>CAZMEL010000135.1:0-7571 GCA_964565225.1 uncultured Thermoanaerobaculia bacterium | reverse complement strand
TCAGAGTCTCCAGAAGATCGGCCAGGGGGTATTTCTGGTTGATCGGCATGATCTCACTTCGGCGGTCGTCGTCCGCTGCGTGGAGTGAGATCGCCAGCTTTGGCCGTTTCTTCCAGGTCGCCATCTGCTCGATCCCCGGAATCACTCCTGCCGTCGACACTGTGACCCGGCGCCAGGAGATCTGCTCGAAGAGAATTTCCAGCGCCTGCTCGAGATTCTCCAAGTTGAGCAGGGGCTCGCCCATGCCCATGAAGACCAGATTCAGGCTGGGTGCTCGGGCCGGTCCGAGGCGCTTTGCTGCGAGCACCTGGGCCACGATCTCTCCCGGCGTCAGGTTGCGCCCCCCGCCCCAGAAACCGGTGACACAGAAGCGGCAAGCAAGGGCGCAGCCGGCCTGGCTCGAGATACACAGAGTCCGCCGCCGCTCCTCGGGAATGTCGACGGTTTCGATGGTGGCGCCGTCGTCGAGCCGGAACAGGTACTTCACCGTGCCGTCGGCCGCTGGTTGGTGGCTCTCCACCTCGGGTGGATCGACTCGAAAACGATCTTGGAGCTGTCGCCGGAGCTCGCGACTGAGTGAAGTCATGGCCTCGAAGTCTTCGGCCCCTCCCTCATACAAAGCCCGGTAGATCTGGTCGACACGGAACGGCCGGTCGATCCAGGGCTCGAGGACGTCGGAGAGTTGGCGACGGGTCAGTCCGAGAAGGTGGATTCGCGGGTCGCTCGGGGTCGGCACATCGCCGAGGAGTGATGGATCAGCCACGATCGAGGCGGCTCAGCGCCTTCGACGAACAGAGCGGGTGGGATCGATTCGCATGGAGCGAAGGAACGACACGTCGCTGCCGTCGAGCTTGAAGGCGGGTTCGGGCGGCGGGGGTGTAGCCTTCGTTCCGACCTGGACCTGCGTGACGGTGCTGCGATCACTCTCGGGGGAAATGCCCATGGAGAGCGAAAAACCTTCGTCCTGAATGCGCCGCAGGGCGTCGCCCACCTCGGGCGAGGACGCCATGGCTTTCGCAAGCGCTTTGCCCAGGTCTTGCATTTTTCGTCTCAGATCGCTTTCGGTAGGCATATCGTTTGGCCTCAGGGTCGAAAATTATCCCTTGGGACTCTTCGGCTGTCAATCGACAAGGTGGCGACTTTCTCGTCCGGTCTCTGTAGCAGAAGGTGGGGAGAGGGGAGTCTGGTATGCTAAAGGCTCGTGCCCGAACTTCAAACCGCCCATAGGAGGGCGATGATGCCAGGCTTACAAGAACTCATCGTGATTCTCTTGATCGTCGTCGTGCTTTTTGGCGCATCCCGCCTGCCGCAGCTCGGGCGGGGCCTGGGAGAGGCCATCAGCAATTTCAAAAGAGGCCTCAAGGGCGACGATTCCACTCCTTCCGACCCTTCCTGATTCCGCGGCGATGCCCGAAGAGCCGAAGAGGGCCTGGCTCGATTTTCCGAGCTGGCGCCTGTCGACGAACACACCCCCTAACAACCGAAAGCCCAGCGCTGCAGAAGCCGCGCTGGGCTGAAGCACCCTCTCGATCGAGAGTCGGTGGGCTCAGCCGGAGATCAGGATCTCTCCGGCTTCGCTGTCTTCCCAGATCGATTGATGGTGCTCGATGTAGAGGCCGAGCACCTTTTCCACGTACCGCTGGGTCTCGCGGAACGGAGGCAGCCCGCCGTAGCGGCGGATGTTGCCGGGGCCCGCGTTGTACGCGCCGAGGGCGAGCTCCAGGTCGCCATCGTAGAGCTCGAGGAGCTGGCCGAGGTACCGGGCGCCGGCTTCGATGTTCCGGTGTGGATCATAGAGCTCGGTGCCGTCCGCACTGCCCGCGGTGGTCGGCAGCACCTGCATCAGGCCGATGGCCCCGCGGTGGGAGACGGCCTCCGGGTTGAAGGAAGATTCTGCCTCGACTACCGAGGCCAGAAGAAGAGCGTCGATCTCGTGCCGCTCCGCCGCATGCCGAAGAGTCTCCCCGAAGGGAATGGACTCCAGCTTGCTGTGCCGCAGATCTTCGTCGTGAAAATTCCGAAACACCTCGAAGCTCGTGGGCCGTTGACGGATCGTTTCCCCCAGCGGGTCATTGATCTGCCCGTTCCCGACCCAGGCGGTCAGCTCTTCGAAGAACTCGATTTCCTCGGCATCCGGGCCATCGACCACCGGGAACGACTGCATCGGGTCCGATGGGGCCTGGCTCGGAATCAGGATCAATACCAACATGTGCGCGAGCACATGGAAAACGCGAGAGTTTCCTTTCGCCATTCGAATCGTCCTCTTCTGGAGGGATCTAGGGAAACCGGTGCTCGAGTGCTAGGTAAAGGGAGACGAGGTCGAGGAGCCCCGAGTCGTGGTCGGCTTCTCGCACACGGACCTTCTGCAGGAGCCGCTCGTAGAAAGGAGCCGGCAGTCTTCTGCTCGAAGGTGGCTAGACGTCTCTTCGATCTATGAGACTCGAGCCTGCCCGTTTGCGGCGGCGGGTCTCAGATCGTCGGTACCGGGTTTGGCTCGGATCGTTTGGAATTCAGCCTTGCTGGTAGTCTTCTGGAGTAATTCCAAGCTCACAGACTTTGTTCCGAAGGGTGTTTCGATGTACACCCAATGACTGTGCCGAGCGTCCTAGATTCCCCTCGTTGTTTCGAATCGAGGCAACGATGAATTGCCTCTCGAACTCCCTACGCGCCTGCTCCAGGGTCAATCCTTGGCTGACCAGTCGTTCGACGATCTCGGTCAAGCGTTCTCGCAGATTCTCCATACCCGAGACTCCGGCGCGCCGGAACGTCGGCGACCTTACCACGAGTTGTTGGCAAAAGGAAACGGCCCGAAAAAGGCCCGGCTCCTTCGAGGAGGCCGGGCCCTGTAGATCCGTCTGCGAAGCCGCGACTACTTGATGACCAGAGGGTCGCCCAGATAGATCGCGTAGCGAGACCTGAGAATGCGGGCGAGAGACGCATTCTCGAAAACCGAGAGCACGCCGAGCTCGCCGATCACCGTGGGCGGATAGCCTTCGCGGCCGCGGCGGTAGACGGTGTAGATATCACCCGGTGACACGTCCTGGGTATAGCCGTGGTCGATGATGACCAGGTACCCGGTTCCGAGTGCCACCAGGCCCGCGCCGGTGATCAAGTTGTCGACAGCGCTGATGATGATGGGTGCGCCTTCGAGCTCTTCCGGAGCGGCGGGGAAGTTGGCCGGGCGGATCGGCGTGATCCGGCGGAGTGGGATCGGCTCCGGCTCGAAGAACTTCAAGGAGGTCCCTACCGGGATCGGGCTGCACAGCTGGACGATCTCGCCGATCGAGGTTTCTTCCTGCACGGAGAGGACCCGAACTCTTCCGCGGTATGCGTAGAGGCGCCCGAGCAGACTCGAGGTCGCCGGGTGGAAGACTTTGTCCTGCGGGTTGACTGCCGAAAGGAGCTCTCCAGCTCCCAGGCCGTCAGCCCGGCCCCCGTCGATGTAGACGATGTCACCCAAGCCGAGGCCATACTTCTCCACCGTGGCCTTGCCGAACTCGCCGATGGCGTCGGTCTGCTGCTTGGCGGAGAGGTTGGGGGTCAAGAAGTCGTACTCGGAGCCGGCGATGGAGTAGGCGAACTCTTCGTCGAGGCTGCCGATGTAGCCGGTGCAGTAGATGTCGGCCTCGTAGCCCAGGGGAACCGGAGCGTCTCCGGAGCCTTCGGCCACGCCGAGCAAGGAGTCGAGGCTGCCATCGGAGTCCTGAACGTCTTGGTAGGGATCACTGAACGGATCGTCCGAGAGCCCGGTTACGGCTTCTCCGGATCCGTCGAGGGGTGGCCCGGCGACTCCTTGCGAATCGTCGAGCCGGGCCGAGAGGCCGGAGATGACGAGCGGATCACCGGGGTAGATCCAGTGAGCGTCGAGAATGTATTGATTCTGCTCCCAGATCTGCGGCCAGAGGTGAGGGTCGGACAGGAACTGCCGGGCGATGCTCCAGAGAGAGTCACCCTGCTGGACGGTATAGACCTGAGCGTCTTCGGGAACCGGAGGGGGGTTCCAGGCGGTCCAGTGATCGTTTTCCAAGTGCAGATTTCTCGGCGGCGGTCCCTCGGCCTCGCTGATCGGCGAGAGCAGGCCGATCGCGGCCAGCGGTAGGATCAAGGACCATCTGCACCAGCTACCTCGTTTCATCTTGCGGCCTCCCGGTGGTGAAGATCTCCAACATCATTCGGCACCACCGATTTTCGATATCCAGAGCCATTGCGAGCGGGTATCCCGCCAGGTTTTCGAGCCGCACCGGAGTTTTGTACAGGAACCTCCGTGCGTCCGGGTCGCCATGGACCGAGCCCTACGGATATCCGCCAGTGCCGGCGGCTATCTATAGAGAGTTGACAATACATCCATTTGGCGGCCTCTAGCAAGGTATAGGTTTTGCAAACGCCTGTCAAGAAACAGGTTGCGACCGCCGGCCGACTAGGATCCCGATGCGAGACGCTCCCGCGCGCCCGCGGCGGCGGCGGATTGGGGAAACCGGTCGAGGACTTCCTGGAAGGTCTGCCGGGCTTGTTGGGTCTGGCCGAGAGCTTCGAGGCATTTTCCGGCCTTGAAGAGGGCGTCCGCGACTTTGTTGCCGTTCGGGTAGTTGTCGACCGTGGCGACGAAAGCCCTCAGCGCTTCGCTGTACTGGCCTTGTGCGTAGAGCGACTCTCCGATCCAGAACTGGGCATTGTCGGTGAAGTCCGTGGCCGGATACTTGCGAATGAACTCGTCGAATCGTCGCTCGGCCTCGGCGTACTGCTCTTGGTGGAAGAGCGTGTAGCCCTCGTCATAGAGCGAGAGCGCGTCGGCGGTTGGAGGGCCCTGGTCGGTGGCCTGGGGTGAGCTCGCGGTCGTCGGAGGCGGGGTTGCTCCGGCGAGCTCTGGGTCTGGTGGCTCGAGCCCGGGCGGTGGCTCCGGCTCTTCCAGCTCGACGACCTCCACGCTTTCGGTCTCGGGCACGACCGGCTCCTCGAGGTCGACGATCGGAGCGGCAGCCTGCAGCGAGGACAGGCGATCGACCTCGGCGCGGGCGGCCTCGAGGTCGCTGTACAGGGTCGAGACCCGCTGTTTGGACCGCGCGGAGTCGACCTCACACATGACGGCCCGCTGCCGGAGCTCTACGATTTGCCGCTTCAACGCCTCGACCTCCGCTGGGTCGATGTCGGGCCGCTTGGCGAGGGCGGCGTTGGCGCCCACCATGAGAGACAGCAGAGCGATCGCCGAAGTAAGCCGCGAGAGGGATGGAGCGCGCTGGGGTTTCATGAGCGGTTTCCTCGATTCCGGCTTCAGCGGGCCTTCTTCAGGTTCTTCTTTCGAGCCCTCTCGAGCCCTTCGAGGAACTTGCTGTCCGGGTAGTCCCTTCGCAGCTCCAGAAAAGCCGCTTCGGCGTCGTCCGGGCGGCGACAGCGCTCGTAGGCCAGGCCGAGATGGAAGAGCATCGCGTCTTTCTTGGAGAAAGTCGGGAAGTTGTCGCGCAGGTGCTCCAGGCGGTTCAAGCTCGCCTGGCAGAACCCCCGGGTGCCGTAGCGCATGTAGAAGATCGCGATCACCAGCTCGTGTTCGGCGAGCAGGTCGGTGACCTCGAGAATTCGCTGCTTGGCCTCGGGTACATAGGGGCTGGTGGGGTAGATCCGCAGGAGCTCTTCGTAGGCTTCGAGAGCCTTGCGGGTTACCTTCTGATCGCGATCGGGTTTCTCGACCCGCTCGGCGAGGCAGGAGGCGATCTGGAACTGGGCGTAGTCCGCCTGGGAGCTGGTCGGGAACCGGTTGAGGAAGTCTCGGTACTTGGCCTCACAGCGGATGAAGTTGTCGAGGCCGCCGTCTTTGTACAGAGCGTCGGCCGCCAGAAGCAGGGCCTCGCGACCCTTGCGAGAGTTCGGCTCGACCTCGAAGGCGTGGGTGAGGTGTTGGCTGGCCTTGAAGTACTTCTCCTCGGCCATGAACTGTTTGCCGAGCTCCAGAGCCTCGTCGGCCGAGAGGCGGAGGATCGGGTCTTCCCGCTTGCTACAGGCCAGGGTCGACACGAGGGCCGCGGCCAGCAATGCTCCGAATATCACTTGTCTCTTCATAGGGTTTCCTGAGCTGCGCTCCGACGAATGAGGCCCATGGCCGCGACGGGATCGGATGTACCGAAGACGGCCGAGCCGGCGACACAGATATCGACCCCGGCGGCGACCACTTCTCGAACGTTGCCTGGACCTACACCGCCGTCCAGCTCGATCTCGATGTCGAGCTCGCGCTCGTCGATCATCGCGCGGAGGCGTCTCACCTTGTCCAGGGTCTGGGGAATGAAGGACTGCCCGCTGAATCCCGGATTCACGGACATCAGGACCACGAAGTCGAGGCTGGGAAGTGTGTCGGCCAGCAGCTCGATCGGGGTCGTCGGATTCAGGGCGACCCCGGCTCGAGCGCCGCCTTCGCGAATACGACCGAGTGTTCGGTGGAGGTGGCAAGCCGCTTCCCAGTGCACGGAGATCCACGCTGCTCCGGCATCGAGATACTGGTCGAGGAGCCGGTCGGGCTGCTCGACCATCAGGTGGACATCGATCGGCAGTCGGCTCTTCTCGGCCATGGCCTGGAGAATCGGAATACCGAAGGTGAGGTTCGGCACGAATCGACCGTCCATCACATCGAAATGAACGAGATCCGAGCCTCCGGCGAGGCATTGCTCGACGGCTCGCTCCAGGTTCAGGAGGTCCGCGGAGAGAATCGAAGGGGCCAGTTTCATGGCGAGAGTTGTGCTCCTGCAGGGGCCGCGGCGTCGTCGCTGCCGGGCTCGTTCTCGGAATCGTCGCCGGCTTCGAGCCCAAATGGGTCTTCGGGGGTCACTACCCCGAGGGAGATCACATCCCCTTGGTGTAGTGGATGGCCGGCGAGTGGGTACTGGCGGAGGATCGTTCCCGGTGCAATCCCGTCGTAGGTCTCGTAGATTACCCGCCCGAGACGAAATCCCCGGCTCTCGAAGAACCGCCGTACGGTGTCGTAATTCTGCCTCACCAGATCTGGCATGACGTAGGTGGTGCTCGTGTTCTCCAGGGAGATGAACAGGTCGACCAGAGCTTCGCGTTCGACCCGTCGTCCTCCCTCCGGATGCTGTGCAACGACCATGCCGCCGGTTCCTTCGCGGCTGAACACGTTGAAGGTGCGCCCCATCTTGAGGCCGGCGGCGGCCAGGGACACCTGGGCGGCCTGTAGCGAGCCGCCCACGACCTCGGGAACCTCGATCGTCTGGGTTCCTCTGGAGAGTACGATCGTCACCGTGCGCCCGCGTTTCACCAAGGTGCCGGCGCTGGGTTGCTGCAGCAGAATGTGGCCAGCGGGTACGGTTTCGTCGAACCGATCTCCTTCGTCGGACCACTCGAGTCGCAGCCCCTGGTCGGCGAGCAGAGCTCGCGCATCCTCTTCGTTGAGCCCGAAGAGCTCCGGGGTCGGGGTCACGCCTCGTTTGACGAATTGGCTGAAGGCCATGTAGGAGACGGTTGCGAAGATCACCAGCAGAACGGCCAGGTAACTTGCGCAGCCGAGTGCACGCAGAAGCTTCTGCCACATGGGCAGACCAACGTCGAAGACCTTGCCAAAGACCTCGGCC
>CAZMEL010000134.1:0-20189 GCA_964565225.1 uncultured Thermoanaerobaculia bacterium | reverse complement strand
TACGTGCACGGTTTGGGCCACGGCGTCGGCTTCGAGCTCCACGAGCTCCCGAGCTTCCGCAAGGAAGCCGAAGGGGATGCCGGGGCTCTCGCCCCTGGCGACGTGATCACCCTCGAGCCCGGCCTCTACGAGCCCGACGAAGGCTGGGCCGTCCGTCTCGAAGACCTCTTCGTGGTGACCGAAGACGGAGTCGAGTCGCTGACGCCTCTCCCCCTGGCCCTCGACCCGCGGGAGTGGCCGGCGGACGGGCGCTGATCGTTCGCTGGATCTGCTCCTCGGAAACTGAACGGGCCGAAGGAAAATCCCACCATGGCAAACGAACCGCTCAGCTCTTGGGGTTGGGGGCTCGCCCGAAGGTTTCCTTCGCGGGCGGCCCGCCTGGCTCTCTCCGCCCGCCTGCGCGCCGGCCTGGGTTTCGGCCTCGGCTGGCCCCGCGAGCCTCGCCCGATCGACTCGGTTCGGCTACCGAGAGCACGCCAGGAAGTACCGTCATCCCTGGCGGAATTCGTCACCGGCGACCGGGAAGCCAGGATCCGCCACACCTACGGCCGGGCCTACCGCGACCTCGTCCGGGGCTTCTACGGCAATTTCGCCGCGGCCCCCGACCTGGTGGCTCGTCCCCGTGACGAGGACGACATCGACCGCGCGCTGGAATGGGCGGAAGCCGAAGGTGTGGCCGTGGTGCCCTACGGCGGCGGAAGCAACGTGGTGGGGGCCACCGAGTGCCGCGGGGACGACCACAACGGGGTCGTCCTCTGCCTCGACACCGGCCGGCTCGATCGGGTGCTCGAGGTCGACGAAATCTCCCGATCCGCCCGGATCCAGGCGGGAGCGACCGGCCCGAGGCTCGAGTCGCAGCTCGCCACCCACGGAATGACCCTGCGGCACTTTCCCCAATCCTTCGAGCACTCCACCCTCGGAGGCTGGCTGGCAACGCGATCGGGAGGCCATTTCGCCACCGGCTACACCCATATCGACGACTTCGTGCAGTCGATCCGGACATCGACCCCCATCGGGGTGAGCGAGAGCCTGCGGCTGCCGGCGTCAGGGGCGGGCCCGAGCCCCGACCGGCTGGTGCTGGGCTCGGAAGGGACCCTCGGAGTGATTACCGAAGCCTGGATGCGCATCCTGCCGCGACCGACCCGTCGCTGCCGGGCCGATGTCTTCTTCGACGACTTCGTCGACGCCGTCGAGGCCACCCGCGCCGTGGTCCAGTCGGGCCTGCGACCGGCCAACTGCCGCCTGCTGGATCCCCTGGAGGCCCGCCTCCATCGGGTCGTGAAAGATGGCCGATCGGTGCTGATCCTGGGATTCGAGTCGGCCGGGATCGATGTTCTCGGCACGATGGACGAGGCCCTCGACCTGGCCAGGCAACACGGAGGCCGGTGCCCCGAAGGCATCCGGCACCGGTCGTCGACCGGCCGGGAAGGCTCCGCCGGTGCCTCCTGGCGCCGCGCCTTCTTCGACGCCCCCTACTTCCAGACCCAGCTGGTGAGCCTCGGCGTGATGGCCGACACCTTCGAGACCGCCTGCACCTGGGAAGCCTTTCCCGAGCTGCACCTGGCGCTCCGCGAAGAGATTCCCGCGACCTTACGTCGGCTCACCGGCCACGGCTTCCTGAGCTGCCGCTTCACCCACGTCTACCCCGACGGCCCGGCTCCCTACTACACCTTCCTCGCCCCGGTCCGCCGCGGGGCGGAGCTGGAGATCTGGCAGGAGGTCAAGGACACGGCCTCGCGCCTTCTCCTCCGGCATGGCGCGACCATCACCCATCACCACGCCGTGGGCCGGATCCACCGCCCGACCTACCTCGAGCAGATGCCCGACCCGACCCTGGCCGCTCTGCGCGGAGCAAGGGCCGCCCTCGATCCGGGCGGGATCCTCAATCCCGGCGCCCTCTTCACGTAGAGTCCCGGGCTGCTCTCGGCTCGTTGCCGGATCCTCTTTCGGACGAGAAACGACCCGAGGACAGGCCCCCGGGTCGAAGAGCAGAAAAGAAGATCGGCCGTAGGCCCGGAATCACTGGGCTTCGCTGAAGCGCACCTTGCCTTCGAGGCCCCAGCCGAAGCCGCCGACGCCGGCAAAATGAATCGGCCCGGTGAAGACGGGTTTGCCATCGAGCCGCATGAAGAGCTGGCCGCCGGTGAGCCCACCGGACACCTTGAAGGTCCCCACCTTGCCCGCGAGGGTGCGGGCGGGCAGAGCACCGATCAGGGCCACGGCGGCGACGCCGGCAAAGAGACCATGAAACGTGGTCGGTCGGCCTTCGAGCTGGAAGTGGATCTTCTCTCCTCCGTGGGTGTAGGTAATCCAACCCTGCAGGTTGCCTCCGTCCGGGCCGACCGAGGTCGAGGCGGAAACCATGGAGTTGTGGTAGTCGGCCATGGCCTTGGAGATCTTGGCCTGGTCTTCGCTCATCTGCGCTACGGCGGCTTCGACGATCTGCTGTTGCTCGCTGGAGAGGGTCTGGGTGGAGGTCATGGGGAATCCTCTTGTCTCGGGTCCTGCCACCCACTCGAAAGGGTGGCGGAGCTCGTTGATGATCGATCGGCGCGCTCGGGAGCCGCCGACCGGCTCGGGGGTTTTGCCGGGCCCGCGAGGGAGGCTCCCTCCGCTCTCGCGACGCCCGGACACTTCCCGAGTGCGGTGGGTCCGGAAGACCTCCCACCGGAGGTGAAAAAAGTTGGTGTATTCTCGGCACCGATGGGCACCTGCCAGCCGCAACCCCTTCTCTCGCTTCTACTTCCACCCCTTGCGCTGCTCCTCGTCTCCCTGCCGGTTCTCGCCCAGGAAACGGAGACCCTGCCCGTTCCACTCGACGCGCCTCAGGAAAGGACTCTCACAGGCACCACGAGCCATCGCTACTTCGTCGACCTGGCATCGGGCCAGAGCCTCCGCATCGCGGTAGAGCAGATCGGTATCGACGTGGTGATCGCAGTCGCCGGCCCCGGCAACGACGAGGGCCTGCTCTACGATGGCCCACTCGGTGAGGAGGGAGAGGAGTCGGTCCTGCTCACCGCAGCCACCTCCGGCCGTTTCCGGGTCGAGATCGGGCCAGCCGTCGACGGAGCCACCGCGGGCAGGTATTCGATCCGGGCCCGAGCGATGCCCACGGCAACCGCCGCCGACCGGCTCCGACTGGCGGCCGAAGCCACCACCACCGAGGCCGCCCGCCTCTACGCCGTCGGAAGCGAGGCCTCTCGGCGGGCCGCGAGGGGCAAGCTCCTGGAAGCCACCGTGGCCTGGCGGACACTCGGCGACTTCTCTCGCCTCGCCCGGACCTGGCACCTCCTGGGTCTGGCCCGGGCCGAGGTCGGCGAGCACTCCCCGGCGCTGGACGCCCTCTCCCGTGCTCTCATCTGGTGGCGGCGGCTCGAAGACTCGGCCGGCCTGGCCGTCGGCCTCGAGTCCCTCGGACGGGCTCTGGCCCGAAGAGGAGAGGTGGAACGAGCTCTGGCTCCCGTACAAGAGGCTCTCCAGCTACGAAGAGACCAGGGCGCCGATCCCGCCCGAATCGCCGATCTGCAGAATCGCCTCTGTCTCCTGCTCCAGCGCGCGGGCCGCTGGCCCGAAGCCGGTGCGTGCTACCAGCAAGTGGTCCTCGCGGCCCGGCGGCTCGATGACGTCGCCCTCGAGGCCCGGGTTCTGAACAACCTCGGCGGAGTTGCTTCCAGCCTGGGCGAGCCCCAGCAGGCCCTCGATCACTTCCGCCAGGCCCTCGAGCGACGCCAGGCCCTCGGCGACCGCCTCGCGGAGGCCCAGACCTTCAACAATCTCGGCGCGCTGTATCGCGGCCTCGGCGAGCTCGACGAGGCCCTGCGCTCCTTCGAGGCGGCTGCAGATCTCTTCGAGCAGGAAGGTGACATCGGGTGGCGCGCCAGGGCCCTCAGCAATCTCGGCGCGACCTACTTGAGCCTCGGCGACCTGGAGCGGGCGAGCTCCTTCCTGGGGAGCGCCCTCTCTCTCCGGCGCCAGGTCGGTGATCGCGCGGGAGAGGCCGTAACCCTCCGCAACCTGGGCTGGGCCTCGGCCCGACTGGGGGAGAGCGGAAAGGCCCTGGCCTACTACCGCAAGGCCCTCGAACGCAGCCAGGAGCTGCAGGACCGCCGGGGCATTGCCAGCGCCCGCAAGCTCCTCGGAGAGCTGCACCTCGAGCTCGGAGACACGGCCACCGCCGAGGCGGAGCTCCTTCCCGCCCTCGAGGCACTGCGCGCCATGGGAAAGCGAGGAGAAGAAGCCGAAGCGCTGGAGATCCTGAGCCGGATCCGGCTGGCGCAGGGACGGCTCGAACCGGCCCTGGAGCTGGCAGAGCGATCTCTGGGGATGTTCCGGGAGGTGCGAGACCCCCTCGGACAGGTGGACGCCCTGCTCACCCGCGCCCTTGTCGAACGGGCACCGGGCCGGTTTCGTGAAGCTCTTTCGAGCCTCGAACAGGCCCTCGAGAGGATCGAAGATCAGCACCGGGGATTGATTCCCCTGGCGCGCAAGGCTTCGTTCCTCGCCTCTCAGCGCCGGACCTTCGAGCTCTTGATCGAAACCTCCATGGATCTGCACCGGCGACACCCCGAGCAGGGCCACGATCGGGCGGCCCTGGTGTTCAGCGAACGGGCTCGCTCCCGTTCCTTGCTCGCGCTCCTGGGAGACTCCGACGCCGGCCTCGGCCCCGATCCGACTCCGGAGCTGCGCGGGCGGCTGCGGGCGGCCGAGCGACGGGTCACCGCGAAGGCCAACCGCCAGCTCCGGGTGCTCGGAGCCGCGCCGGCCGCCGCGCCAGATCCCCGGGCCGAGCAGGAGCTCTATCGAGCTCTCTCCGAGCTCGAGAGCGTCCGCGCCGAGGTCCGCCGAGCCAGCCCGCGTTATGCGTCGCTACGGGAACCGGCAACCCTCGATGCCGACGGCATCCGAGATCTTCTCGATCCGCAAACGGTGCTCCTGGAGCTCTTCCTGGGCGAGTCCCGCAGCTTCTCGTGGTGGGTCACCGAGGCGGAAATCCAGGCTTTCGAGCTGCCCCCGAGAGCCGAGATCGAAGCGGCGGCCCTGCGGGTCCACGAGCGGCTGCGGCGGCCGGAGAGCCGCCCGGCCGAGAAGCGCCGCGCCCTGACCGATCTGGCGGAAATGCTCCTGCAGCCGGTGGCCGATCGGCTCACGGCGCAGAGGCTGGTGTTCGTGGCCGACGGAGCGCTCCACCTGGTGCCCTTCGCCGCCCTGCCTTCGCCGGTCGATGGCAGCCCGCTCCTGCTCCGGCACGAGGTCTCGCGGATCCCCTCGGCCTCGACCCTGGCGGCCCAGCGCCAGCCGCGTGCAGACCGCCGAGGCGTCGCCGGCCACCGCCCGCGGGAAGCCATCGCCATCTTCGCGGATCCGGTCTTCGCGCGGGAGGGCGGGTTCACACCTCTACCCCACACTCGCCAGGAGGCCGCAGCCATCGCCTCCCTTCTGCCCCACGACGAGGTCTTTCTCGCTCTCGGCAACGATGCCCGCCGCGATCTCGTTCTCGGTCATGCCCTCGAGCGGTTTCGCCGGGTGCACTTCGCTACCCACGGGTGGATCCATCCCCGCACCCCGGAGCTCTCGGGCCTGGTGCTCTCCCAGCTCGATTCCGAGGGCCATTCCCTCGACGGCTTCCTGAGCCTCGCCGACGTCTCCAATCTCCGCCTCGAGGCCGACCTGGTGGTGCTCTCGGGGTGCGGCACGGCTCTCGGCAAACGGGTCCGCGGCGAGGGGCTCCTGGGGCTCGCCCATGGCTTCCTCGTGGCCGGCGCCGATCGCGTGGTGGCGAGCCTCTGGCAGGTTCGCGACCAGGCCACCGCGGCCTTCATGACCCATTTCTACCGTTCTCTGCTGAACGAAGAAACGACCCCGGCCGCCTCCCTGCGCTCCGCCCAGATCGAGCTGCGGCAAGAACGGCGCTACCGGGATCCGTACTTCTGGGCGGCCTTCACCCTGCAGGGAGATTGGCGTTAGCCCGGCGCTTGCTCGGAGGGCTCACCACCCCCAACGCCGCCAGCGCAAGTCGGACGTCGACCAGCTCTGGGTTGTCCGGGTCCAGCCGGCTCGCACGGATGTCGAGCGCTCTCGTGTAGAGCCGCCGCGCGGTGTCTCGATCCCCAGCTTCGAAAGCGATTTCCGCGAGCGGTACCCATACGTCGGCGACCTCCGGGTGATCCGGGCCATAGATTTCTTCCAGAATCACCAGGGCCTGGCGATAGTGTCGATCCGCGCGAGCCATCGCCCCCTCCGCCCGATCGAGCGCCGCCATCTCCTCGAGCGCCTGTGCCATCCGCAGGTGCCCTGGATGGAGCGCCCTCTCGACCACGGCCATGGCTCGGGTCAGGTGGGCGCGTGCGGTTGTGTAGGCACCGGCCTCCCGCTCGATGCTTCCCAGGATCATCAGGCTCAATGCCACATATTGGTGGTCGGGGCCATAGGCGGCCAGGTCGAGCTCGAAGGCTCGCTGCGCATGTTCCCTCGCTTGCTGCAGGTCGCCTAGCTCCAGACTCGCCTCGGCGAGGTTGCTGAGGACGAACGCGAGCTCGGGATGATCGACCCCCCGGACACGCTCTTCGATCGCCAGAGCACGGCGTAGGTACGTCGCGCCCGCCTCGAGATCACCCATGTGGAGCCGCAGGAGGCCGAGGCCGGCCAGGGTCATGGCGACGTCGCTGTGCTCGGGACCGTGCTCCGTTTCTCGGATGTGGAGGGCCCGCTCGTAGAGGTGTCGCGCGCCCTCGTAGTCGGCCACCCGCTGGGACAAGAGGCCGAGGTTGTGCAGACCTGCCGCCACGCGGATGTGGTCGGGTCCCAGGATCTCTTCCTTGATGGCGATCGAGCGCTCGATGAAGGGACGGCAAGCCTCGTGCTCGCCGAGATCGAGGAGAAGCCAACCCAGATTGTGCAGGATCTCCGCGACACCCAGGCTGAGCTCGCCTTCCTCTCGGGTTCGCAGGAGCAGAGCTTCCTCGTAGAGCTCTCGGGCTTCCGCGTGCAGACCGATGGCGTGGTAGGCCTGCCCCATCGTCTGCATCATCCGCGACCGGACCACCGGGCGATCCCCGAGATCCTGCCGGATACGGACGGCACCCGCGTCGAGAACCTCGCGAAGCGTCATCGAAGAACGTTGGGACATGCGAGGGTTCGAGGACTCGAAGAGACCGAGCAGGAATGTGGAGACTTGCCGGGCGGTCTCTGCCTCGAAGCTGGCGCGGTCGGCCTCTGCCCGCGCGTACGCCGCCTGGATCTGGGCCGCGCGTTCGGAGCGAACGGCCCGGGTGAGCCCGAAAATCGCGAGACCGAAACCCGAGATGGCCGTCGACGCAACGAGCAGGGCGACACCAACTCCCACTCGATGCCGCCGGACGAGCTTACCCAGCCGGTAGCGAAGGGTCGGAGGACCAGCTGCCACCGGCTGGTTGCGGAGATGACGCCCGAGGTCTTCGGCCATTGCGGCAGGCGATTCATACCGCTGGTCGGGATCTTTGTCGAGGGCTCGCAGGACGATCCAGTCGAGATCACCGGCCAGAGCCGAGGGATCGATCCCTGTCCGGTGCGAGCCCGGGCTTCGGAGCTTTCCGACGCAGCTCGGGCGCGGCGGCTCGACCTCGCGAAGGTGTTGCCTGAGATCCTCCAGCCCCAATCGCCGCAGCGCCCTCGGATCGAAGGGTGGCGCCCCGGTGAGGAGCTCGTACAAAAGAGCGCCGAGCGAATAGACATCGGTCCGTGTATCCACGGCCAGCCCGCGTGGATCGGTCTGCTCGGGGCTCATGTACTCGGGTGTGCCCATCAGCCGATCGTGCTCGGTGTTCGGAACGGAATCGTGCAATTGCCCTTGCATCACCTTGGCGATACCGAAGTCGATGATCTTCGGAACGGGCTGGCCGTCGACGGTGGCGATCAGCACATTCGACGGTTTGAGGTCGCGATGGACGACCCCCTTCTGGTGCGCGTGCTGCACCCCGCGGCAAACCTGGAGGAAGAGCTCGATCCGTTCCGAGAGACCGAGCTCGTGGGTGTTGCAATGGTCGGTGATGGAGTGACCGTCGACCACTTCCATGGCGAAGTAGAGCCTGCCGCCTTCAGAGGTTCCGGCGTCGAACACCTGCGCGATGTTCGGATGGGCCATCAGCGCCAGCGTCTGGCGCTCGGCGGCAAAACGCCGTACGGCACCCTGGCTGTCCATACCGGGGCGGATCAGCTTCAGGGCTACCGTACGCCGCACCGGTGTTTCTTGTCGGGCGGCAAAGACCTGTCCCATGCCGCCTTCCCCGAGCTTCTCGACGACCCGGTAGGGACCGACGGTGCTACCCGGTTCCAGGTCGAGAGTCGCCAACCAATCTTCGGGGGTGCCCGCGGTAAAGTCCGCCCCGTCGTGGGCTACGAGAAGTGATTCCACCTCGGCACGCAAGGCGCTGTCTCCAGCACAGGCCCGGTCGAGGTACACGTCCCTTTCCCCTGGCCCCTGCTCGATCGCGGTCGCCAGGATCTGCTTGACCCTTCGCCACTGTTCGCGCTCTGCCACTTCTCTATCGTCACATCGGAGCATACCGGGCCTCAGGTATCCCGCAGCTGTCGCGCAAGCCAGGCCTTGGCAGTGCTCCACTCGCGTTTCACCGTCGCTGGCGAGAGCTTCATGAGCTGGGCCGCTTCGACCACGCTGAGCCCGCCGAAGAAGCGCAGCTCTACGATACGCCCCTGGCGAGGATCCAGAGCGGTGAGATCCTTCAGTGCGTCGTCGAGTCTCATCAGATCGAGATCTCGACCGGTTCCGTCGAGCTCTTCGTCGAGGGGGATCAAGAGAACGCCGCCGCTACGTTTGCCGGCCCAGCGCGCCCGATGGTGATCGACCAGGATGCGCCGCATCAGGTGGGCGGCGAAACCGAAGAACTGCGAGCGATCACGGACCCGGATCGCTCGCTGTTCCACGAGCTTCAGATAGAGCTCGTTGACGAGTGCGGTGGGTTGCAGCGTGTGATGGCTCGGTTCCCGTCGCAAGGAGCTGCGAGCCAGGATCCGCAGCTCGTCGACGACCAGGGGCATGAGCGATTCGAGCGCGTCACTTCGCCCTGCCGACCAATGGCGCAGCCAGTAGGTGATCTCGTATTCCATCCCGGCTTCCTCGATCCAAGATCAGCCGTCCAAGATACCCAGGTCAATGCATTGAAAACTTTCCCCTCGATCGAACCGAAACAAAGTCTCTCATGATCTTGAGCCCTGCCGCGAGATTCTCCCGCGATGTCTGGTGAAGGCCGCCCTCCAGCTGGGCAGCCAACCCGCCAACGCCTCAGAGATCTAGAGAGGAAAGCAACCATGAACCGAATGATGATGCTGACATTGATCGCTCTGACCGTGAGCGCTCTGTCCTATGTTTCCGTGGGCGAGGCCACGACCGGCCAGACAGAGCCCGCGGTGCCGGCCGTCACGGATGGCACGGGGCTCGACAGTGCCAGCACGCCCTCGATCGACGCCCGTACGATGAAGGACGAGGCCAGCCCGACCCCCGTCGACACCAGCTCGACCGAGATCGGTGAAGCTTCTTTCGAGTTTGGCCCCAAGCTTCCGCTGCCCACCGACTGCACCCCCGGCATCTCCTGCAACAGCGAGAGTGATTGTGGCTGGGATCCAGTTTCGGGCTGCCCCCTGGGCCAATGCGTCGGGAACACCTGCTACTGCTACTAGAGCGAGCTCTGCTCCGCCCGTAGATCGTCTGGCCTTGGACCGGGGCATCGGCGATTCCACCGCCGATGCCCCGGTCTCATCGGGTTTCCTCCAACGGCGGCTCGAGCTCGGCTCCCCAGGTGCCGTCGTCGTAGGCATTCTCCCAGGGATAGAGCCCGACCTCGGCAATCCCTGCGTTCTTTCGTCGCATTCCGAAAATACACTTCGTGTCGCCGAGATCCCAGAAAGCGAGGCAGCGTTCTCGCTGCCCTTTCAGATTGCCGAGCATCTGGGTCTCCGTGTCGTACTCCAGGGTCTGGAGAAACTCACACGAAACGATTTCGTTCTCGGTGATCTCGCAATACAGCTTGTAGAAGTTGCCGCGGCTCTGGTCGTCTTTCCGGATCACCGCCACTTCCTTGCGGGTCGGCTCGTCTTCCGCGCAGCGCTCGACCATGCTGTTGGCCTGCACTCCCCAACGGCCTTCGAAATGGCGCCCGTCGGTGGAGCGCGTGGGAGCGAAATCGGAAGTCTGCGGCTCGAAAGTCTGGTGTTCGTTCATGAGGATCTCCTTGGGTTGATTCCGTCTCGAAGACTGGAGTGGGCTCAGGCCAGGAAACCTCTCACCTCCGCAAAATCGTCCGGATCACGGCTCGACCCGGAGGCGAAGCTCCGGTGGCATCTCGGAGCCGTCTCCGGCCTCGGCCTCGACTCGCAGACGAACCTCGCCCGGCGCGAGAAACTCCGGCGGCAGAGATACCAGGAGCGAATCGTAGAGGCTGGGCTCGAGGCCTTCGCCGCTCCACAAGAGCTCTCCGCTCTCGTCGTACAGGGTTACCCGGTAGCGATCGGCCAGGGTCCCTTCGAGCTCGACCGAGAGCAGCACCGTCTTCGGGCTGCGGCGAATCACGACCGCCTCGGCCGCTGCCGAGCGCGTGACGCCGAGAGAGATCACCCGGAAGTCGCCGCTGGGCTCGGCGCCTCGCCCCGGATCCGGCGCCTCCGCCTGAGATCGTAGCTGCGCGATCTCGGCCTGCTGGCGAACGACCAGCACCGGCAAGACCACGAACGCCAGGGCCAGGCTCGCCAGGCCGGCGAGCTGCCCGGCGCTCCGGTGGCGCAGCCAGGCCAGGATTCCGAGACTTCGGACCCTTTCGGCCATGGCGATCCGTGCGACCTCCCCGGCCGCGACCTCCTGCAAGCCCCGGCGCATCTGCTCACCTGCCTGCACCTTTTCCAGGCACTCGGCACATGCGAAGAGATGCTCCTCGAAGAGCTCCTCGTCCTCGGGAGGAAGGCGACCGACCAGGTAGCGGTCGACGAAATTCTCGGCATCGATTCGGGAATGCTGCATCATTTCATCCTTTCCCTCCACCGTTCGCCGCAACGCGCCCTTCCCACAGGCGCCGAAAACGCTGCCGGGCCCGGTGCAGCACTCGATAGAAATGGTCGCTGTCGAGCCCGAGGTCGCCACAGATCCGGGAGCTGCTCTCCTCGCGCAGGTAGTAGCGCACCAGAACCTCCCGGTCGCGAGGGATCTCCATCTCCGCCAGCAGCTGCCGCGCCGCCCGGGCGCGCTCGCCCCGGAGCAGGGAGCCCAGGCTTCCCTCCTGGCCTTCGTCGGCAGGCTCGGGCATCTCGCTCGAGGACTGCTCGGCGCCGTAGCTCCGACGTCGATACCGCTGAATGCTGAGATTCTTCGCCAGCGCCCGCAGAAACGCCGCGAGACGCTCGGGCTGGCGGACCTCGCCACCCCGGATCTTTTCGAGAGCGACCAGCAACGTTTCCTGGTAGAGATCCTCGGCATCGGCCTCGTCGCGGGAGAAGCGCAGGGTCAGAAAGCGCAGGGCCCCGCCGCAACGCTCCACGAGCTCGCTCTCGGCTCGATCTTCGCCGGCGGAGATTCGCCGCACCAGGTCGATGGCGGCCGTCGCGTCGAGCGGGCTCACGGGGGGCCTCCCACCGGCCCGCCTCCCCTCTCACTCCGGCGGCTCGTCTCGAAACATACCGGTTCCTCGATCGCACCACGTTCTCCTCCGGCGTCGGCTCTCCGGCCGACGCCCTCGCGAGACCAGTGCGCCGAGAAGACAAAACCTCTCGACCCAGCAGCAATCCGGCAAGATTTCACGAGCATTGGTCGCATTTTCGCCCACGCGACCACGGGAACGCAACGCTCGCGAGGCGCCCGGCCGAAGCTCAGACCAGAACCGATCGCAGAGCATCGAGCGAAACGTTCGCGCCGCAGAGCAGGATCACCGCGTTGCCCTCTCTGCGCCGGGCTTCGTCCTTCAGGTATGCCGCCACCGCCACCGCGGCGGCACCTTCCACCAGCAGGTGGTGCTCGCCGATCATCCGGCGCATGGCCGCAGCGATTTCCTCTTCGCTGACCAGCAAAGAACGGTCGACCAGGCGACAGCAGAGGTCGACGGTGATGGCCTCGGGCTCGATCCCCCCGGCCGTGCCGTCGGAGAGGGTGTCGAGGGTCGGGGTCTCGACCACGTGCCCGGCTCGGAGGCTGTGGTGCAGGGCCGCGGAACGCTCCGGTGAGCAGGCGACGAGCTCGACCCCGGGCCGCTCCGAACGCAGGTAGGAGCCGATGCCGGCGAGCAGCCCGCCACCGCCCGCCGCGATGTAGACGGCATCGATCTCGGGCAGCTGGCGAACGAGCTCGATGCCGATCGTCGCCTGGCCGGCCACCACCTCCGAATCGTTGTAGGGCGAGAGGTACTCGCGGCCGGTGTGCGCAGCCTCGGCCCGGGCCACCCGCTCGGTGGCACTGCTCTCTTCGCCCTCGACCCGCACCTCGGCCCCGAGTCGGCGAATGGCGTCGACCTTGGTGGGCGAGGCCCCGTGGGGCACGAAGATGGTGCCGCGGCAGCCGAGGGTCCGAAGCCCGGTGGCCACCGCCACCCCGTGGTTCCCCGAGGAGGCGGCCACCACGCCCCGCCGTCGCTGCTCCGGCGTCAGGGAGAGAAGCTTGTGCATGGCACCCCGGATCTTGAACGAGCCGGTGAGCTGGTGATTCTCGAGCTTGAGGAACGCTCGCAGCCGGTCGCGGTCGAGAGCCGGAGCCCGCTGCAAAGGAGTTTCCCGGACATGGGGACGGATCCGTTCTTCCGCCCGCGGAGCGGCGGCGGCGATATCGGCCGGGCGAGGTCGTGCACGACGTTTCACTCCCAGGGCCTCCCGTGCTCCCACCCGAAAATGTCTCTTTCGTATGAATTTTCGAAACACACCTTCGTACCCTCCGTAGTGGGATTCAGGGTCGGCCTCGACGATCGGCCTTTCTGCCCTTTCAGCCTGGTGAATTCTCCGGGCTCGAGATGTGATCATCTCATCAAGACGGAGCCATCATGGACAACCTCTGGCAAGATTTCCGCTTCGCTCTTCGCACCCTGCGCAAGAACCTGTGGGTGACGATTCTGGCCGTGACGTCTCTCTCGCTGGCGATCGCCGGCAACACCACGGTCTACAGCCTGATCAACAGCTTCCTCTACCGACCGATCCCCTACGAAAAGGTCGATCGGTTGGTGATGGTCGCCGAGTACAACGATCCGCTGCTCGCCGGCCAGCTCTCCACCCTCTCGGCCGGCAATTTCCTCGACTACCTGGAACGCCAGACCGCCTTCGAATCCATGGGCCTGGTCGAAGGCGCCTCCTTCGCCTACGACGAAGGCGGAGACCAGCCCGAGCGGCTCACGGCCGCCCTGGTGACGCCGGGCTTCTTTCCCATGCTCGGGGTCGACACCGCCTGGGGCCGTCCGTTCCTCGAGGAAGAGGGTACCGAGGGGAAGCACCACGTGGTGGTGCTCAGCCACCAGACCTGGACCGAGCGTTTCGGGGCCTCCACCGATCTGGCCGGCGAGACCATGAGCCTCAATGGCGAGGTCTACCAGATCGTCGGGGTGCTGGCCGAAGACTTCGAGTGGCTGCTGGCCCCGAACACCGAGATCTGGCTGCCCAAGGTGCTCACACCGAGCCCGGCGCTGCGCGAGCTCCGCAACGTCTTCTCCATGGCGCGGCTCGCCGACGGGGTGAGCGAGGAGGCCGCCCAGGCCCAGATGGAGGGTCTGCTGGCACAGCTGACCGAGGAGTATCCCGACACGAACCGGGGTTTCCAGCTCCAGCTACTGAACATGAAGCACGACATCCCCGACAGCCGCAACAAGCTCTTCTTCGCCCTCATGCAGGTCGCCCTGATCTTCGTGCTGCTCATCGCCTGCGCCAATATCGCCAACCTCCTGCTCTCTCGCAGCCAGGCGCGGGAGCGAGAGATCGCCATCCGCAGCTCGATCGGCGCCAGTCGACGGCGGATCACCTTCCAGCTGCTCACCGAGAGCCTGGTCATGGCCGGCCTCGCGGGTGCGATCGGTACCGGCCTCGGCTGGCTCGGCACCCAATTGGTCGCCAACGGTTTCGCCAGCTTGCTGCCGAGCTTCTGGCTGCCGACCCTGGAGTGGCGGGTCCTGCTCTACACCCTCGGAATCACCGTTCTCGGCGGCCTGCTCTTCGGTCTCGCGCCGGTGATCCAGGCGTCCAAGTTCAATCTCCTGTCGTCGCTCAAAGACGGCACCCAGGGCGCCACCAGCAGCCATTCCCGGCGGCTGGCCGCCAATCTCCTGGTGCTGCTCGAAATCGCCTTCGCAGTGGCTTTCCTGGCCGGGGCGCAGCTGATGATCGACACGTTCCGAACCCTGCAGACCGCGGACCCCGGCTTTCGCACCGACAACATCCTGATGATGCAGATCGGGCTCCCCGAGTCGCGATACGCCGACCCGGCTTCCCATGTCGCCGGAATGGAGGAGCTCCGGGACCACCTCGCCGGCCTCGCCGGGGCCGAGGAGGTCGTGGTGTCGAACTTCTCGCCGCGGACCCCGTTCGTGCCTCGCGAGGGTTTCGAGATCGTCTCGCAACCCCTGGCCGAAGACGAAGAACGTCCCCAGGCCGGCTTGATGACGATCACCCCCAATTTCTTCGAGGCCTTCGGCATCTCCATGGTTCGCGGCCGAGCCTTTACCCAGGCCGACGGTCCGGACGCGCAGAGGGTCCTGGTGATCAACGAAGCCCTGGCGAAACGATTCTTCGACGGCCGGAGCCCACTCGGTGAGGAGATGGAGATCCAGGGAGAACGCTGGCAGATCGTGGGGGTGGTGGAGACGGTGAGCCACGAGGCCTTCCTGCGCACCGAAGAAGTCCCCACCGTCTACGCTCCCTGGCCCCAGCGGCCACGAGGCGCCTTCAGCCTGACCCTGACCACCGGAGTCGAGCCTTCGTCACTGATCGAGCCGAGCCGGCGGGCGGTGCTCGAGCTCGACCGCACCATCGCCGCGACCGGCATCCAGAGCCTCGACGACTTCATCGACCAGTTCTGGGTGGGCCAGCGGATCTTCGCCACGATCCTCAGCGGTTTCGGCTTCCTCGCCCTGCTCCTCGCGGCGCTGGGCACCTACGGGGTGCTGGCCTACTCGGTCGTGCAGCGGCGGCACGAGATCGGCATCCGGATGGCGATCGGTGCCAGCCGACAGGCGGTCATGGCCATGGTGATCCGACGCGGCATGCTGCTCGGCATCTTCGGCCTGTTGCTCGCCATTCCCCTGGTGTTGGCCGAGGTGCAGATCATCCGCTCGATCTTCGCCAACTTCGTGGAGGTCGAGCCTTCGTCCGTGCTCGTCGTCGGCCTCCTGATGCTGGTCGTCACCCTGATGGCGAGCGCCATTCCCGCCGGCCGGGCCGCCTCGATCGACCCGATCCGCGCCCTGCGCAACGATTGACGCCGCGTCGGCGGCCTCCCTTCCGAAGCTCGTATACTGTGAATCCTCCTCCGGCATGCTCGCCGGAGGAGGATTCTGTTTCTGGAACCACAGGAACCCAAAGGCTCGGAGGGCCCGCATGATCTCTTCCGTCGGACGCCACATCCTCTGGCTGGCCAGCCTTTTCCTCGCCTTGGGCTGCACCCACGAGCCGAGCCGCGACATCGACCCGACCCGGGGCCCGTCTCCGGACTGGCCCCAGTGGCGCGGACCCACGCGCGATGGCGCCACCTCCGGCTCGGGCCTGCTCGAGTCGTGGAGCCGTGGCCAGCCCGGTGAGGTCTGGCGTCTCGACCTCGGCGACGGATTCAGTGGATTGAGCGTGGCCGAAGAAACCCTCTACACGCTCTTCGCCGAGGGGGAAGAGGAATTCCTCATCGCGCTCCGGGCTCGGAGCGGTGAAGAGCTGTGGCGTTTCGCCATCGGCAAGACCCTGATCGACTCCACCGGCAGTGGCCCGCGCTCGACCCCCGCGGTCGACTCCGGTGTCGTCTACCTGCTCGGAACCCACCGCGCCCTCGCGGTCGAGGCCGAGACCGGGCGAGAGATCTGGAGCCAACCCCTGGCGGAGCCTCCGCTGTGGGGATTCAGCTCCTCTCCGCTGGTTTACGATGGACGGGTGATCTTCCACGCCCAGATCCGCGGGGCCAAAGGCGCCGTGACCGCGCTCGACCGGAGCACCGGAGAGGTGATCTGGACGGCCGAGGAGGGTCACCCCGGCTATGCCTCGCCCAAGCTCGTGGAGATCGCGGGAAGAGCTCAGCTCCTCTCCTTCCTGGGCAGCGGCCTGACGGGCCTCGATCCCGCCACCGGCCAGCGCCTATGGCACCACCCCTGGTCCACCGCCTACAGCGTCAACGCCGCCGATCCCCTCTTCCTACCCCCCGACCGGATCTTCGTCTCCTCGGGATATGACAACGGCTCCAGCCTCGTGCGCATTCAAGAAGTGGACGGATCCTTCACCGTGGAAGAAGTCTGGACGAATCGCGGCATGAAAAACCACTTCTCCAGCTCCGTCGCCGTCGGCGATTTCGTCTACGGCTTCGACAACGCCACCTTCAAATGCATCTCCCTCGACGACGGCCAGACCCAATGGACCAAACGCGGCTTCGGCAAGGGCTCCCTGATCGTCGCCGGAGAAAAACTCGTCGTCCTCGGCGACAACGGAACCCTCGCCCTGGTGCGGGCCACCCCCGAGGAATACCGTGAGCTCGGCTCCGTCGAGGTTCTCGAAGCCGGCTCCTGGACCCCTCCCGCCCTCGCCGGCGCCTGGCTCTACGTGCGGGACCACCGGGAGCTGGTGGCTCTGTACCTGGGTTGATCGGGAGCAGGTAGAACCTTCTTCAGTCTGCCCCGGCCAGCTTCTCCTCGATCGCCGCCAGGTGCTCGCGGAAGGCGTCGAGGGCGGCACCGTCGTCCTGCTCGGCGAGATCGACGGCCTGGCGGTAGAGGTCGCGGGCCCGTTCGAGGTCGCCGGACGCTTCGTAGGCCTCACCGAGGCTGTCGTAGACATTGGCGGACTTCGGAAATCGCTCGACATTGGCCTGGAAGAAGGAAAGGGCCTTCTCGATCTCGCCGATGCCGAGCGCTCCGTACCCCAGGCGGTTGATCTGGTTCTCGGAAGCGGCCACCGGGTAGCCCAGATCGGCCGTGAGGGAAGCATAGTGGCGGTCGACGGCGGCGATGCCTTCTTCGACCACGAACGGCGGCACTCGCCACCGCGGAAAGAAGGCTCGCAGGCCGTAGTGCACGCTCGGCACCGGAACGGAGCCGTGGTCTTCGTCCATCAGGTACCGAACTTCCCAGCTCAGCCCTTCCGGCGCGAGGTGACGCAGGGCCTCCTCGAAGGCCTGGGTCTGGGCCAACATGTCCCCTCCTTCGTCGCCGATGGTGACGAAGAGGCGGCTCTTCAGCTCGGGGCGCTCGGGCAGGAGCTCCCGGGCGCGATCGACGATGGCGCCGTCGTCCCACCACAGGCTCGGGCTGATGGCGAGCAGGGCCTGGAAGAGATCGGGCCGCTGGTTCAGGGTGTGCACGGCGAAGAGGCCGCCGAAGGAATGGCCCACGAGAACACGGAACGGGGAGGTGCGGTACGTCGACTCGACATGGGGGATCAGCTCGTCCGCCAGGAACTGCAGGAATCGGTCGGCCCCTCCGGCTCTCTCCACGGTTGCACGCATGTCGTCTTCGATCTCCGCCCGGTTCCACTCGGGTCCCAGGTCGCGGGTGCGATCGGTATTCACCACACCCACCACGATCATCTCCGGGAGATGGCCGATTCGCGCCAGGGTGCGGACGGTAGCCGTGGTGTGGTGAAACCGGGTCGAGGGATCGAGCAGGTACAGCACCGGGAATCGGCTCCGGCCATCTTCGTAGGCGGCCGGGAGGGAGATCATCAGAGGCCGCTCTTCGTCGAGGATCTCGGATCGGATGGAGGTTCTGGTGCCGACGGTGATCGGCTCTTCCGCCCGGGCGGTGCCGAGTCCGAGCAGAGCCGTACAGACCGAGAGCGAGAAGAGGCCGAGGAAACGCAGAGATCGCATGGAGTCCTCCTGGGTGTCGTTACGAGTCATACGGTGCTTCGAGCCGGAGGTTCAGCGAGCGGCCACCTGCAAGAGCCCGCGGCTCTGGAGGTCTTCCATGGCCGCGCGCAGATCGGCGATCGCCATGGGTTTGTGTACCGTCAGGTCCATCCCGGCGTCCAGGCACGCCCGGCGGTCTTCGGGAGCGACGTTTGCGGTGAGGGCGACGATCGGTAGGTGCCGATCGTCCGGCTCTGCGACACGGATGCGGCGGGTGGTCTCGAGGCCGTCCATGCCCGGGAGCTGGATATCCATGAATACCAGGTCGAAGGTCTCGTCGGTCGCCACGAGCTCCAAGGCACTGGCGCCGTCTTCCACCACCACCGGCTCCACGTCCAACACCTTCAGATACTCGCTGGTGACGAGCAGATTGACCGGGTTGTCGTCGACGACGAGAGCCCGCAGCCCGGGGAAGGAGACTTCGTTCGAAGCCGGGCCCTGCGATCGCGACGCGAGCGCCGCCCCCTCGGACCCTTCGGCTCCGGCCCCGTCCGGTGCCACGGCCAGATCGAGAGTGACTCGAAAACTGGTCCCGTGGCCGACCTGCGACTCGACATCGATCTCACCCCCCATTCGGCGCACCAGGTGACGGCTGATCGCGAGCCCGAGGCCGGTTCCGCCATAGCGTCGATCGCGACGGGTCTCTACCTGCTCGAACTTGTCGAAGATCCGCTCCAGCTCTCCCTCGGGAATGCCGACTCCGGTGTCGCGGACTTCCAGGCACAGCCGGTGGCGTCCGTCGGCCAGGAGCTCGGCGACCTTCAGCGTGACTCGAACCTCTCCTTCGGCGGTGAACTTGATGGCGTTGCCCACGAGGTTGAAGAGGATCTGGCGCAGGCGGGTGGCATCGCAGAGATAGGCATCGGAAAGAGCGGGATCGAGATCGAGCCGGAGCTGGAGACCCGGCGCCCGAGGGCGCAGGAGCTCCAGCACGTCGGTGACCAGCCGGCGGGGCGAGAAGGGCTCGATGTGGAGCTCCACCCGCCCCGATTCGATCCGAGAGAAGTCGAGGAGGTCGTCGATCAGGGTGAGCAACGAACGAGCCGAGTCCTGGATCAGCGCCAGCTGGCGGTTTTGTCCTTCCTGCAGAGAGCTGCGGCCCAGCAGCTCGGACACCCCGAGAATGCCGGTCATGGGTGTGCGCAACTCGTGACTCATGTTGGCCAGGAACTCGGACTTGGCCAGAGAGGCCGCCTCCGCCCGCTCGATTTCTTCCTCCAGGCGGCGTTTGGCTGCGTGCAGGCGCCGGAGCAGGGCCCTGTAGAACAGGGGCAAGATCACCAGGCCGGCGAGGAGACCGAGCCCGGCGACCCGATTCGCCCGCCAGTACGGCGTCCACCAGAGGACGGGCACGAAGAAGCTCACGCCGACGGCCATGGCGATCGAGAGGTAGCGCGGGCCGAAGCGCAAACCGTTGCCGACGATGATCCAGAGATACATCGGGTAGAAGAACGTCCCGATCGGGCCCATCTTGTAGAGGAAGAAGGAGTTGATGCCGAGATCACCGAAGATCACGGTGATGCGTCGCCACGGCATCGGCCGAGGATCACGAATCACCCACCACAGCCAGACGCCGGAGAAGAATAGATAGAAGGAGACGACCCCCATGGCGATGTTGGGAACCGTGCGATGGAAGAGAGCCCAACCTGCGAGGTAGAGCAGGGCGAAGGCGGAGACCCCGAGGCGAGCCTTGGCCTGGGAAATCTCCTCCACCACGGGAGCTGGATCCGCCGGCTCCCGATCGACTCCTTTGTCTTTTGCCCCGGGTTCTTCCAATCGACTGTGCTCCACGCCACTCGATGAGGTGACGGTTCCTTCTTCGACCCGCTCTCTGCTCATCCTACAAGACGCCTGAACCCTGAAGTTCCCACAACCTCTGGCTCGCTTTCGGAAGCGGAATCCCGGAGGCCCCGCCGGGATCGGGTAGACTTGGCCGATGGAGCCCAATCGCCCCCTCTCCGAGTCTCCACCTACCCCTTCGAAACTCCTCCGGTGGTCCAAACAAGCGGGCCAGTGGGCCTTGTTTCTCCTGCTGATCGTCGTCCTGCACACCGGCCTGGGCAGGCTGCGCGCGCCCAGCCTGCCACCCGATGCACCTGCGTTCCCGCGGCCCGACCTGGAGGGCCAGACCGTGGCGCTCGCAGAC
>CAZMEL010000133.1:0-20263 GCA_964565225.1 uncultured Thermoanaerobaculia bacterium | reverse complement strand
GATCGAGAGCAGCATCGAAGAGGGCGTCCGTCTGCGCCCAACGGTCATTCGAGGTGGCCATGGTGTAGCCGCATTGTACTCGCTTCCGCGCCCTCCCTCCGCGGTGTACCCGAGCCGGGCGCGGTGCCCGAGGGAGTTGCCCGAGACCGGGATAGCCTGAACGAGGTCAGGGGAATCCCGTTCGTCGAAGGAACCGGCAACGCTGCCGGCGGGTGCCCCCTGCCGTCATGAAAAAGGCTCGTTCCAGGGCACTCTCCGTTCCCCGGAAAGGGCGAGGTTCTTTCGGAGGTCGATCATGGAAAAACACCCTTCACATCACCCGTCTGCCCGCCACTGCTCCCCCGGCTCCTCCTGCGATCGGCCGGTGTTCCCGCGCGAGCTCACCGGCCCGGGAAGCCGGCCCCGAGTGCCGCAAGGCTTCGGCCCCTTCCCCGATCCCAACGGTTAGACGGCTGCGGCGCGGGCGGCCTCGTGCCGCTCGCGCCCGATTGCCTCGCGGACCGCTCCGAGTACCTGGGTCTGCACCACACCCCGGAGGCAGCAGGCCCAGAGTCGGGTGAGGGCCGAAGCCGCCAGCCCTTCTTCGGGCAGGGAAAAGGCGATGCGCCGGATCAGCTCGGCATAGACCTCGGGGGAGTGCCCTTCCCCCTGGGCGATCCGCACCAGGTCGACGGCTGCCAGGCTGGCGTCGAGAAAGTGTCCGCGCCGCAGATACTCCTCGCAGAGGGTTTCGAGAGCTTCGCGGGCCGACCTCGGGTCGCCCCGCGTTTCGAGCAGGCGAGCCCGAGCCCAGCTCCATTTCCATCGCATGGCCCGGCCACTGCGCTCCGCCAGGGGCAGAGCCTCGGCCAGCAATCGATCGGCGCGGTCTGGGTCTTCGGCTCCTACGCAGAGCGCGAGTCCCACCAGCGCGGAGAAGCGGTTGCGAACCTCTCCCTCTCCGAGCCGCTGCAAGGCACGCTCGAGGCAGAGCGCCGCGGCCGGAAGCTGGTCGCGGTGAAAGAGGAACATCCCCTGGTCGACCAGAGCCCGACCCAGAGCCGACTCGTCGCCGACGAGAAGAAAGAGATTCTGCGCTTCGAGAACCTTGGCAATGGCGCCGTCCAGGCCACCTCGCGCTGCGATCACGTAGGCCAGGCGTTGCTTGATATCGCCCAGATCCAGGGGATCGGTGGCCTTCCGCTCCGCCTCGAGCAGAAGGTGCATGGCGTCGTCGAGACGTTCGAGGCGACGGTAAGCGGTGCCGGCGATCGCCAGGAGCCGGGGCAGCTTCTCGAGCGAGACCTCCCCGACCAGAGCTTCGGCCCGGTGAATCGCCCGGGTCGGCTCTTCGCGCGCCAGCTCTTCGAGAGATTCCAGGGAAATTTTCATGTCCTCTCCGACCGCCGCTTCGCCAGCTGTAGCAAATAGGGAGGATCTGATTCGGGCGCCTGAGCGGCTCCACCCCAGATGCTGGCGAAGAATTCTCTGGGCTCGACACCATGGGCCAACAAGAGCTTGATCACCCACACCAGCTTCACGGAGCCACGGCTCCAGGCGCTGTCGAACGCACTTTCCTTGATGCCCGCAGCCGCGAGTGCTTCCGGTCGTGGCACTCCCGTCTCCCGGAGAACCTTCGCCAGCTCCTTTTGCACTTGCCGGAGATGGGCCCTTTCTTCGGGCGAGAGTTTCATGAGCAGAAACGTTATCACCCAACCTCGCACTGCGCAAGGTTGCAGGATGCCAGGAATCGGGTCGCAGAGCTCGAATTCTCCGCCCGACCTCCGGCCAGGTATTACAGTGACGATACGACCGATCGCCTGGAAGGCTCTCTCGACGACCGGTGTCGGAGACGAGATTACCTATCGATCGAGTTGACGCATAAGGCTTGCCCGACCGGATGCTGTGCCAGACGGCCGGGCGCCTTCTTTTTTCCTCCCTCCTCTACCCGCATGCGACCAGCTGATCGAAACAGTGGTCGACCTCCAGCTGTCGGCAACGAGCCCCTTCCTCGGTCTCCTGGGCCAGGCCGATCAGTGTTTCCACGGCATCCGACAGCAGGTCTCCTCGTACTGCGTGGGTTCCTTCATAGAGCGCCGCGGGCAAGGCTTCACCGCTGTCGAGCTCGAGATGGTCGACCACCGCAGCCAGGCGGCGATCGAGCTGCCGCAGCTCGGCGGAGAGGACGAGAAGAGTGCGCTGGATCCGGTGGAGATTGGCGGGCGATTCGGGCATCGGGCTCCTCCTTGGCGTGGGGGTCGCGTGGCCATAGATGTGGGGACAGGTTTCGTCTATCCGTCCAAGCGCGATGCGCCCTCCGAATCGGCAATCCTCGAGAACATTTTCTGAAGCGGGCGTGTCTCGAAATTCCCTACTGTGCTTTTTCCTCGTCGTCGTCGAGCGGAGAGACCAGACGTAGAGAGGTCACCTTGGCGCTGGCATCGTTGGCCGCCGGTTCTTCCGACCTAACGGGATCCTCGAGTGTCCAGGCCACGCCTCCCTCGGGAAGCGCCGGGCAGAGAAAGAAATGGGGGCAACGTGGGCAGACCATGGGATCGGGTGCGGCGGGAAACTTCCCCTGCCGCAAATCGCGGACCAGGCGCTCGCTCTTCTGCAGGCGCGACATCACCTGGCGCTGGGAGAGTGAGATCGGAGTCAGGCCCCCATCGGTCAGGTGCAGCACCTCGACCTCGTAGCCGTCCCAGCCGAAGGTCTTGACCGCCCCCGCCTCGAAGAGCCCATGGATCGTGCCATCCCCCTTGAAAGAGCCCTTGCGGCCGGTCTTGAGCAGACGCAACCGCACCCCACCCCCGGGCCGGCGGGTGACGAGGTCCGGCACCAGGCGGATCGCACCGCCCGGGAGCTCGAGGTCGATGTGGAGATCGCGCTCCATCTCCTCGCCTCGGTGTGCTCGCACGAGGTGGGTCAACACCTCTTCGGCGAGCCGGCGGTAGGCCGCCTCGAAAGCATGTTCGGCCGGCCCCGAGCCCGGCCAGATCTCTGCCAGCTTGGCTTGCACCCGAGCCGCTTCGAGCCGATCCTCCGGTGCCTCCCGCACCCAGTCGATGACCTGGTAGATGGTGCGATGTGTCGAGGCGAAGGCACCTTCCCGGTGCGAGCCTCGCAGCCCCAGGACTCGCTGGTAGAGGTAGCGCCGCGGGCATCGCTCGTACGAGGTGACGTCCCGCCCTTCCACCCGCTGCGGCGGATCCCCGAGCATTTCTACCCCGGCAACCGTAGAGCCCCGAAGCTCCAGCACCGCCGGGTCGGCCACCGTACCGAGCCCGGCTCCCAGGGCATCGAGGTAGGGCGAGGGGCCGCGCCGGGCGCTGCCGGCGGTGCGCGAGCGGTAGAGATGCAGCCCGCTCCGAGCGCGGGACAGGGCGACGAAGAACAGGCACTCTTCTTCGAGCCGGTGAGCGTTGCGGTCTCCCCCCTCTTCCGGTCCGACACGGGTGATCAGGCCGGGTGGCGGAGGGCATCTCTGGCCTCGATAGGAGAGCGGAAGCCCACTCTTCTGCAGCGATGGGATGTGCACGATCTCGAACTCCAGGCCCTTGCTGCCGTGGATCGTCATCAGGCGCACGGCGTCGAGATGCAGGGCCGACGGGGGGATTTGACGCAGGTCCCGCTCCTCGCCCAGCAGCACCAGGCGGCGCACCCGATCGAGCAGGCGCCGAGCAGGCCAGCCACGGCCGCCGGGAAAGCTCTGCCGCACGAAGGCCAGGAACTGGTAGAGGGCCACGCCGCGCAACCAGTCG
This sequence comes from uncultured Thermoanaerobaculia bacterium, assembly GCA_964565225.1. Lineage (GTDB taxonomy): Bacteria > Acidobacteriota > Thermoanaerobaculia > Multivoradales > J023 > CAZMEL01. Next base: position 16,523 of record CAZMEL010000133.1, on the reverse strand, counting down.
GCGGTCGACTCGCCGTCTCGCAACGGCTCCAGGTAGGTGCTGGTCTCGAACAGGTAGGTGGCCAGGATCTTCCACGGCGTCCAGCGGCGCTCGACCCCTTGCAGGTCCGCCGCCAGGCGACGAAAACCTTCGCGCCCCGCCGGGCCGAGCCCCTCGATCTCTCGCCAGCGCCCCAGCGCCTCGAGGGCCCGGACCTCGAGCTGATCCCGCCGCGCCTCCAGGAACCGGCGGACGTCCCGGGCCGGAATCCGGTAGGCCGGAAAGGCGGCCACCCGCACCAGGCCGTCGCCCTGGGGATCACATACCAGGGAGAGCAGGGCCAGCAGATCGCGCACCTCTTCCCGCTCGAAGAGGCTCCCGAGGTGCAGCACCGGAATGCGCCTCGACTCGAGCCCCTGGGCGAAAGAATTCAGGCGCGCGTTGGACCGGCAGAGAATCGCCTGGTCGCGCAGTGGCACCCCCTGGGCCCGCAGCCGCGTGATCCGAGCCGCCACCGCCCCGACCTCCGCCTCGGCGTCGTCGAGCTCGCGGAGATCGGGCCCCTGGCCGCTCTCGCCGCGTTCCGCCCGGAGCCGCAGCTCCAGGGATCGTCCGGCCGTTTGCATCGTCCCGGCAAAGCGGGTGAAGGTTTCGACGATCTCTCGGCTCGATCGGTAGTTCACGCCCAGGGCTTTTCGCTCTGCCCCCGGAAAGTCTTCCAGGAACAGCCCGAGATTGGCCTCCGAGGCCCCACGAAAGCGGTAGATCGACTGCCGCGTATCCCCCACCACCCAGAGGCCGTCCCCCGAGCCCGCGAGCCATCGAAGCAAACGGGCACTGGCTCGATTGACGTCCTGGTACTCGTCGACCAACACATGGCGATACCGCTCGGTGGTCCCGCGCCGCACCTCTTCGTGGGCTTCGAGCAGGCGCACGGCGCGAAAGATCAGGTCGCCGAAGTCGAGAGCGCTCTTCTCGCGCAGGGCTTTCTCGTAGGCCTGGTACACCCGGGCAACTTCCAGCGCCTTCTCGGCGGCCTTGCGCTCGGCGTCGGATGAGGTTTCGGAAATCATCGCCTCCGCCAGGGCCCGGTATCCTTCGGCGTCCACCAGCTCGTCCTTCGCCCGCGAGATCGCGGCGAGGATCTCTTTCAGCTCGAGGGCCGGCTCGTAGAGGTTCTGGTGGTGCAGGAGGCCGAGGGTCGGCAGCCGGTCTTCCAGCAGGCCGATGGCGTCGCTGCGGTCGTAGAGCCGGATCTCGGGCTCGAGCCCCAGCAGCTGGTGATGTTTGCGCAGGAGCTCGAGACCAAAAGCGTGGAAGGTTCCCGTCCAGATTCTCGGGGCCGCCTCGGGGAGGCTCCGGGCGACCCGATCGGTGATCTCGAGCGCCGCCTTGTTCGAGAAGGTCAGGGCGAGAATCGACTCGGGCTCGGCCCCGGTCTCGAGGAGGTGGACGATCCGCGCCACCAAGGTGCGGGTCTTGCCGGTCCCCGGCCCCGCTTCCAGCAGCAGTGGGCTGCCGCGGTGCTCGGCCGCCGCCCGCTGGGTGGGATCGAGAGAAAGGTCGTCGCCCGTGCTGGCCGGCGCGGGCGGAGGGTCGGGCGGGAGCAGGACACCGGCAGAGAGCTGCTGGCGAACCAGGTCGAGCCCGAGGCCGAGGCGCCGCGCCAGCTCTTCTGCCCGTACACCTTCGTCTACGAAGAGCTGGCGCGCCCGGTGTCGCGGCAGCAACAGCTCGCGCGCGAAGACATTGGCCTGGAGCTCCTGGCGCTCGCGGGCGCCGTATCCTTCGACCCTCTCGAGACCCACCGGCGCAGGATCGTCGGGGGCTCCGACCTCTACGTCCCGCGATCCGCAGGACCTGGTTCCCTCGTGTAGCTCCAGGTGTCCGAGCTCGTGGGCCACCAGGGCCGCCGCTTCCTCCCGACCCACGGTCTCGTTGAAGAAGATCGCCTCGATGCCGCGATCGAGCACCGCTTCGGCGCCGTTCAAGAGCACGTCATCGGGTGCCCGCGGGATCAGGTCCAGCCCCGCGTGGGACGCACAGACCCGCACCAGATCCCAGGCCGCAAGCGGTTCGGCCTGCGAGCTCGCCGCCGCAGCCTCTCGCAGAGCGAGGGCCCGGCGCCTGACCATCTCGAATCCGTCGATCACGATGTCTACTTTGTCAGATTCTTTGAATCATTTGAATCTGCAGAGAAAGGCACCGGTCGACGAAGCGCCTCCGGCTCAGGAACGGGCAGCGGCCAGGGCGAGCCAGCGGGCCTTGCTGGAGCCTTCGAGCTGCGACCGCTCGATCGCCACGCGAAAGGATTCTTTGACCCCCGCGGTGGGCTTTCCCTTGGTCTTGAAGCTCGCACCGACGGGGATCGTCGCCGGACCGTTGAGGTGGTGCAACATCGCTCCCAGGGGCACCTCCAGCTCCCGGGCCAGGCTCAGGGTCAGCTCCTCCGGAATCGTCGACGCCTCGATCTTGCGATCGCGGAGCTTCGCCAGAACCGTCTTGTCGAGCCCGATGGACTCCGCCAGGCTCCGCAGCCGGGCCGGCTCGCGCCCGGCGAAGGGGTTGGCAAACACCGACGGCTCCTCCAGCGCCGCCCGCGACAGGGAATCGAAGCGCTGCAGGACCTGCTCCAGAGTCCGAGCCTCGGAACCCTCGGTCGGCGGCTCGGGCTCCGGCAGGGAATCCTGCAGAAACCATTCGGTGAAAAAGTCGCCCAACTCCGCCGCCAGGTGAGGGTAATTCTGCACGAGATCGGCCAGGAGGCTCGGATCCGGTCTACCGGCGAGCTCTGGAATCTCCTGCAGAACCTCGGCGAGCTCCGGCCGGGGTGTTTCGGATTTCATCATTCCTTCTCCTTCAGTGCTCGGACCTTCGCTTCGGCCCGTCGCAACCGATTCCGGACAGTTCGCTCGGAGAGACCGAGAATCGAGACCAGGCCCGGTTCGTCCCCTTGCAAGGGATTGATTCCCACCCCCATTCCGTAGTGCAACACCAGAACCCGGCGCTCCTCGTCGTCGAGAGAGGCCAGAGCCTGGCGCAAGAAGACCAGATCCTCCGCGTCGAAGGCCGATCCCACCGCCTTCGCGATCTCCCCATCGAGACCCTCGGAGTCTTCGGTCAGCGAGCCGTCGAGAGACATCTGTCCTGCCGCCTGGCGCCGGGCCCGCCGACACACGTCGATCGTCAACCGCTTGAAGGCCAGGGCAAAACGAACCTCGAAGAAGTCCGCCCCGTCGCCCGGATCCAGCAGCAGCTCCACCAGCCGCCCGAGAATCTCCTCGCGGACATCCTCCGTCCGAGTGCCGTCGAATCCACGCACCGAGCCGCGCAGGCTGCCCTGGCAGCGGCCGAGCAGGGTCGGTAGCAGGCGGTCGGCCCAGCGCCTCCGACCGCGCCGCAGATCGCGACGGATCAGGTGCACCAGGCACTCCGAGGACAACGCCTCGGGAATCCCGCCGCCTCCGGCACCGGAAGCGCTCGGGGCCACAGGCGCCAGCAGGGTCTTCTCGTCCATCGCCAGGGCCCCGGCGATCTCGCGCTCGATCGCCTGTGGACGCGCCAGGGGGCGCCCTTCGATGGTCTTGCGGGTCAGTGGCTCGATCGTCAAAAGCTCGAAATCTGGCATCCTCACCCCGGGGTCTAGCTGCAGGCCTGCGAAAGGTCAGCCCGTCGACAGGGTAAGCGGAATCCACCCCCCGGAACCGGCAAAGGAATCTCGTTCGATCCGCTATTCGTCTCCGTCCACCGGAGCCGACTCGACCGCCCCACCGTGCTCCTTCAGCCAGGCCTCCACCCGCATTCGTCCCATAATAGGGGCTCCTGGTGGTGGGTCGTGTCCGGGCGATGGTGAAGTGTAGCGCCCATGGGACGATGAGTCCCTGGATTGCGCGATAGAAATCGACCGATGGAACATCGTGCGCTCCTATCTAGGTAAAAAACCTGGGCACAAAACCTCTTGACATCGAGAAAGAGGTAGGATGAGATAATCCAAGACTGTCAGCCGTCGTGATGGGTGCTGAAGCCCGCCCCGTCAGCATGATTTGTTCTTGTGGACTCTACGATTGGAGCTGACCGTGCCACCAAGAAGGGATGACCATGGCCACGGACGCCAGGAACAGGACCCACCGATCAGGTGAAGTGCCGCACTCGGACGCCGAGCTCGAGGTTCTTCGTACCCTCTGGGCCCATCCTGGCTGCCATCTCGTTCGATCCAAGATTCACAGGCTGATGATCCAGGAGCGACGACCGACCCTCGGACGCGTAGGCCAGATCCTCAGTAGCTTCGACGAAGCCGGGCTGGTCGAGAAGACCATTGGCAAGGCGCAGGGATCTAAGAATGCCAGCTTCTATCGCCTGAGCGAGAAGGGCCGGCGAAGAGCCAAGGAGCTCGGGCTCGCACAGCGAGAAATGCTCCACTTCCCGGTGACCGAGAAGCAGCTGGCCGAAAACCTGAGCCTCGAAAACCTCAGTCGTACCCGAGCCCCTGGGCGAATTCTCACGGTCTACGGATTCCGCGGCGGCCTGGGACGCACTACCACTACTGCGTTCATCGCCCGAGGATTGGCGGAACGGCTAGTCGACACTTCGGGGCGGCTGCTCGCCATCGATCTCAACCTCACGGCCCCGAGCCTCGACCGTTTTCTACAGTCCGAGACTCCGACCTCTTCTCGTGGATTCGCAGGCCTCTTGATCGACTACCACCTTCGCCCCAAGGCCAAGAGAGCTCTGTGGTTGAGAGCCGCCTTGCAAGACGAGCGGTACACGGCGCGTACCTTTCGTGACCAGCCGCTGTACTTCCTCCCCAGTGGCTTTTCGGAGCGAGACGATCTCACGGTGTCGGAACGCGCCGAGGCCATGACCTTGCTGAACCAGGCCCTGGAGGCTCACCAGGGTCGACCCACCGAGCCCGGCGAGGACTTTCTCTCCGAGCTCCGGGAAGCCCTTCTCGACACCTTCACCAAGACGGTCATCGACTGCGAGTCCGGTCGCAGCCTCGGGGGCTGGATCGCCACCCAGGTGCTGGCTGAAGAGCTCCTGATCTGTACGCAGTTCGAAGATCCTTCTCCCCCGACCCGAGACGGCAACCGGGCCGTCCTGGCCAACTTTCTTGAAGGCCAGCGCCGTGCCGTCGACCGTGGACGTTTCGCCGTGCTCCTGCGGACCGACCGATCTCTGGGGCCGACAGAGATTGTCGAATGGGCCAGCCAGAACCTCGTACATGGCTCTGCAGAGATCCCAGATCCCGAGGCCGCCGCGAATCATTGTGCGGTGCTCCCGATCGAATCGGACCCACGGCTGCAGACCCTCAAACCTCTACGAGAAGCGGGGGCTCGACCAGACCCTCACAGCTTCTGGACGCCTCGATCCGCCCATTTCGAACACGTCATCTGCTGGCTCCGAGGCAAACCAGCAGAGTTTGAGCGACCAACAGCCGGGGAGCTTCTAGGGCTTCAGGCCTTTCTGAGGCCAGAGATGTCGGTGTGTGGTCGAGAAATTCTGTGGAACCAGATCGATCGGTGGGAATTCCCGGAGTTCGTCCGCTGGGTCGCTCTGTATTTTCAAACAACAGATGGCACTCTCCGGAGACCCTACTCCTATCCCGAGCCCCTGGATCACCGGGCCTTTCGCCGCTTGAAGCTAGACCTTCGAGAAAAATTCGAAACATTCCTCAAACTCGTCGAAAGCGCCGCCACTATCGATCCTTCGACTCGAGTCCCTGAAAAGTCTGCCGATGCTGAAGAGCCTGATCTCAGAGCCTGACCCTGCCCCGGCTCTTCCCCTGGACGGTCTGTTCGAAACTCTGTCCCAGACCCTTCCGGCCGAGGAGTCACTAAATGGGCGCATCCAGAGACTCGCGGAAGGTCTCGTGGAAACGACATTTATCACCGGGGCTCTCGTGGTTGTGGTCGGGAACGACGGCGAGGCCTTAGACCTCGCCAGCGCCGGCTTCTACGGCGACCCGCTCGGAGGCACGGACTTCGATGATCTGAACCGCCTGGCAAGGGATCTCTCGAGTCTCGCGGACTGGTCTCACATCGCAACTGGTCGCCTGATCCGGAATACTACGAACCCCGAACGCGGACTGCTGCTGCTCGGGAGAAGACTGAACTCCGGCCTGCTCTTCGTGTCGACGAACGCCGATTTCCCAAGGAAAGAGCTGATCCACAGTCTGAGGGGCGCTGAGCCGTTCCTGAGCTGGATCCTGCAGGATGCGATCCGGGTCGAGGCCAGCCGACTGCAATCCGAGCTACGCCAGGCAGAGATTCGCATTCTCTGCAAGCCGAATCCCATTAGTGTCCAGGGTATTGTCGAGGAGCTCCGCTCGGTCTTTCGAGCCGACGAAGCCACTCTCTGGATCCAGGAGCAAAACAAGCTCTTCCTTTCTGCCACTACCGATCCAAGCCTCGCCGGGCGCCCCGCGGCATACGACTCGGGCCAAGGGCTCACCGGCTGGATCTACAAACATGGCTGGTCTCTGCGCCTACGCAACGCTCTCGATCCCGAAGAGATTTCGGAAAAGACCAAAGGCAAGACCCAACGCCGGCCTCCCATCCATCCAGAAGGAATCTCTACGGAGGGAAAGCCGGTCCGGATGTTGGCCGTGCCCCTGCGAGCAGGTAAGAAGATACGAGGCGTCATCCGGCTCTTGAAGAGAGGCACGAGGCCCCCCTTTTCCGGTCATGAGCTCTCCCTCCTCGAGAGAACTGCCTCCCTGATGGCCGTCGCAATCCACTCTTCGTGGCAGCTCTACCAGGCCAATGCAATCCTGACTGCCGAAACCGAAGCCATTTGTATCTCTACAACCGCGAAAAGACGCGGTGAACACGTCCCTACGATCACCACGGCTGATCCTGGAGCAGTTTCACTCTTCGGCAAGAGCCAGCAGCAACTGGAAGGTTCTATCGCTAGCGACTTCTATGCTGCTGGTGAGTACGAGCGGGTTAGGAAATTCCTCCTCCAAGCGCGCCATCAGGAACAGAAGAAGAAACAGCGGAAAGAGGATCGGGTCAAACAACAAATCGTCGCAGGCCCCCTGCAGACGAGAATCCGAACCAAAGATGGTGTCCGCCCGGCAAAGATCTCTTATCGCCTGCTCTCGAGCCCCTTCACCCAACCCAGCTCGAAGTACACCATTGCTGTTATCCAACCGATCCAGGAAGTTTCCGCAGAGAATCACATTGCCAATCTCCTTGACAAGATGAACCTCGCCTACTTCAGAACCGACATTGAAGGAATCACTGTTCAAACAAGCAAGACTGAACAGAAAGCCACTGGCTACACGGAGGCTGAGCTCCTCAAACTACATCGATCGAAGCTCTATCGAAACCCCCAAGATCGGGATCCGATTATCGAAGCAGCCAAGGAAAAGAAGGGCGACCTCTACCACATGGTTCAGCGCCTGAGAGGCAAAAGAGGTAAAGAGTTCCTGGCAGAGGGTGTAATCCGACAGATCTCGGGCTATGGAGGACAACCGGTAGGATTCGAAGGGCTCTATGAAGATGTCACCGACCGCGAGAAATTGCAGAATTTTCTTGGAGATGACTCCAAGAAAATTATGAAAGAGAAGGAGCTCTATAACAGGCTCCACGAGAATGCTCGCCTGCATTTGATGTTTATGACCAGCGTCAGCCATCAACTTCGCGCCCCTCTCGGTGCGCTAATCGAGCATATGAAGAATTTCAAGGACGGCATTACGGACCGCCAGGCCTTTCTACAAAGGCTCAACTACGCAACTCGCCAGGCCAGGGTCTGCTCCCTTTTGGTTTCCAACTTCTCCTACATGGACCAGATCCTGCGCGGAGCCTCCTTTCAGCTCACCAGCGTAAAATTGATCTCCATCGCACATGATGTCAAGAAGTATTTCGAACATCTTCTACTCGAACGCGAGCTTTCCTTGAAAATCAAGGATCGAACATTTGGCCCGTTGCGGACTGTCCAAGCCCATCCGGAATTGATGGTCCAGGTCTTCGTAAACTTGATCGACAATGCGATCAAATACTCGAATATTGGCAGCAGTATCGTTATCGAAGGAATCGACGGGGGTCATCGAGGCCGAATTCTCCAGATCTCCAACCAAGGCCTGCTGATCCCCGTCGACCAAAGAAAGAAACTTTTCGATAGAGGCACTCGGCTCCCCCTGGCCAAGGCCCTCGTGCCTGGAGGTACCGGCCTCGGGCTTTGGTTGGTCAAAAAGATTCTCGATACCCAAAAGGCAACGATCACCTGCACTTCAATCGTGCAGGGAAAAGCCGAGCGTACTGCCTTCCAGATCTCCTTCGCCAACTCTCATAGCAATCGCCTCCTGGGGAGAAGAGAATGAGCCAGGTTCTCCTCGTCGAAGACCAAGCCGAAGATATCTCTTGGCTGATGGACCTTCTCAACGGCCGCGGCTACGAGGTGACCAAGGCCGCCAACGGCCAGGAGGCCTTCGAGCATCTCGACCAGATCCACGAGGCCCTGCAGAACGGCGCTTCGACCTTCCAACTCGCCATTTTCGACGTAATGGTTGCAACTCACGACCTTCGTGATCTCTCCATGCTGACCGAAGATTTCGTAGAAAAATCGAAAAGGATTGGACTGGAACTCTGCCACTATGCACGTGAGGAGCTCGAGATCCTGGAACAGGATCTCCCGATCGTCTGCCTTTCCGCCCTTTCCGATCAACCCCAGGTCGTCGAAGAGCTCGACCGGCTCGGTATCCCCCGATTCAACAAAGCATCTCAAGACGACACCGACTCGATCCGGAGCTACATCGAGACCAATCTACCCATGATCTCTTCCCTCCCCTGATCTTCTTGCAGCCGCTCACCCCTGCTCGTCGATCCAGCAAATCTTAGCCCAGATTTCTGCTACCACGACCAGATCTAGCCCGAAAATAAAGATCTATGGCGGTCAATTTCCCTACCAGGCAACCGACTGACCGGATTGGAATCCGACGCGCCAGGCGTTCGTCGGCACAAACGAAATGATTGCACGAAGGGACAGGAATTGTCCCACGACCTCGAGATCAACCAAACTCGAATCGCCAACGACCAAGAGGATGGCAGGGCCATGGAGACCACCGAAAACGAAGAGAATTCTGCCGAAAGTAGTAAGAAAAAAAACTGGCTTGCCGCCGTGCTTGCGGTCATCATTCCCCTGTCTACCTTTATCCATGGTATGTTTCAAGTTTACATTGAAGATCGCCGAAAAGAAAGAGAGCTGGCCCTGGAGAGAGAGAAACAACTATCCCAGACAAGAATCAGTTATTTAGACCGAGCACTCATGCCCGAGCAAAAGGCAATACACAAAGAGACTGTCTTGAAGTTCCTTGTGGCCACCATGACAGAGGACGACCCCTTGAAGCAGTGGGCGGAAGAAGAGCTCGAAGCGACAAATGAGGCCCTTCGCCTCAGTCGCGAGACATTGAACAGCGCTATTCAGCTGAATGCCGCCAAAGCCAAGCTGGCCGCGATCAAGAGACAGCAAGAAACAACGATCAGGGAACGAGTAGAAGCCCAAACGGCCGTCCGTGAGCTCGAACAGCGAGAAGCCGAGCTACGCAAAGAGCTAAGGGCGGCAGAGAATAAAGCCAGCGTATCTTCGGAGAATCCCGCCTCCTGTTACCGGGTCAAACCATCGAAACCACTCCTCGGGCCCACCTCCGGTGTATGGTCGAGCGACGGAAGCACACTGCTCATCGCCGACGCTTTGGCCGAAGAGATTCTCTCGATTTCTCCAAAAGGGGAGGTTTCGAGCTCTACCCCGAACATGCTCATACGCCCTCAGCTCATTCGCCGCAACTTCGATGGGAGCTATTTCTTCGAAGATCTCGGTAGGCAGGCCATTCTCGACTTCAACGCACGGTTTGAAGTGAGCTTCAATCTCAAAAAGGAGACAAAGCTACAGAATGCACCATTCGGAGAGGTCGAACTCGTAGCCCTCTACAATTGGATATCTCTGGAATCTGGCTTCCTTGCGTTCGGAGATCTCAAGACCCCTAAAACTACAGACGGACCAGCCGAACACAGAAGCTCTTTTGTATATTTCAATCGATCATTAGAAGAATTCTTCGGCCCTCCGATTTCTATCGATAACGCTGCTCGCCAGCACTACGTCCACAACTCATCTTACATCTCTTCTATCGACGGAACCACTGCACATATTCTTCGGCTGGAGGCCCCACCCTCGATTCACCGGTTCGATCTAATTGAAAAAACCATCAGCAAGCTCCCCCTCTTTCCGGAAGACCTCACGGCCATGCCTCAATTTCTACGAAACAACACAACTTCCGGTCGTAGAAATGCGACAGAATACTACAAGAAAGTGGAGGCTTCGAAGATGGCTACTGGACTCTACTCCTGGGGTGGCCAACTCTTCCTGCTTGCGAAAGAACCGATCGCTCCCGACAACACAACCCAATGGTGGCTACTCTCACTGGCCCCCGACACAGGATCCGAGCTTTCGAGGTTTCCCCTCCCATCTTCGGCAGCACATCTGACTCTCATTACCGGCGAAATTCTTGCTCTGATCGAGAGAGCCCCCGTAGAAGGACTCGACGAGTCCTCCTCCCCGTTCATGGAAACCTCTTCGATTCTCTTCCTACCTACATCGCAGCTGGAGTATCTGGCTGGCACTACAGTCGCTTCAGACCTTCAGTGCCAAACACTGGGGTAAGGCACCACCATTCGACCGGACGAATTCGAGGGCGGCGGCTGCTCTTCACCCCTTTCCATCTCCGCCCACAGAAACCAACCCATTTTCGGGACGAATCGGTTCGTAGACACATCTAAACCCCGTCAACTCGTTTTGCCGATCTCTTTCCAGACTGGCACGGTACGAAACGTGTAGGTCTCTGGCCCGCGCCTTGTAAGAGTTTCCTCGGGCTACCATAACTCGGGCATTTTCAAAGGGCTCGACCGGATCCTTCTTTCCATTCCTACCGTCGTAGGCCCGGTTGTTCCAACCGTCCCGACACCATTCCCAGACGTTACCGAGTTGGTCAAGGGTTCCGAAGGGACCAGCTCCGAGCGGGAAAGTCCCTACCTGTTCAGGCCGGGTAGGGCTCAGGCTCGAGTCGGTAAAGAGTGCCCGCTCGGCGCTGGGTGGATCAGCGCCCCACGGATACGGATATCGCTCTTGCCCTGCTTTGCCACGCGCCGAAGCCTCCCACTGTGCTTCGGTCGGCAGGTCCATCTCTGCCCATTGGCAGTACCGTCTTGCCGCATCCCAGGTGACGCCAACCACCGGCTGCCAGGCTTCGCTACGATCGACGCTCTTCCAATACTTCGGTGGCAGCTCTGAGACGTTGCTCTCCAGATACACCTGGAACTGGGCGTGGGTGATGGGTACTTTGGTGATCCAAAAAGGGCTCAGCTCGACGGAATGAATCGGCTTCGAATCTTCGTCCAGATCTTCGGATCCCAGGGTGAAATTCCCGCCTGGCACCCCTATCAATCGGCTGCCGTCTCGAGCCCAATCGTCCTCCCCCTCCGGGATTGGAGAGGACTTCACCCACGGCGGTAAGACATCATTTCCCTCGTTCTGATTCCCAGGAACCAAAGAATCATGACCGATACTGTTCCACCACCAATGACCTAGTAACACGAGGAGAATCGAGAATGCCATGACAGAAAAGAACTGCAGCAGGAAATCAGGTCGACGGGGGCTCGGCTCTGGAGAACGAGCTCTGGCCAGAATCGCCTCGATCTCGCCGACGCTCTTCGGTCGCCGGGACGGATCTCGTTGTAGGCACTTGGCAATGATCGCCTCGACATCGGGTGGGACCTCGGCACGAATCGCGCGAATTGGCTGCGGTCCAGGGTCGCGGAGTGAGTCTCTGTGAAGAGCTCGTCGGCCAGACAGCATTTCATGGAGAATCAACCCTAAGCTGAACAGGTCAGACTGAGCGTACACCTTGTGTTCGATCAGTTGCTCCGGAGAGGCATACCTTCGGGTGCCCCCTTGAAAGTGCTCGTCGGCCAAACCGAAGTCAGAAATTTTGGCTCCTTCTTTCGGATGGATCATCACGTTGGCAGGCTTGAGATCCTGATGAAACAAATCTCTGGAATGGATCGCCCCCAGACCGGCACAGATCTCTTGACCCAGTCGAAATGCCTCCTCTAACTCTAGCGCCCCTTCTCGGAGGAGCTTTCTCTCCAGATCCTCACCCTCGATAAACTCCATCGAGATAAACTCGTGATTCTCAGAAGTCCAGACATCATGAATTCGGCAAATATTGGGATGGGAGATTCGTTGGGCTTTTTTGACCTCGTTTAGAAATCTCTGTCTCCGCTGCGCATTTATTTCTGTGGAGTCTTCTTCACTAGCCAGGCGGAACTTCAACGCTACATACTTCTTTAAAGTCTTGTCCCATGCCTTGAAGACCGCACCCATCGCCCCCTTGCCCAAACGCCCGGAAACGCGAAACCTTTCAGCGAGAACTTTACCTTCGGTGATATCCAGCTTGTTCCACTGGGCCGAGCTACCCGGCAACACCTCGGTCACAGCATCTGAGAGAGTTGTAGGCTCGGCGTGCTCGTTGTTTCCCATCAGCCCTCGAGAGATGGGCTCCGCCGGCCGCGGTAGAGCCATATGGCAGCGAAAATCACGACCAGCAAGATAACCAGCCCTCCGATCAGTAATCCTCTATTGATTTGATTCGAAAACGAGCTCGTCGCCGGCCGAAAGTCGACACGAAATACTCCCGCATAGGTCCCCAGCCAGACGACACGCTCCCCTTGAATCGCGATCGTCTTGACATTCATCGCGGCAGGCTCAGCCTCTCCACCCTCGACACCGACCGGCCGGAACTCCCCATCTCGGTCCTCTTGGCGATAGAGACCGCGGGTCGTGCCCAGGAGCATCCCGTCTTGGAATGGAACGATCGTATTGATCGGCTCCATCGGCCCTCCGGCATAGCTAAGATCGAGGTGCTCGCCGGATAGCCTCTGAAGCCCGCGGGTCGTACCGAAGTAGACCTCGCCATACAATTCCGAGATGCTCAAGGCACCGAAATCGAAATCCTGACGACTGGGCAGGGGATCGAACTTGCTCAGGGAGCCCGAATCCACGCGAAATACCGGACCAGGCAAACCCAAGACCGAGAGCGTCGTTGCCCAAACCGAGCCAGCTCCCTCGGATACTCCCAGGAAGGTGCGACGTTCGGCCGACAGGGGGCTCGGGGCCCCCTCATTCCAGAGGTATAGATTTCGCCGAGTAGAGATATAAATCTCGTTGGCAATCGGCCTCACCTCTAGCACCGGGTCTCGTACTTCGGTCAAACGAGCGCCATCGGATTGGACTATGAAGAGCCCTTTGTTCGTGCCTACGAGAATGCGGTCTCCATCCTCCACGAAGGAGACCACGCTGAGAGATCCCAACGCAGACTCGTAGATCCGTCGAACCGCTCCGTCAGAGAACGCCAACAAACCCTGCTCGGTTCCAAGCCAGATCTGATCGTCGAACTTAGCCACCGCGCTGACACGGATCCGGTCCGTTACCGGCTCGAAGCTCCCTCGGCGCATTGTGAACGCACCGAGCTCCGATCCAATCCAGACGTCTCCATCGATCACTTGAATGGTTCTCACGAATCCGACTTCGATCGCCGGGGTGATCAACTGTGCAGGCAGCGAGCCGCTCGTCAACAGAAGCCAGGCCGAAATCAATACTCTCAAACGCTCCTCCTGTTGGAGCTTACGGTCTCTCGATCTGCATTTCCTACACCAATCCTAGCCCAGGGGAAGGATGTACCTGAGCACTGACGGACTCGACCCGGCTATTCTACAAGTCCTTGGCATCGGAATGCGAAGGCAGGAGTGGGGGAACCGAGTAGACCCAGACCCTCCAGACGGAAAGTGACCCCTGCCGTCCCGCGGTAGGGGTCACTTTCCCGGCTGCCTCCGGGTCCAGGGATCTCGAGAGCTAGAGAACCTATTCGAGATCAGCTCAGGGACAATCGAGTGGAGCTCCCGAACAGGAGTTGGGAGGCCGAAAAGTACCGACGAAATCGGCATCAACGCTGTGGCAGGCGCTCGGGCTTGGCTTCAACCCGTCCGGGGGCAATTCGGGCGATTGATCGGTGTCACCGAAGTGCGAGACGACAGCGAGACCACAGAAGAAAAGGCCAAAGACCAGAGACTTGAACACCAGAAACATCGTTTTCTTTGAGCCGAGCATCAGTCTACTTCCCTCGTGCTGCCGATTGCCTCACAGTCGAGATCGGGGCGGTGGAGGTCTGCACTTGGCCTACGCAACGGGCTTGTGTCAGGCTCTGAGAGCCATCGCCACGGAAACAGCACCATGGAGGAAGTCTCCATGTACGGGCCGTGATAGAGGCTCACACCTTCGACTGCCTGCTTCTCGATCAGCGCAATTGTGGTCTCACCACCGATCAGGGTGAGGTTGGCAGCCCTGGTCGGCAACCAGTAACGAGCTTTCTCGGAGCCATCTTCTGGGTCGAGCTCGATCAACCACCAATCAGTCGCCTGCCTGTCGGCAGAAATCGCTGATTTGCCGAGCAGGAACAGCCGCTTGTTCCAGGCATAGATACCACGCGGCATCGCCGATTTTTCATAAGTCTGGTAGAACTCAGTTGCCTGCCGCGGCCCTTCTCGGTGCGCGATGTAATCAGGATTCCGCGCGAGAACGGGGATCTCTGAAAATCCGTTGGGTAGAGTACCCGCTACGACTTCGGTGCCCAGGGGCTCATGGCGGTCGTCGGCCAGGGAGCTGGCATTCAGCTCGAGCCGCTCCAGAGTTGGCTTGCCTGACATACGCAGCACGTAGGCGGACTCGCCGTCTAGGGTAGCCAGATAGGGAAATGTGACGTCGAGGTAGAAATTGCGCTCGTTGGCCGTGGCAGGTATCGGCTCAGTGTAGATCGCCCTGATCCCCGTCTCGTCGAAATGCACGAAGGCGCTGCCATACCGCTCTTTTCCGGGTCCTTTCTCCTCGGGGAACTGGATGTCTCCGAATGCCACGAAGCCCTGGTTCATCGGTTGCCAGGCGTCGACTGCCAGGAGACGCTCCAAAACATCTCCTTCCCGAGCGAACGGTTTCTCTATGGGAACCACCGAATTCACGAAACTCTTGTCGTCGAGCTTGGCAATAATGTTCCGGCCGTTGTCCTTGACGAAGAGATCGCCTCCGACACCGAGCTTGAGCACCGAGATATGGTCGAACTCGAACGGCTCGCTACCGCTCAACTGGTCGAATGCCTTTGTACCCCAGAGATACTCTGTCTTCTTTTCCTCCATGTCCTCCGTCGACAGGTACATGATCTCGGCCCTGCCTTCATCGGCGAGCATGAGCCGCCGCCCTTCGACATCCCAAACCCCAGAAGTTGTCCAGGGCAACGGTTGCGGGATCTTCAGCCGCTGACACTCCTCCACACTTGCGCCGAGCTGGGCGGACACCAGGCTACAACTCGAGCACACCATGAGAACCCCGATCCAAAAGGGCTTAGAGCTCCCCTTCCTCGATGCAGCTGCGCCAATCCATCTCTCATCATCCGCTCCAGAATACTTTAAGAACATCAGTACAAGCCTCCCATACCGGCGCCTTCGCCGAGACTCGACTCGTGTACGCTCGCCACTACGCTGGCCGCGTACCCTCCTACCAGCGGCTCGGCCACGAGCCCATAAATTCGCAGAGTCATGATCCTAAGCTTCCTCTCTATAGATTTCAGAAGATTTCAAGTGAACAAATGCCGCAGAAGCAGAAAATCCACTCGGGAGCCAGAATGCCCCGCAGGTGGAGGATTCAGATGCCGAGACACGGAAGCGGGAGATCGATCGAGGGAACAACTGATGGGGAGAAAGCAGGAGAGATTCCCATGCGAGTCCGAAAGATAGGTCTCGATACACGATATCAGCAGAAGAGCAAGAAAGAGATAGTATGGTACTCAGAGAAGCTTGGATCTCGGGGTCGGGGCCTTCGAAATGGATCATTTGGCGATCCATTTCGAACACCTCCTCGGCTGCATCTCTGGTTGCAAGCTCGTTCCCTCGTCTGAGTTACTAGCTTTAGAGCACCCTAGGCTGGACCCGATGAGACCTTCGTCCCATCGGAAGTGCCCGAAATGCTCTTCATAGAACCTGTTCCTGGACGGCGATACCATCAAAACAAGCTCTACGAGTCAAGGCAGTAAAGCGCCGGATACAGGAAAAAAGAGATAGAGAACGCAAAGATGGCAAAAAACCGCGGAACCTGGCAGACTGGAGCCTGCTCTAGGCCTCAATCCTCTATTATTATAGCACAAATCGAAAGGGTCTACAGATTCCCGGAAGTCAAATCGCTGAAACGCGCTAACTTCGGCGTGTGTCTGTATAGTCGAATTCGACTCGTCTGAGACTCTGCCTCGGTATCGACGAAGGAAGACGGACTCGGCCAGGGCACTGAGCAAAGAGTGTGCCGTTGGCCATACCCTCACGATCGAGCATCAAATAGCTTCACAGAGCCGCCACCAACACCGGTCCGGTCTCCGCTTCCTCCTTCGCCGCGACCACTCCGCCATCCACCGCCACGCGGTTGCGTCCCTGGCGATTGGCGCGGTAGAGGGC
>CAZMEL010000132.1:0-20333 GCA_964565225.1 uncultured Thermoanaerobaculia bacterium | reverse complement strand
TGCCTTCACCGGCGGGGGTGGGCTGGTTCGTGGGGGCAAAGCCATTGACCACCAGGCCGCCCCAGTCGCCGGGGGCGCGCTGACCGATCGGCAGCTCGGAGGACATGATGATCGGCAGGTCGGCGGTGCCGGAGGCGTTGATCCGGGCGCCCTGGCGGATCACCAGGGTGCCCTGGCCCGCGGCGGAGCCGAGAACCACGGTGCCGGGCTCGATGGTCAGGATGGCGGGATCGAAGACGTTCACCGGCGCGGTGAGGAAATGTACGAAGTTGTTGCTCCAGGTCTCGCTGTTGCCGATGTTCCCGGCGTGGGTCTGAACCCCCTGGACATGGTTGTACATCGCCTGGCCACGGGCCACGGGCCGGCCGCTGTCGGCCTCCCGAATCTCGAAGACGAACTGGTAGAGACCGACATTGGTCGGCACCGAGCTCGGCAGCGGGCCGAGGGCGCCACCGGGGCCGAAGAGCCGGAAGCTCTCGAGATCGGGGGTCAGGACCCGGGCGGGCACTCCCGGAGGACCGAAAAGGTCGCGCTCCTGGGCGCTGAACTCGCCGGTGGAAAGGCTGTAGTAGAGGATCTGGCCGTTCTGACGGTTCTGCCAGTAGAGGTAGACATTGACCGCGGGAGCGTAGTTCCGATCGTCGATGGTGACCGTGAGCTGCGGGGTGGTGAAGCCGGTGTTGGGCCCGTAGACGTAGTAGTCGGTCTCGAGCAACACGGCGGGACGGCGAGCGATACCCGACTGCAGCGTCGGAAGAACCTTGTCGGGAGCTTTCTCGATCCAAGGGGCATCGGGCATAGGGACGGCAGCGGCGGGCGAGATCGCGACGAGCGCCGTACCAACCGCGACCAGCGCCGCGGCAAAGCCAGTGAGCGTTTGTCTCTTCATGAAACGAACCTCCAGGAATTGGGGTTGCGGGGAACGTTGGGCAGGGCGGGAGAGGAAACCCTCGAAGAAGGCCTCCGCTCCGTGGCTGCCAGAGGGTTGTGAGAAGCCATGGATGGCTGATGAATCCGGGTCGAAACCGAGTTGTTTCCAGAGAACGTGTGCGCCGGTTCAGCGCGAGAAGGGACTGAAGCTGAAGGAAAGGCTGAAGGAACGGCCCGCGTCGTAGAGCCGGAAGGTGCCACCCCCCTGGGTCCAGAGTCTCTCCTCGTCGGTGAGGTTGGTGCCCGAGAGCTTGAATTCTAGGCCTCGACCCCAGGGCAATTCCTGACCCCAGACCAGATCGATCGTGGAACGGGAGTCCTCGATCACATCCGGCAGGCCGAAGCCACCAGCTAGGGCGACCTTCTCGCCGATGAAGTTGTAGAGCAGCCGCACGTTGGACCCGCTCTCGGGCCGGCTCCAGTCGAGGATCAGGTTGCCGACATTGTCGGGCTGGCCCACCAACGGCCGGGTGGCGTTGGTCACCGCGGAGACGTCGGGATCGATGGTGATCTCGGAGTCCACGAAGGCGTAGTTGAGTATGATGCTGAAGTCCTCCAGGCTCTCGCTGAGCACGCCCAGGTTGCGACGCACCTCGAGCTCGAGGCCGAAGTTCTCCGCTTCCTCCACGTTGGTGAAGGTCTCGAAGCTCAACGAGCCGCCGAGCAGCAGGCTCTCGATGGGGTCGTCGAAGTTTTTCCAGAAGATGCTGGCGGCGATCACGTCGCGAGCGCTCGGGAACCACTCCCAGCGAGCATCGACGCTTGTGATCTTGGCCCGCTGCAGATCCGGGTTGCCCACCGCGGTGAAACCGCCCACCACGTGGGTGAACTCGAACGGAGCGAGCTCACGATACTCGGGTCGGTTGACGGTCTGGCTGGCCGAGAAGCGCAGGTTGGTGTCGTTGCCGATTCGGTAGACCACGCCGATGGAAGGCAGCAGATCGGCATCGGCCACCTCGCTCACGATCGGCGGATTGTCGGGATTGTTGCGGTCGAAGGTGATGACGTCCTGCTGCGAGTCCTCGAAGCGGACACCGGCGGTGACTCGCCACGGGCCGAAGGAGTAATCACCCTGGATGTAGGCCGCGGGAATCTCGTGCTCGCCGAGGTAGGTGTCGGTGGCACGGGTGACCTCCTGGATCTCGAAGCCGAAGGGATTGATGTTCTCGGCCGAGAAGAGCTCTTCCGGCGGCGCTGCCAGGTCGATACCGAAGGAGCTGCGCAGGAAGTAACGGAGCCGGCGGCCGGCGAACTCACGATCGTTGGTAGTGTAGGCGATCCCGCCCTTCAGGCTGCCGTAACGCTCACCCGTACTGTTGAAGTACTGGGTCCAGTCGAGCTTGAAGTCCGAGACCTCGTCGGTCAGCTCGTTGAAGTACATGAAACCCGACTGGGCGGCATCGGTATAGGTGAAGATGTTGCCGGGCTGCTCCTCGTAGAGGGCCTCGCGGCGATTCTCATCGGTGGTCGCCTCGGAGAAGGAACCCCGCCATTCGAGCAAGCCGCCATCGCCGATCCCGTTGAAGTAGTGATCACCGGTGAGCTGGAAGTTGGTGATCTCCTGCTCGAGAAAGCTGACCCGGAAGTTGTTGATATTCGAGCCGAGGTCGGAGAAGAAACCTTCCTGGAATCGACCTTCCGAGGCCGAGAGATGGGTCGCCAGGGTGCGGAGCTGGAGGTGGTGGTTCTCTCCCAGCTTGTAGGCCAGGTTGCCGGTGAGGGCCAGGCGCACCTTCTGGTCGGTGTACTCGAAGTCGTAGATGTTGTCGGGCACGACCCCGTCGACACCGACCCGAAAGAAGTTGCGTTCCTCCTGGCGGGTGGTGGTGCCGTTCTCGTAGGTCGCGGTGACCACGAAACCCAGGCGGTCTTTGGAGTTGCCGTAGCTGAAGTTGAAGCCGGTATCGATCGGCGCGCTGTCTTCCCGGACCGGGGCCCAGTCTCCGGCCAGCGCCTCGCCGAAGGTCTCGAGCTCTTCCGGGGTGAAACCCTCGCCGGTGAAGGGACTGAAGCGAAACAGCTGCTCGCCCCTGGGAATCGCCGCGGGCAGCCCCTGGCCACCGCTGCCGGAGAAGCTGAGGCCTCCCGGATACTCGAGGTATTCGTCGCCCGTGGTGACGCTGTTCCAGCCGAGGGAAAAGCCGATCGATCCGGTCTGCTGGGAAGGAAAATCGACCGTGGAGAGCTCCACCAGGCCGGCGGCGAAGTCGCCGGGTTTATCGACGGTGTAGGACTTCGAGACGGTGATCTTCTGGATCAAGTCGGCGGGGAAGAGATCGAGCGGCACGACCTTCTTCTCGAACTCGGTCGACGGAATCTTGGAGCCGTTGAGAGCGGTGTTGCTGTAGCGGTCTCCCAGGCCCCGGACAAATACGTATTTGTTGTCCTGGAGCGAGATGCCGGTCACCCGCTTGAGCACCCCGGCGGCATCGGAGCCCGTGTTCTTGCTCATCTCTTCCGCGCCGATGCTGTCGCTGATCTGGATCGCCGCCTTGCGCTCGGCGAGAAGAGCCGTTTCCGTGGCCTGCGCGGCGTCGGCGGACACCGTGATGACTTCGGAGAAAGCGGCATCGTCCGAGGTGTTCCCTCCGGCCGCTTCGAGCACCACGGCGAAATTGCCCGCTCCACCTTCGACCACTGCGATATCGGTGATCTTCTGGGTCCTGAAGTCAGGCATGGTGACCACCGCGGTGTAGGTCCCGGCCGGCAGTTCGATGTCGACCAGGCCATCGAGGTCGCTGGTCGCCCGAACCTCGGTTCCTTCGATCTCCACGGTGGCGCCGCGGACGGGCAGGCCGTTCCGGGCGTCGAGAACGACTCCGCTCAGGCTGGCGGCCCATGTGGCGGCTGCGGGAGCCAACCAGAGCAGGGCCAGCACGGCGAGCCGGAGCCCGCACATACACGAGGTTTGCAATGATTCTCGGGTTCCGTGTTGCATCGTTTCCTCCGGAATTCGGCGCAGCTCAACGTGCGGAGCCGAATCGAGCTTTTGTTTTTCCAGGTCGCGCCTCCGTGTGGGTGTCTTTTCGAGGTGTTTGGCGGCCCGTTGCGGTGAAGCAAGTTGACCGCGACTCGATGAAGTTTCTATGTAGAGGTTTTTAATGTTGCAGCAAAGCAAGGTCCGATTTCTTCATATGAATTTATGAAGAACAAGGAAATCAAAAGATTTGATTTATAAAGTTATTGATTGCCGAAGGGGCACCTGAACAAACTTTCGACAAGACTCCCAGGCCTCCGGGAGAGCCGCTGGCCAGGGAAATGGCTCTCTCCAGGGCTCTCGCTCTGCAGCTGACGGCCCGAGAGCTTCACCAGCTCTTCATTCCTGACTTCCGAAGGTTCTGTAGTATCTTTCCCTCTCCCCTGTTTTCTCGTGGATGCGTGCTCGGGCCTGGTGAGGAAGGGTCGATCCCCTCGTGCGGGACGGCCGTAGACCCAACTACTGAGGAACGATAAATGCAAATATGCAAAACAAATTTTGTGAAGAACTTCTCACTCCTGGCGATCCTGACCCTCGCCGGGGCCGAGATCGGCGGCGCCCAGCTACTGCGGGTCTACTACCCCGATATCGAGCAGGGCAGCGCCACTCTGGTGGTCTCGCCCACCGGCAAGTCGCTGCTGGTCGACGCCGGCACCGGCCTCAAGGCGGTCGACGAGGGGATCGAGCACTTCATCAACGACCTGATCGACGCGGGGATCGTCACCTCTCTCGACTACATCGTGGCCTCGCACTATGACGAAGACCACATCGGCCGCATGGAGAACGTGTTCCAGCTGGTTCCTCTGGCACCGGGCATCGTGTCCTACGACCGCGGCGAGGCGTTCAGCGTGCCCTCCACCTTCGCTTATGGCGACTATTCCTTCGGCGCCTCGCTCAACAACCGCACCACCGTTGCCTGCAGCACGGCGGCCTTCGACCTCGACCTCGGCGGCGGCGTGACGGTGAAGTTCCACACCGTGAACGGCGAGGTCTGCGGCGGGCCGACGGTCGACGTCACCGGTGCCAGCCAGTTCGAGAACAACGTCTCGGTCACCCTGACGGTCCGCTACGGCGACTTCGACCTGTGGATCGGCGGTGACCTCACCGGCAATCCCGGCCTCGGCGTGGTGGATGTCGAGACCCCCACCGGTCTCGAGGTGCTCGATGTCGACGTCTACACCGTGAACCACCACGGCTCGATCACCAGCTCCAACGCCTCGTTCCTCGGCGACCTGGCCGCCGAGGTGGCGATCAACCAGAGCTCCATCGAAAACGGCTTCGGCCACCCCAACACCGAGGTCGTCAACCGCTTCCTGGCGACCCCGACCACCTCCGGCGGCACGCCGCTCTTCTTCCAGCAGAACCCCGGCGACCCGGACGACACCCGCTCCGACGACAGCCTGGCCGACGGCATCGCCGACTGTGACGACGCTGCCGCAGGCGACGTGATCGGCCTGCCCGGCACCATCGTCCTGCTCTCCAACGGCACCAGCTACCGGATCCACGGCTGTGGCATTCCCGCGACCACCCTCGCCGCCGACGAAGGGCCCGGCACCCTCGGCGACTTTCCCCCCGCCATTCGCCGCCTGCTGCACACTCCTCGGGTGCCCCTCGCCACCCAGAGCGTGACCGTGGAAGCCGATCTCGAAGACGTGGCCTCGGCCGAGATCCGCTACGAGCTCGACGGCGTGACCCAGACCCCGATCGCGATGAGCCTCTCCTCCGGCATCACCTGGACCGGCTCGATTCCCCAGCAAGCCGACGGCGCACAGATCCGCTTCCGGGTGGCCGCCACCGACGCTTCGGCCCAGACCGAGCTCTCCGCCGAGGGCTGCTACTTCTCCGGAACCACCGCGATCAGCACCCTGCGGAGCCTCGACGGCGACAATGTGGTTCTGGCGAAGACCTGCGGCGCGAGGGTCGAGGGCAACATGACCGTCGAGCCCGGCGTGTTCCACGACTTCGTCACCCAGGCCTGGGTGCAGGACGCCACGGGTGGCCTGCAGATCTTCGACAGCGAGATCGACCCCGCGATCGGCCGTGGTGACCGGGTGCAGTGGATCGGCGAGGTCGAGCAGTTCGGCGGAGCGGCGGAGATCAACACCGCCGAGAACTTCGGCAACTTCGGCTCGATCCGACTCGGCGCGGGCACCACGCCCGCACCCCAGGTGGTCACCGTGGCCCAGGTGGGCGAGGCCACCGAAGGGGAGCTGATCCGCATCAACGGGGTCAGCGTCTTTGAGGGGACCATTCCCGAGATCGGCAGCGGCAACCTCACCATCACCGACGATGGCGGCACCAGCCTGCTGGAGCTTCGGATCGACGGCGACACGGACATCCCCGGCTCCAACACCCCGACCGGTACTTTCGACGTGATCGGCCTCGCCAGCCAGTTCGATTCCTGGGTGCCGCTCAGCTCCGGCTACCAGATCCTCCCCCGCGGCGCGGCCGATCTGCTCAGCGACGAGGTCAACTTCTCCCAGGTGGTGATCAGCGAGATCCACGCAGATCCCGCCTCCGGCCTCTCGGGCGACGCCAACGGCGACGGCAGCCGATCCGCCACCGCCGACGAGTTCGTCGAGCTGCTCAACACCGGCTTCACCGCGGTGGACATCAGCGGCTGGACCCTCTCCGACGCCAGCTCGGTGCGCCATGTCTTCGCGACGGGCACGGTGCTCCCGGCCCGGGAAGCGGCCGTGGTCTTCGGCGGCGGCTCTCCCACGGGCTCTTTCGGCAACGCGGCCGCCAACGGCCTGGTGTTCGTCGCCTCCAGCGGCGGCCTGTCGCTCAACAACTCGTCCGATACCGTGACCCTGGACGACGGCACGGGCATCGTGCAGCAGGTGGCCTACGGCTCGCTGGCCAACGCCAACCAGTCGATCGTGCGCGCGCCCGACTTCTCGAACGCCCCGTTCGTGCGTCACTCCGACGCCGCCGGTTCGGGCGGAGCGATCTACTCCCCCGGTGCCCGGATCGACGGCCAGGCCTTCTCCCTGCGCCCCGGCGACGTGGTGCTCTCGGAGGTGCTCTACGATCCCTCCGGCAGCGACTCGGGCCTCGAGTGGATCGAGCTCTACAACTCCACCGGCAGCCCGGTCGATCTGCGGGATCTCTGCATCGGCGCCGGCGGAACCACCTACACCAATACCCTGATCAGCCTCGACACCTGCACGGGCGGCTGCGTGGTGCCGGCCGGCGGCACCTTCGTGCTGGGTGGCCCCAATGTTTCGGCCTCGAACTCGAACCCGAGCTTCGACCTGCTGCTCCAGATCTCCCCCGGACTGCAGAACAGCGGCACCACCGCCGACGGCGTGGCGCTCTTCAACCAGCGCTGCGCCCAGGTCGATGCCACCAGCGTGCCCATGGACGCGGTGGTCTACGGTGTCGACAACAGCAACAACCTGATCGACGAAACCGGCGCCGCCAACGCTCCCGACGTGGGCGACGCTTCGTCCGGCACATCGATCGAGCGGGTCGACCTCGGAGGCAACTGGCAGATCCAGGCCACTCCCACCCCGAACGTCGCCTCCCTCGGCGGAAACTCGGCACCGACGGTGAGCATCACCGCGCCGACGAGCGGGTCGACCGTCAGTGTCGGCGCCACGGTGACCTTCATGACCACCGCCAACGACTTCGAGGACGGCGATCTCTCGGCCGCGGTGACCTGGAGCTCCGATCTCGACGGCTCCCTCGGCACTGGCGCTTCGGTGGCCACCTCGTCCCTGTCGACCGGGACCCACACGATCACCGCTTCGGTGATCGACTCCGGAAGCCTGGGCGATGTCGACACGATCAGCCTGACCGTGGAAGCCGCGTCCGCGGCGATCGTGCTCTCGGAGGTGTTCTACGACGCCAGCGGCTCCGACAACGGCCTGGAGTGGGTGGAGATCAAAAATGCCGACTCGGCCAGCGTGGACCTCTCGGGGTATTGCGTGGGCAATGGCGGCACCAGCTACACCTACAGCCTGGTGCAGCTCTCGGGCACGGTGGCGGCCGGCGGTGTGTTCGTGGTGGGTGGCACCACCTCGAGCGCGGCCAACGCCAACCCCACCTTCGACCAGGCGCTGGACTTCAGCCCCGACTTCCAGAACAGTGGCTCCACCGGCGACGGCGTGGCCCTCTTCGACATGCCGTGCTCCAGTGTCGGATCCTCGACGGTGCCGATCGACGCCGTGGTCTACGGCTCCAACAACAACACCGGCCTGATCGACGAGACCGGTGCCGCCAACGCCCCTGAGGTGGCCGATGCCCCGGCCGGCTCCTCGATCGAGCGCACGAGCCTCGCCGGAGCCTGGCAGGTCCAGAGCTCACCGACGCCCAACAGCTCGTCGCTGTAGAGCTGCGGTAGGGCTCACGTCCTCGCCCCCTCCCAGCCCGGGAGGGGGGCCTCTTCCCTTTGTCGGCCCGGACTCGTGGCGATGCGGTAGACTCGCCGAGCGCCGCCTGTTGATCCGATACCCCGAGCCAGCCCTTCCCTTCGTCCATGCACAGAACCCGCCGATGGCCACGGCCCCAGACGTTCGATCGAATCGTGGAGCTGCAGGAAGACCGAGCCGAGCATCGGATGGTCGAGCTCGAACGAATCGAGCTCGCTCTCAGGTGAGGCGGACCGAGCCAGCGGACCAACTGTCCACAATCGTTCGGTCCCCTGATCGCGTCCAGTTCTTGCTAGAGTCGGTTCGCCAGAACCGGAGGACTTGAATGAAACGAGCAGATCTACGACCGATCGGCTGGAGAGAATGGCTCGGGTTGCCCAGCCTTGGTGTCGAGCGGATCAAAGCCAAGGTCGATACGGGAGCGCGTACGTCTTCGCTGCATGCATTCGAAATGGAGAGCTTCGAGCTCGAAGGAGAACCCTGGATCCGGTTCTCCATCCACCCCCACCAGCGATCCGACCGGGACGAGGTGCGGGTCGAGGCTCCTCTCCACGATCGGCGGACGGTCCGGCCTTCGACGGGCCGGGCCCAGGAGCGGCCGGTCATCAAGATTCCGGCGATCCTGGGGGGGGTCACATGGGACATCGAAGTTACTTTGGTACGCCGTGACATGATGGGATTTCGCATGTTGCTGGGCCGTCAGGCGATTCGGGGCCGGTTCGTGATCGACCCGGGTCGCTCCTACCTCATGGGCAAGAGAAGTGGCCTCGGGCCAGGAGGAAACCGATGAGAATCGGGATCTTGTCGCGCGACGGAAAGCTCTACTCCACCCGCAGGCTCCGAGAAGCCGCACAGGAACGCGGGCACGAAGTCTCCGTGGTCGACTACCTGCGCTGCTACATGAATATCGCCGCTCACCATCCGACCGTGATCCTCGGAGGCAAAGAGCTCCACTACGATGCCGTCATCCCGCGGATCGGCGCTACCCACACCTTCTACGGCACGGCGGTAGTGCGGCAGTTCGAGATGATGAGAGTCTTCACCGTCAACGACAACCAGGGCATCGTGCGTGCCCGCGACAAACTGCGTAGCCTGCAGCTCCTGGCCCGGGATGGGATCGGTCTGCCGGTGAGCGGCTTCGCCCATTCCACCAAGGATATCGACGGTCTCATCGAAACCGTTGGCGGCGCTCCGCTGATCATCAAGCTGCTCGAAGGGACGCAGGGGATCGGGGTGGTGCTGGCCGAGACCACCAAGGCTGCGGAGTCGGTGATCGCGGCCTTCCGCCAGCTCGACGCCAACATGCTGGTCCAGGAATTCATCAAGGAAGCCAAAGGCGCCGACTTGCGTGCCTTCGTCGTGGGAGGCCGAGTGATCGCATCGATGCGCCGCCAAGGTCCCCCCGGAGAGTTTCGCTCCAACCTCCATCGGGGCGGCTCGGCAGAGAAGATCAGGCTCACCCCCGAAGAACGGAGCACCGCCATTCGCTCCGCCAAGGCCATGGGGCTCAACGTGGCCGGAGTCGATATCATCCGCTCCAACCACGGGCCGGTGGTGCTCGAGGTGAACTCGTCCCCGGGTCTCGAAGGCATCGAGAACGCAACCGGAGTCGATGTCGCAGGCAAGATCATCGAGTTCATCGAGAAGAACGCCTCGAAGAAGAAGGTAGCTCGCCGTGGCTCCAACTAGGCGTCCGCCCATCCGGGTCGGAGGCGTCGAGGTGGCTCCCGGCCGTCAGCAGACCGTCGAGATCCCGGTGGCCCGCCTGTTCACCGGCACCCCGGTCTCGTTGTCGGTCGTCGTTCTGCACGGGAAAAAGCCCGGGCCCACGATCTGGCTCGATGCGGCGATCCACGGCGACGAGATCAACGGGATCCGGATCATTCGCGATACTCTGCGCCAGATCGACCCTCGCAAGCTCTCGGGCACCATTCTCGCGGTGCCGGTGGTCAATCTCTTCGGGTTGATGCAGCACAGCCGCTACCTGCCCGATCGTCGCGACCTGAACCGATCGTTTCCCGGTTCCCCCAAGGGCTCCCTCGCCGCGCGCCTGGCACACCTCTTCATCGAAGAAGTGGTGAAACACTGTGAATTCGGGATCGACCTGCACACCGCCGGCCCCAATCGCAACAACCTTCCCCATGTCCGCGCCACCCTCGACGATCCGGAGTCCCGCCGCCTCGCCGAAGCCTTTGGTGCCTCGTTGATCTTTCCCAGCACCGGTATGAAAGGCTCCTTGCGCAAGACGGTAGGGGAGCTCGGAAAACGGATCCTGGTCTACGAAGCGGGCGAGCCCTTGCGTTTCAATCGAATCGCCATCGAGGTCGGAACCGCCGGAGTCCTGCGGGTGTTGAAGGCTCTCGGCATGTACGAGGCACCCGATCTCGCGGCGGCACCGGCACCAGTCTACGGAGGCCAGAGCCTTTGGGTCCGGGCGGGGAGAAGCGGGGTCTTCAACTCCAGAACTCGCCTCGGAGCAACGGTGGCGAAGGGTGAGATCCTCGGCTCGATTTCCGACCCGTTCCCCCAGAAGGGCCGACCGATTCGCGCACCGTTCTCGGGAATCGTCATGGGCATTACGGTCAATCCCATGGTCCACCAGGGAGACGCTCTTCTGCACCTGGTGGAAGTGATCGGCTCTACACCGAAGACAGGTGGAGAGAAATAGCCCATGGCCTTCGCTCAACCGCAGCCGGAAGCATCGAACCTGCAAGACTTCACCCGGGTCGGCCAGGATCTCCTGAACCACAAGCTCTTCGATCTCGCGGGGACTCCCATCACCCTCGCCTCGCTCCTGACCTTCCTGATCATCGTAGTCGTCACTCTGTGGATCTCGCGACTGAGCCAGCAGGCCGTCGCCAAATTCTTCCAGCTGCGCGGGGTCACCGACGAAGGCGCCCTCGGGGTGACGAATCGACTCGTTCACTACACGGTGATGCTCGTCGGCCTGGGCGTCGGCCTCGACACCCTGGGCTTCAATCTCGCCGCGCTCTTCGCCGCCGGCGCGGTGTTCGCCGTGGCCATCGGCTTCGCGCTCCAGAACATCACCCAGAACTTCGTTTCGGGCGTGCTCCTGCTGGTCGAGCGCTCGATCAAGCCGGGAGACGTGCTGGAGCTCGAAGGGCAGCGGGTGAAGGTGATGAAGATGGGCATCCGCACCACTATCGTGCGCACCAAGGACGAAGAAGACCTGATCGTGCCCAACTCGAATCTGGTCAGCACGACGGTGAAGAACTACACCCTGCGCGACCCCTTCTACCGGGTACGGACCCTGGTGGGCGTGGTGTACTCGGCAGACATGAAGCAGGTCATCGAGGTTCTGCGGACGGCCACTGCTGCAATCCCCTGGCGCTCCCAGCGCAGGGATCCCGAAATCTTCATGAAGGCTTTCGGATCATCGTCCGTCGATTTCGAGGTCTCCGTGTGGATCGAGGATCCCTGGGTCTTCCAGAAACGGGTCTCGGACCTGCACCAGGTCATCTGGTGGGCACTGGCCGATGCCCAGATCACGATCGCCTTTCCCCAGCTCGACCTGCACCTGGACCCCGAGGTCGTCACCCGACTCGGTTCTCCGCCCGCCCTGCGGACCCGGGAGAATGACCATGCCGACGCCTGAGAGCCACACTCCCGGCCTGCCGCCGGGCACGTTGTTGCAGAACACCCGGGCCCATGCCACGAGCTGGCGATTCATGCAGTACGACGGAGAGTCCCTCGTCGAGCAGGACCTGCCACCGACCATCGAGGGCCTGCCGGCATCCACGCCCGGCACAACTCTGTGGATCGACATCACTGGTCTGAAGGACATCGAGCTCCTGGCAGCTCTGGGAGAGCGCCTGGGCATTCATCCCCTGGTCCTCGAAGACGTGGCCAACCTCGACCAGAGCCCGAAAGTGGAGAGCTTCGGCGAGAACGACGACCTCTTCGTCGTCGCGCGCATGCTGCGACTGGCCGACGAAGCCCGGTACGAATCCGAGCAGGTGGGGATCTTTCTACGCCCCGGCCTGGTGGTGACCTTCCAGGAGCGTCCCGGAGACTGCTTCGAACCGATCCGAAACCGGCTGCGCAAGGGCCGCCCCAGAATTCGAAACCGCGGGGCGGGGTACCTGGCCTACGCTCTTCTCGACGCCATCGTGGACGGCTACCTGCCCGTTCTCGATGGCGTCGGCGACGTCCTCGACGAGCTCGAGGAGCGAATCCTCGAGCAGGCCGAAGAAGAAGACCTACGAACCCTACACGGAATTCGCCGAGAGCTGATCGCCCTGCGCCGGACGGTGGTTCCCATGCGCGAGGCCATTCTCACCATCCTTCGGAATCCCGAGAGCGAGAGCTCCTTCGACGAAGAAACCCTGGTCTTCGTCCGCGACTGCTACGACCACGCAGTCCACACCCTGGAGCAGCTCGAGAGCCACCGCGAGCTCGTGGCGAGCCTGATGGATCTGCACCTCTCGGCGGTCAGCAAGCACACCAACGAGGTGATGAAGGTGCTGACCATGATCTCTACGATCTTCATTCCGCTCTCCTTCCTCGCCGGGCTCTACGGAATGAACTTCGACACCGACTCGCCCTGGAACCTGCCCGAGCTGACCTCTCGCTTCGGCTATCCCGTGCTGCTCGGAGTCATGACCGTGATCGCCGGAGCCCTGCTCGTCTACTTCAAGAAGAAGGACTGGCTGTAGGATCGCTCTCGGGAACGATCTCCGCGAGCTGCTCGCCGGGCTGGATCCATACCGAACGCCGCGGAGCGCCGAACCGGATCTTCGCCTCGGAAAAAGCCACCTGAATCTCGTTGGGCACCGAGTTCCTGAACTCCAGAAATCGGTCGCGGTGCGCCCACATCGAGATCTGCAGGTGCGCTCCGGCGTCGCCGAAGCCATGGTGGAAGAGCGTGGGGCCCGGCTCGTCGAGGCAGAGGGGATTCCGAGCCGCCACCTCGAACAAGGTCTCTCGAACCTTCTCGGGGTCTTCGTCGACAGCGATCCACAAAGGTAGATCGAGCCGCCGGATGGGGAAGCGAGTCAGGTTGGTGATGCGCAGCTTCAGCAGACTCTCGTTGGGCAGGCGCACCAGGAGGTTGTCGAAGGTTCGCATCTTCACCGACAGCAGGTCGACAGACACCACCTCGCCGACGACGTCCTCCACCCGAATGGTATCGCCCACGGAAAAAGCGTTCTCTCCCAGAAGGAACAAGCCGCTGATCACATTGGACACCGAGGCCTGCGAGGCAAAACCCAGGGCCACCGTCAGGATTCCGGCCGCTCCGAGGAGCACGCTCAGATCCAGGCCCGCGGTCTTCAGGGCGGCCAGCGTGAAGACCGCCACGATTCCGTAGGAGATGGCCCTCCGGAAGAGAATTCTCTGCTGGATCGTGCTGTGGCTCCGCAGCAGACGATCGGAGGTCTGGGAAGCGATGCGTGCGAGCAAGATGCCGACCAGGAAGAAGAACAGCCCCTTCAAGAGATTGAGGCCGAGCTCCCCGAGCAGCAGGCCGCGCAGCGTTTCGATCAGCTCTTCCATACTCTCAACCTCTCAAGCTACGGAGAGCCCGCTGCAGCACATTCGAGGAGCCGGTGCTCCTCGGCTCCGCGACCCGCTGCGCCTCGCTCTCCTCCCCGTGCAGCAGGCTGTCGATCTGAGGCGCCTCGTCGGCCCCGCTGCTGTCTCGGATCGCGGTGATCGAAGGAGTCCAGAAAACTCCCCGGGAATCCACATACAGGGCCAGGTTCGGTGCCGGAATGCTGAGTCGCTCGACGGTCAATGCGGACGAATCGAAATTGCGAATCGAAATCCGGGTCACTGCCCGATAGGGAGAGAAGGGCAGATTCTCGGGTGTCAGGCGCGCCGTGGTGCGGGTGGCATAGGCGACCTGGCCGTTCCGAGTATCCTGGCCGATCCAGGTGTCGGACGGTCGGGTGGTCGGGATCTCCAACAGCTCGCGGGAAGGCTCCGACAGTGCCAGGTACACCCACAACGGCGAGCTCACGAAGATGTCCGCCCGATCCCCGGGAGGAATCACCAGGGGACTCTCGGGCCTCGCTACCACCGGACGATCCGCGAGCCGGGGCTCGATCCGAATCCGAGAGCTCTCCTCCCCGGTGAGGAAGCGGTGTGCCTTGGCCTCCGCCGGCTCTGAATCGATCTCTACCGGCTCCAGAGAACAACCCGTATCCTCCCCATCGTCGCTGTCGTTGCTGGCCCTCCCATTGGCAATGGCGATCCGCCACTCCTTGGCCAGATGGGTCAACCAGACCGAGAGAGGACCGAGCTGCAGGAGCATCGCGCTTCCTGCGGCCAGCTCTCTTTCACCGAACCAACGCTCTGGAGATTCGAAACTAGACATCCGCGTAGGTTACTGCAGGTCGAAGCTCGAAAACAGACAACGTGCGCCCTTTCTCGCTCCTTGTGACCCGAGCACCGGTTTCGGTGTCCACACAGGTCCGAAAGACTGTGCTCGAGCTGCGAGGCCGTCCATCTTTTTTCTTCTCGGGCCATTCTCTTCGGTGGTACCTTGCGGCAGATCGAAGCGCCCGTCCAGACCTGCCCTGGACCGAGACTGCCCGGTCCTCTAAACATCGAAACCGTGAGCGCCTATGACCTCTTCCTCCTCTTCAGAGCCCAGACCCGCCAAGCTGGGCACGTTTCTGGGCGTCTTCACGCCCTCGATTCTCACGATCCTGGGCGTTGTCCTCTTTCTACGTACGGGTTGGGTGGTCTCTCAAGTCGGTCTCGTGCCGGCGCTCTCGATCGTCCTTCTCGCCCATGTGATCACGATCAGCACGGCATTGTCCGTCTCCGCGGTGGCGACGAACATGCACGTCGGAGCCGGGGGCGCCTACTTCATGATTTCGCGCTCCCTCGGGCTGGAGCTCGGGGGCGCCATCGGCATTCCGCTCTTCCTGGCACAAACCTTCTCGGTGACTCTCTACAGCTTCGGTTTCGCCGAGAGCCTGGAGCTCTTCTGGCCTGGCCTGCCCCAGGGACCCGTCGCGGCCCTCACCGTCTTGACGGTCTCGCTGATCGCGGGCCGATCGACCCAGCTGGCACTCAAGCTCCAGCTCCCGATCATGATTGCCATCGGCTTCGCGCTGGTTTCTCTCTTCGTGGGAGCCGCCCAGAAGACCTCACCCACGCTCCAGCTCTTCCAGGGTGTACCCTCCGAAAACGGCTACTGGGCCGTTTTTGCGGTCTTCTTTCCTGCCGTCACCGGCATCATGGCCGGCATCAGCCTGTCCGGAGACCTGGCTGACTCGAAGAAGAGCATTCCGATGGGAACCCTGGCCGCCGTGGCGGTGGGTCTGGTGGTCTACCTCGCCGTTCCGATCGCCCTGGCGGCGGCCGCTTCGAGCGAAGACCTGGCAGCGAACAACCTGATCTGGTTCGATATCGCCCTCGTGCCCTGGTTGATCGTTCCAGGCCTCCTGGGAGCCATTCTCTCGTCGGCTCTCGGCAGCATTCTCGGGGCTCCTAGGACGTTGGAAGCGCTGATGGTAGACCGTGTTCTGCCGAAGCTGCCGGAAAAGATCCTGGGAATCCCGGTACCGAGCCAGAGCATCGCACATTTTTTCTCGACGGCTGTTGCTCTCGCCGCCGTAGGGCTCGGAGACCTCAACGCTGTGGCCCCGGTGTTGACCATGTTCTTTCTCACCACCTACGGGATGGTCAATCTCGTGGCCGGGCTCGAGCAGCTGAGCGGCGCTCCCTCGTATCGGCCTTCGATCCAGGTTCCCTGGTTCGTTTCGATCGGCGGCGCCATCGGCTGTCTCTGGGTCATGTCCCTGATCAACCTCTGGGCGGCACTGGCCGCCCTGGTGATCGAGATCAGTGTCTATCTCGGCCTCCGGCGGCGTTCCTTGAGCGCCTCTTGGGGAGACCTCCGGTATGGAGCGCTCATTTCCCTCGCCCGCGCGACGCTCCTCCGCCTTCGCAGCCTTCCGGTGGACCCCCGCAACTGGAGACCTCATATCCTGGTCTTCGCCGGAAATCCGCGGAAACGGCTCGACCTCCTTCGCTTCGCCGCCTGGCTCAATCAGAGACGCGGCATCTTGACTCTCTGCCAGCTGCGCATCGGGAAACTGGAAGATCTCGCATCGATAGCCCACGAGAGCACCCAGAATGCGGAACGGTTTCTCGAAACCGAAGGAATCGTCGCCTTTGCCGAAACGGAAATCGTACCCAGCTTCGAAGAAGGTGTCCTCGCGATTGCACAGGCCAACGGAATCGCCGGAATCTCCTCGAATACCCTGATGTTCGGCTGGGCCGAGGAGCCCCGGCGCATGCACGAGCTGCTCGCGATCGTGCGGCGAGTCGAGCTCCTGGGAAAGTCGAGCATCCTCTGCCGCGTCCAGCCACGTCGTTGGTCTTCCAAGCTACGCCGGATCGACGTCTGGTGGGGCGGGCTCGAGAACAACGGCGACATGCTCCTGCTCTTCGCCTACCTGATCTCTGTCAACCCCGAGTGGCACGATGCTTCACTGAACGTCAAGACCATCGCCTCGAACGAGATGACCTCCCAGAAAACGGAAGCCTCGCTCGACGAGCTGATCACCCGTTGCCGGATCAAGGCGTCGGCCAAGGTCCTGACCCGGCGACCCGAAGAAACCATCCACCA
Source organism: uncultured Thermoanaerobaculia bacterium (assembly GCA_964565225.1). GTDB lineage: Bacteria > Acidobacteriota > Thermoanaerobaculia > Multivoradales > J023 > CAZMEL01. Next base: position 3,445 of record CAZMEL010000132.1, on the reverse strand, counting down.
GATCATCCAAACCGAGTCCGAAGAAGCCGATCTGGTCCTCCTCGGATTGCAGAGTGTCGCCGAAGGTGAGGAGCCCGCCTATCTCGAGCGCCTGCAGAGCCTGATCGGCAACCTGCCGACGGTGATCCTGGTTCGAGCCGGAGGCCAGTTCGCGGGCCAGCTGCTCTGAGCCCGGGGGCGGGGCGCACGAGCAGAAAGACCCCGAGAGGTGCAATGCTGCTGGCAACAAAACTGTTGGCCGCACTTTCCTCGGCACAGGCCGTAGACTCCCCTCTCCCGAAAACGGCTGGAGATCTTCTGTGAGGTCGAGCCGGCGGAGTCGCGCTCCGTGCCTCGGTGCGGAGCGCAGCTTCCATCCCCGAGCTGCTACCCTCTGAGCTTCGGGGAACGACTCCCCGAGACGATCGAAAGGGGCCTCGGGAATGTCGAGAACGAAACGATTCTGGATGGTCGGCTGTTGGCTGTGGCTCTCGCTGGTGGTCGTGGGCTGCTCCCCGGCTCCGGAAGTGGCCAACTCCGAGGCCTTCGAGGTCACCGAGGCGACCATCGCCGAGGTGCAGTCGGCGATTCGCTCCGGGCAGGTCACCTGCCGCCAGGTGGTACAGGCCTACCTCGACCGCATTGCCGCGTACGACGAAACGCTCGGCGCCATCACCGTCGTCCACCCCGGCGCCCTGGACCGAGCCGACGAGCTCGACCGGAGCCTCCGGTCGGGTGTGGAGCCCGGCCCCCTTTTCTGCGCGCCCATCCTGGTGAAGGACAACTTCGATACCTTCGACCTGCCCACCACCGCCGGCTCCGAGGTGTTGAAAGAGAGCCTCCCGCCCGACGACGCCTTCATGGTGCGCCGGATCCGCGAGGCCGGCGCGGTGGTGCTGGCCAAGACCAACATGGCCGAGTGGGCCTTCAGCCCGCGGCAGACGGTGAGCTCGTCGTACGGCACTACGGTGAACGCCTACGATCTCGAGCGGGTCCCCGCGGGCTCGAGCGGCGGCACCGCCTCGGGCGTGGCGGCGAGCCTCGGCGTCGCCGGCCTCGGCACCGACACCGGCAACTCGATCCGCGGCCCGGCCTCCCACCTCGCCCTCTTCGGCCTGCGCTCCACCCTCGGCCTCACCAGCCGCGACGGCGTGGTGCCCCTCGCCTTCGATCGCGACATCGCCGGCCCTCTCACCCGCACCGTGGAAGACGGCGCCCGCCTCTTCGACGTGATCGCCGGGCACGATCCCGCGGACTCCTTCAGCGAAGAAGGTAAACGGGAAGCAAGCTACCTCGACCGTCTGAGAGCCGATGGCCTCCAGGGAGCGAAGATCGGGGTCCTGCGGGCCCTCGCCCAACCCCGGAGCAGCGACCCCGAGGTGCTCGCCCTCTTCGAGCAGGCGATCGAGGATCTTCGCGGCGCCGGGGCCGAGATCATCGACCCGGTGGAGATCGAAGGTTTCGAAGATCTGCTGAACATGGGCTCGTTCTGCCGTCGCTTCCGCTACGACATGTGGGTCTATCTCCAGTCTCTCGGGCCCGACGCACCGATCCGGGACGTGCGCGAGGCTCTGGAGAGCGGCCGCTACTCCCCGTATATCCAGGAAGCCTTCGAGTTCTTCGCCGACGGTCCCCTCGACGTTCCCCCCGAGCAGTGGGATCCACCGTGCCCGCCCGGACTCGAGCATCCCGCACGCCGGATCTTCCACGACGCAGTGACCGCGGCCATGGACTCCGCCGGAGTCAGCGCCCTGATCTACCCGACCTGGACCTATCCCCCCGCGCTCCTCGAGCTCGCCAAAGACGACTACCTCGGCGACAACAGCCAGCTCGTCGCCCCCGCCACCGGCATGCCCGCCGCCACCGTGCCCATGGGTTTCACCAAAGGCGGCACGTTGCCCGCCGGCCTGCAGATCCTCGGCCGGCGCTTCGACGACGGTCTCCTGATCCAGCTCTCCTACGCCTTCGAGCAGGCGACCCGACACCGCAAGCCTCCCCAGGGATTCCCGCCCCTGGGCGGCTCGGGGGCCTGAGGTCGAGCGGCTCGACGAGACGGGTGGTGGAAAAGCCCGAGGAACATGGCACCGAGAAGACCTCGGAGCCCCGGGCCGCGGGCACGACCTGGTGCAGGGACCGGCTCAATTCCAGGCCGAGGTGTCACCCGACTCGAAGCCGTCGGCGAAAATCGCCGCGGGCACGTCCTGCACCTCGATCTCCAAGACCACACCATCGATCCCCTGGCCGGTAGCGCCGGGAAAGACCGCCGTCAGAGTGCCGTCCCAGGGTTGGTCGAACAACTCGCTGATGTCGGTGGGAGGAATGACGTCACCCTGCTCGTTGGAGGCTCCGATCGAGGCGCTGACCACTTCCTTGGGAGCTCCGCTCTCGAGCGGATCGTCGATTCCGATCTGGAGACACGCGTCGGTCAGGGGGGTCCCGGTTTCGGGATCCACGAATCCCGAGGGAAAGAGGTCACCGCCCGAGACCGTAGAGGAATTGAAGAAGAGGTCGAGTATGTTGCCGCCGATATCGGAGCCCGGCTCTCCGGGAACCCGCAGCACCGATTCGAACTCGAAGACCTGGGGTTGGGTGCCGTTGACATAGAAGTCGAGCGGCTCGAGGCTACCGTCGAACGAAACGGTGTTGGAGACCATACCCGCCTGGTGCACCTTGAAGCAGCGAAACGCACCGTCGATGAACGCCGCAAGCTCGTGGCTGAAGCTGTAATTGTCGCCGAGGAAGCTACCGCCCCCGAGCTCGTAGGAGGAGCCCAGCTCGATTCGCACGATCTCCGTTTCGCCGCCCCACGCCGGGGCAACGCCTGCCATCATCAAGGTCGTCACCAGAGTCCAGAGCACCAGCCTGCCCAGGGTCCGTCGTCGTGTCATGATCGAATCTCCAATCGTCGTGTAGGTTGTGTGTTCCGCCCACGAGCGGGTTTCGTCCCTACTGTCGATCCGATCGAATTCGTTTCGGCGGAGAGCCCCGAAAGATCAAGACGGCTCGGCGAGCTCGAAGTACACAAAACCCAGGGGCTCTATGGAATCACCGGGCGCCAGAGGCCGAACCTCGACCTCGTGAAGCCCCGGCACGAGCCGGCCGGGAGGCAGCTCGATCTCCACCCCCGGATCCTGGCCTGCTCGGACCGCGGCCCCTTGCCATACGACCTCGCCCAAGGGATTGCGCAGAAGAATCTCGAGAGGCGTCTCGAGATCCGCCGGATCCACCAAGATCCGCAGCCGCGTGGCTCGATCGACCGCGGGTAGCGGTAGCCGAGGGATCTCACCACCCCGAGACACGCCGAGCTCGAGGGTGAGAAATTCCTCCGCCAGTGTCGGAGCCGTGCTGGCCGCCCGCTCCGGCTCGACCTCCAGGCCCTGGCGCCTGGCGTAGATCCCCCCCATCAGGAGCCCCGAGGCGGCCACCGCCGCCGCGGCCGATCTCCATTTCGGGAGCCGACGCTTTC
>CAZMEL010000131.1:0-20350 GCA_964565225.1 uncultured Thermoanaerobaculia bacterium | reverse complement strand
CGCCCACTCTGATCGAGAGTGAGCTCTTCGGCCACGAGCGCGGCGCCTTCACCGGGGCCGATCAACAGCACCGGGGGCTCTTCGAGCAGGCCAGTGGGGGCACCCTCTTCCTCGACGAGGTCACCGAAATGCCCCTGGAGCTCCAGGTCAAGCTCTTGCGAGTGCTCGAGTCCGGGCAGGTGACTCGGGTGGGAGGCCAGCAGACCCTGGCGGTCGACGTGCGGATCGTCGCCGCCACCAACCGCGACCCCTATGAGGCGGTCGACGCAGGGCAGCTGCGGGAAGACCTCCTCTATCGATTGCGGGTCTTTCCCGTCGATCTTCCTCCCCTGCGTGCTCGCAACGGTGATGTAGAGCTGCTGGCCGAGCACTTTCTCGAGCTCCAGGCACGAGAAACGGGAGAGGCGAAGAGGCTTTCGCCGTCGTCTCGAGAGGCTCTGCGCCGCTACAGCTGGCCGGGAAACGTCCGCGAGCTGCGCAACGCCATGCAGCGGGCGTTCATCGTCGCCGAAAAAGAGATCGACCTCGAAGCGCTGCCTCCGGAGATCGTCGCCGGGACTCCCCGGAGCCGGGCCAACTCCATGGAGCTCCGGCCCGGTATGACCATCGCCGAGGCCGAGCGCCGGCTGATCGAGGCGACCCTGGAAGCCCACGACGGAGACAAGAAGGCGAGCGCGGAAGTGCTCGGGGTCAGCCTCAAGACACTCTACAATCGGCTCAACGCCTACGCCCGCGAAGACTGAGCCGAGATCGTGCACGCCTCTTCGAGACGAACCATGGTCATCGCCAACCCCAATGCCGGAGGGGGAGCGATTCCCGACGATTTCGCCGCCAGGGTCGAAGCGCGACGCGGCTTCGTCGTGCGTTTCACCGAGCGAGCGGGACATGCCCGGATCCTGGCGGCCGAGGCCCTGGGAGAAGGTTTCGACACCGTGGTCGCCGCCGGTGGCGACGGTACCCTCAACGAGGTGATCAACGGCCTCGAAGGTGCCTTCGATGGCTCGATACGCCTGGGTCTCCTGCCGCAGGGGACGGGCAACGATTTTGCCAGAGCCTCGGGGATTCCCGGCGACCTGGAAGCCGGTCTCGACCTCCTGGAGAGCCATGCTGCGAGAATCTGCGACGTGGTTCTCTTCCAGGGAGAGCGTGATCGCCGATTCCTCCTCAACATGTCGGCGGGGGGAGCCTCCGGCGAGGTCTCCGACAGGGTCGACACCCAGATCAAGAGCTTCTGGGGGCCCTTGGCGTATCTGCGGGCCGCCATCGAAGTGATTCCCGAGCTCTCTCCCTACCAGGTGCGATTGACTCTCGACGACCACGAAGCCCTGGAGCTGGAGGCCATCAATCTCGTGGTGGCCAACGCGCGCTTCATCGCTGCGGGAATCCCGATCGCCCCATGGGCCGAGATCGACGATGGAAAGCTCGACGTGGTCGTCTTCCGAGCCTGCCCTCTACAACGCCTCGCCCGGGTCACCGCCCAGACCCTGGCCGGTCGACATCTCGACGACTCCTGCCCCGAAGCGATGTTCTACCGCGCGCGCGCAGTCGAGGTCGTCTGCGAGCCGGCCATGCCGTTCAATGTCGACGGAGAGTTGCTCGAGCCCCAGCAGGCGCGGTTCGAAATCCTTCCCGGTGCGCTCCGTCTCGCGGCTCCGCTGTAGATCCTGCAGATCCTCCTGTAAATTCTACATTTCCGTCGAGCCATCTGGCCCTCGGCGTCCTGTTTCCTGGCGGAGTCAGGTTGGCTCGGAAATGTTTTCTGATCGTGCAAGTTATTGTTTTTCAGTGGTTTGTGGCTCTCGCTCGGGAAAGCTTCTGGCGTTCTTCCGGGTCTGGCATAGTGGTTGCAATTAGGTATTGCGTCCAAGCTCGGAGCCGACACATCTACATCGAGGCTCTGGATCGATAGACGAAGAACGAAAGGAAATCATGGAAACCAAGGCCAATCTGAAATCTGAAACGATCGAAGCTCTCCAGGAGCTGATCGAAAGCAATAGAGACAGTGCCGAATGTTTGCGCGAAGCTGCAGCATCGGTGAGCTATCCGTCCACAGAAAACCTTTTCGACCACGTTTCGAAGGCCCGATTCGGTCACGTCCAAGAGCTGCAAAACTACGTCCGTGGCAATGGGGAAGAGCCGGAGACCAGCGGCTCCGCCAAGGGCACTGCCCGGCGGTATTGGTTGAAGCTGCGCTCCGCGATCAACTCGGGGAACCCGAAGGTCGTCCTCATCGAGGCGGAAAAAGCCGAAGACGAGATCAAGGCGAAGTACGAGTCCCTGCTGGTGGAGATTGCCGGCTCGGCCATGAGCGACGTGCTCCACCGGCAGTATCGCGAGGTCAAGCGGCACCACGATCTGATCCGCGACCTGCGCGACTCCGCGGTCGCCGCCTGAGCGGAGGACATCTCGAAACGAAACATTTCATCAATACTTCTCAAAGGAGATCTCATGTTCACGACGAAACGAATGTTGTTCACCCTTTCTGTTCTTCTACTGGCGTTTCTGTCGGTGCCGGCCCTGGCCAGCAGCACCGAGCCCAGCGCCTCGAGCTTCGAGAAATCGTTCGAGAAAACAGTGGATGAAGCCCTGACCGAGCTGCGAATCCGAACCGCTCTGCTGGAGAACATCGGTTGGGATCTGGTGACGGCCGGCATCGAGGTCGACGGGAATCACGCGATTCTCGAAGGCACGGTGACCGACCAGGCCAATAGGCGGCACGCCGAAGAGGTCGCTCTTTCGATCGAGGGTATCGAAACGGTGAAGAACAATCTGAAGGTCGAGAAAGAGGAGACCGACACCCCGGTAGCCGATGCCATCGCCAGCGCCGAGTCGAGCTTGAAAAATGCGGTGCTCGAGAGCCGGGTGAAGGCCGAGCTGATCTCCGAGATGGGCACGAACGCTTTCGGTATCGACGTCGAAGCGGTCGACGGACGAGTGAGCTTGCGCGGCGAGGTTCCCGAGAAGGAGCTCGAAACCGTAGCGATCAAAGCTGCCGAGAGCTGCGAAGGTGTCGACTCCGTGATCGACCTCCTGAGCCTGGAAACGTCGAGCTGATGACCCGACCCCCTCTGAGGGACACGTTCGTTCGATCGAGCCCGGGAAAACGCCGCAGCGGCCGCTGCGGCGTTGCGCCGTTTCCCTGAATCAAGGCAGATCCACGGTCTCGACCTCTCCCTTCCGAAGAACCCTATCCACCGAGGAGATCCAGCTATGCAGACACGTTTCGAATATCGCACCGAGCACTTTCCCGAGCCACCGACCGCCGAAATTCTTCATTCCTTCGCCGTCGACGGTTGGCGCCTGGTCTCGGTCACCGTGGACATGGCCGGAGCCACAACCGAGAAACCTCGCTATGTCGTATACCTGGAGCGTCCTGTCGAGGTCGTGCTCGCCTCGATGGCTGCTCCCGTCCGGGTTCCCGTCGAGGAGATCCCGGCGGCCGAGCCCGAGCCGAAGGTGGTGGCCGCGGGTTGAGGTCGTGGCCCGACACCGTGGGCCGATCCGATTCGGCCCGGGGCTCCAGCTCCGGGCAAAAAAAGGAGGCGGCGCCCGGCTCGGGCGCCGCCTGGAGAATGTCCGGAAGGCCCGATCAGGGCTGATCCGGCGCGTGGCTCGGAAATTCCTCGGAGGGGTTCTCGTCGGGGACCTCGTGCGGCGGAACCTCGTGCGGTTTCCCGTCGTCGATCACCTTGCCCGGCGGCACGGTGCCGATCTGCGCCGTGACCTTCGCGGGACCCGCCACCTCGCTCGCTCCCAGAGTTTCGCTCTCCACCTGGAAGTACACGTCGAAGTAGCTGTCCGCGGGCATTTCGGGTGAGAGATCCACCCCGGCTTCCGCGGCCTCCAGGGACTGGCGAATCTGGCCCTTGGACTGCCAGCCCGGGGCCAGGTGAAGCGAGATCGCTCCGGCAAACTCACTACTGCCCACCATTTCCAGAGAATCCATGACGGTATCGATCACCCGCAGCCCGGTGTCGGGATCGAAGTAGGGGTCGCTGCGGGTGACACAGACCGGCCCGGTAAGACCGATCAGCTCGTCGGCCTGGCCGTCCTGGTCGATATCGAGGGTCAGGGTGAGGGTCGAGCTCATGCACTCGCTGCCGCCGACCGGGAAGTACGGAGCCGGTACGGCGCCGCCCCAATCGGGCTCGGGCGGATGGCAGACCTCGTCGAAATTGACCGCGGCGCCGGAGACCGGGAATCCGAGAACGAATCCGAAGATCTGGTGGCAATACTCGTGCCACGGCGGATCTCCGGTTCCCGGACCGAACCCCTTCAATCCCACGTAGTCCTCGACCTCACCGTATTGCGCCGCGTACCGCACCAGGTTCAGGGTCGGCTCGACCGCCGCCGCGGTACGGCCCACGTTTTCGCCCCAGTCGAGGCGGAACCTCGACTGTACGTCGCAGCGGGTGCCGGGCGGCACCGTGACCTGGCGGGTGAAGACACCCTGGGCCGTGGTGCGCAGACCGTTGATCGCGTGCTCTCCGGCGTCGTCCCAGTCCCCGTCGCTGTTCCAGTCGAACCAGCCGTTGACGAACATCGGCGTGGTTGCGTAGTCGTGGGTGCGGCCGCGCACGTCGTTGGCGGTGAGGACCCCCATGACGACCCGCATCGGTGAGGCCAGGGTGCCGTCGTCGAGGCATTCCGCGAACATCGCCACGCCGTCGTCGAACTGGTCGCGGTCCACCAGGCGCGCGTCACATTCTCTGGGGTGGTCGTCGATGCCACCGCAGCAGAGAGCCAGCCACTCGTATTGATAACGAGGGGAGTTGTTGATCAGCGGATCCTTGAAGATTCCGAAGAGGTGCTCGGCACCGTCGTTGGGGCGCAGCAGGCGCACACCGCTGAGGACCCGACCGTTCAAGGTGGTCGGATCGTGGATCAACGACGGATACCGCGGGTCGGCGGCGTCGCCGAGATCGGCGGTGTAGAGGAAGTTGATACCGTCGCGGTCGGCCTGGTGCAGGGCGGTGTTGCAGTTGTTACCGATCGCCGAGAACATCCGGGTCTGGGCGGTGGGGTCGTCGTTGGCACAGCCGAATTGATTGGGATGGGCCAGTCCGAGCAGATGGCCGAATTCGTGCACCATCACGGTTTCGATGCCGAACGGCGAGCCGGTGTTGCAGACCGGGGGCGACCCTTGCCACTGACGGTTGGGATTCATGGTGATGTCGGATTCGAGCATGATGCCCGTACTGGCGTTGCGCCAGAGGTAGGTCACTCCGAGCACATTGAAGCCGAAAGGAAACGCCGGATCCCAGGCGACGCAGTTGCGGTTGTCCTGGGTCGGGAAAGTGGGGCAGGCGCCGGGGGTGTTGGAGCTGTTGTCGAACAGGTTGATGTAGGCGGGAGAAGCCGCCGACCAGGTGCCTGCCGCGAGCCGCACGGCACCGACGGTAGCCCCCACGCCGGGTTGGCCGGCGCCCGGAATCGTTCCGTTGATCTCGTAGGGAACGCCGCAGCTGGGGAACTCCCGAAGATCCCAGTGGGTGTAGGGTGAAGCCTGGTTCGGACAGAGGTTGACCACTCCGAACGGGCCGCCGTTTCCGCCGGTGCCGAAGACGTGAAATCCCACCTGCTCCGTGGCTTGTGCCACGAGCAGAGCCGGGGCCAGCAGGGTCGAGAGCAATGCCAGGGCGAAGAATCTGGCGAAGGAGTTGGCGGAGAACCTGGTGTTGCGTTTCATCGTGCACCTCCCCGCAGGGCGGATTCGAGCTCGCCGCGGAAGGTTTCGAACGGCATCCGCTCACTGGAGGTGAGCGACGAGGCGCGATTCGGCAGCAGCTGGGGCAGGGTGGAGTGATCGTTGCTCAGCCAGGTGGTGCCGTCGTCCCCGGTGGTGAGCCGGAACTTGCCCTGGTAGAGGTCGGGAATCAGGAAGTTGTCGTCCTCGCCGCGTTGCAGGAAGAGGAGCACCTCTTCTTCGAGAGCGAACGTGGGGGTGCCGACCACATCGAGCACCAGGTCGTCGATCCGGCCGCCGGGCAGGGTGACGATGATCTGCCCCCGAGCGGCTCCTTTGAAGGATTCGCCGACCCAGAGGGAGACGTCGGTGACGATCAGGGTGCGGTCGGCGTTCCAGCGGCTGTCGATGGCGCGAACGTCGCCCCGCACGATGTGGGTGTTGGCGTCCGTCAGCTCGGAGAGGGTCTGAGGAATCACGGTCGTGGCTTCGCTGTCGCCGACCAGGGCGGCGAGCGAGAGCAGCAAGAGACAAGATCCTGCCAGCCAGACGGTGATGGGGTGTTTGCGATTGGGCATTGGTACCTCCAGCTCCCTGCTTGGGGTTCGAGTCCTCCGGCACCGGAAACAAGATCCCGAGAGACGTCACACATTTCCCGTGCCGAGCGAGGGCACGGTCCCGGATGACTGTTCCGGGGCCTCGCTCCGGGCGATGAGCTCGTGACCAGAGGTCTCGAGCTCGACGGGTCGAACTGCCGTGATGGCACCAGTGTAAGAATTCTCGGGAGGCGTCACCGTGTCATTTTCGAAATTCTGAAAATGACACGGTGGTAGATGTCTTGGTCGGATATGTGCCTCGGTACCGGAGAACAAAAAAGGCGACGCCCGTCGGGCGCCGCCAGTGCAGTCCTGATCCGTTTGCGACGGGTCAGGGGAGGTCCGGGTGTTGGTCGCCCTCGCCGGGCTTGTGGTCCGGGTTCTCGTCCGGGTTCTCGTCCGGGTGGTCGTGGGGTGGCGGCTCTTCGCCGATCACATCACCCGGGGGAACGCTGGAGATCTGCGCGGTGACCTCTGCCGGCCCCACGATCTCGCTCAATCCCATGGTCTCGCTCTCGATCTGGAAGAAGACCTGGAAGTAGCTGTCGGCGGGAGTCTCCAGCGAGACGTCGAATCCCATGGCGGCGGCCTCTTCCGTCTGGCGGATCTGGCCGAGCGTCTCCGTGCCCGGGGCGAGCCGCAGGGCGATGCTCCCGGCGAACTCGCTGCTGCCGATCATCTCGAGCGACGTCATGACGGTGTCGATGACCCGCAGACCGGTGTCGGGATCGAAGTAGGGATCGCTGCGGGTGACACACACCGGGCCGGTGAGGCCGATCACCTCGTCGGTCTTCTCGTCGCCGTCGATATCGAGATCGAGGGTCAGGGTCGATTCCATGCACTCGCTACCGCCGACGGGGAACGGCGCGGGAGCCGGGGTGATGCCCGAGCCTTTCGGCGGGTGGCAGATCTCGTCGATGTTGACCCGGGAGAGAACTGCCGGAAAGCCGACGTCGAAGCCGCTGACCTCGTGGCAGTAGACGTTCCAGGGAAAGGGCTCGAGGCCGATGTAGTCTTCCACCTCGCCGTATTGGGCGGCGTAGCGCACGAGGTTCAGTGTGGGCTCGATCGGTGCCCGGCGTCCTACGTCCTCGCCCCAGTCGAGACGAAAGCGGGATTTGACGTCGCAAGGGGTGTTCGGAGGCACGGGAATGCGCCGTGCGAACACACCCGCGGCGTTGAAGCGCAGGCCGTTGACCACGTGCTCGTTGAAGTCGTCCCAGTCGCCGTCGTTGTTCCAGTCGAACCAGGAGTTGAGGAACATGGGATGGGTGAGGTAGTCGTGGGTCCGGCCACGGACGTCGGTCGAAGTCTGGACGCCCATGAGAATCCGCAGCGGAGAGGCGAGAGTGTTGTCGGGCAGGCAAGTGCCGATGATCGCCACTCCGTCGTCGAACTGGTCGTTGTCGACCAGGCGCGCGTCACACTCGGCGGGGTGATCGTCGATCGCGCCGCAGCACAGGGCCATCCACTCGTACTGGTAGCGCGGGCGGTTGTTCACCAGCGGATCGGCGTAGATCCCGAACAGGTGCTCGGCCCCATCGTTGGGCCGCAGCAGCGGTACCCCGCTGAGGACCCGTCCGCTCGGTGTCGTCGGATCGTGGATCAGCGATGGATAGCTGGGATCTCGAGCGTCGCCCAGGTCGGCGGTGTAGAGGTAGTTGATGCCGTCGCGATCGGCCTGGTGGAGAGCCGTGTTGCAGTTGTTGCCGATGGCCGAGAACATCCGCGTCTGAGCGAAGGGGTCGTCGTTGGCGCAGCCGAGCTGGTTGGGGTGGGCAAGGCCCAGCAGGTGGCCGAACTCGTGCACCATCACGGTCTCGATGCCGAACGGCGAGCCGATGTTGCAGACCGGAGGAGACCCCTGCCACTGGCGGTTGGGGTTCATGGTGATGTCGGATTCGAGCATGATGCCGGTGTTGGCGTTGCGCCAGAGGTAGGTCACCCCGAGCACGTTGAAACCGAACGGAAAGCCCGGGTCCCAGGCCACGCAGTTGCGGTTGTCCTGGGTCGGGAAGGTCGGGCAGGCGCCGGTGGTGTTGGCGCTGTTGTCGAACAGGTTGATGTAGGCCGGAGAAGCCGCCGACCAGGTGTTCGCCGCCAGCCGCACGGCGGCCACGGTGGCGGCCGCATTCGGCTGCCCGCCGCCGGGAATCGTGCCGTTGATCTCGTAGGGGACACCACAGCTCGGGAACTCCCGAAGGTCCCAGTGGGTGTAGGGTGAGCGCTGGTTCGGGCACAGGTTGACCACCCCGAACGGACCGCCGTTGTTGCCGGTACCGAAGACGTGGAATCCCACGGGCTCGATCGTGGGCTGGGCCACGGCCAGAGAGGGAGCGAGCAGGGCGACCAGCAGCCCGAGGGCGAGAGAGTGGGGAGAAAGGGAGCGGGCGTGGCGTTTCATCGCGTGCCTCCTTTGCGCAGGGCCGAGTCGAGCTCGGGCATGAAGTCTCCGAGAGGCATGCGGTTCTGCAGCCGGAGGGCCGACGCCCGAAGCGGCAGGAGACGATCCATGGTGTAGTGGTCGTTGTGGATCCAGGTCTCGCCGGCTTCGTCCTCGGCGATCTCGAATTTGCCCTGGTAGAGGCTGGGGACGACGTAGTTGTCGTCTTCACCCGGGCGCAGGAACACCAGCACCTCTTCTTCGAGCGCGAACGACGGTGCTCCCACCACGTCGAGAGCCAGATCGTCGATTCGGCCTCCGGGAAGGGTGATGACGATCTGTCCGTGGGCGCTACCCTTGAACGATTCGCCGACCCAGAGAGAGATGTCGGTGACGATCAGGGTGCGGTCGGCGTTCCAGCGGCTCTGGATCTGCCGCACGTCGCCGCGTACGATGTGGGTGCTCTCGCTCACCAGAGAGGAGAGGCTCTGGTCGGCGATGGTGGTGGCCGGTGTGGTGCCGGCTACAGAGATCAGCAGCAGGGAGAAGAGGGCTCCCGCCGCCCACCAGGGTTGGCTCGATCGGTTGTTCGACTGCACGGTTCCTTACCTCCTGGGCTCCGGAGAACCCGTTCGTGAATGGCGCGGCGGGGAAGCCCGCCCTCTCCCGGCCAGGCCGGGTTCCTCGATCGGATCCGTGCCGGTCCGCGGCTTCCTTCCTCACGGAAGCGCCGATCCGGCCCGGGCGGTGATCGCAATCGGGGCCGGGCTCGAGGCCGAGAGACTCTGCTGAGTGCTGAAAGAGCATAGAAACAACCGGACGTTTGCACCGTGGCATTTTCGACTTTCCGAAAATGCCACGGTGCCGAGCCGGCCGGTTTGTTAGGTTGTCGACCTGATCGATCTCTGAAATCCGCTCTCGAACGGATCCTGAAGAGGAAATCCCTGGTGAGGAAATCCTGAGCTCATGCCTCTCCGAGCCTCTCTGCAGCGAGCTTTTCAGCTCGCCTTCTTCATCCACGGTGAGCGCGAGGTCGCCTCGCGAATCGCCGTCGAAGCCGTGGCCCGTACCGAAGTTGCGGCCACCGCGCAGAAGAAGCGTCGGTACTACCATCCCGTCGGCCGTTCGTCGCCGTCGGATCCTGCCGCCGGGGCACCTCACCGCACCAAGGTGAGCATGGAAGGTGCACAGCTCCTCCAGCGGCTCGTGTATGTGGTCTCGGATCCCTATGAGCGGCGGCAGGAAACGGCATCTCGCGGAGAGCTCAGCGAGGAAGATATGATCATTCGCTTCGTCAAACACCTGGTACGACTCACCGTCAAGCGGAATTCCTTCTATGTGTCTCTGGGAGTGGGGCGACTGCTGCACGACTACGGCACCTCCGACGCCATGGACCTCTACTCCCTGGTGGTCGGAGATCCCGGGCGAAGCCGCGACGACTACTACTATCGGTCTCGAAAACGGCAGCTGATGAAAGAGCTGGAGGAGCGTTTCGCAGGCTTGCTGGAGGTCGTGCGGGGAGCGCGTGGGGAAACACGGTTCCGGGTCCACGACGACGACACGGGGCGCGAGCTGGTGGGCAAATGCCTGCAGGCCTTCACCCCCTGGGATACCCGCTGCACGGTGCCGTCGGATTTCGACCCCCAGAGCCAGGAGCTGGAATCCCTGGTCTTCGCAGACGACGACCCGGATCGCGAGCATCCCGTCGAGCTACGGCGGATGCACGCTCTGCTGCATCCCGGCTGTTTCCAGGCCCTGGTGGCGTCCCTCGGGTTGGAGGCTCCCGGCCAACGGCTGCAGGTGCCCTGTTTCGCCGGAGCCCAGGGCGGCAGCGGTGGCGGCGGGCGAGACTCCGGGGAAGAGCTCGACGGTGCCGAGCTCGGAGAGCTGGTGGGGGTCCTGGAGGAGCAGGCCCAGCGCCGCCGACACCACCAGGCGACCATTCTCTCGGTGGTGGTCGACGGCGTCGAGAAGGCCCGCTTCGAGCCCTCGAGGGAAGCCGGCGCACGCTTCGAGCTCGATCCGGGCGCCGAGCTGGTGGAGGTCTTTTCCCATCCGCTCGGTGAAGAGCCCCTGCTCCTGGCGACCCGCCTCCTGGAGGATCTCGAGGGTTTGGAGAGCATCGGTGAGCCGATCGACCTGGCGTTTTCGACCGGTCGGCACGAGGTTCACTTTCGGCTCCAGGGGGCCGGGCCCTCGATCTGGCTGCAAGTGGCCTGTCGCGAGGTGGGCTGGTGGGCGGCGCTCGGCGCGGGCGCTCGGCAGATTCTGGAGCGCTGGGGGAGCGGCTGGTCCGTTCCCCTGCCCGCGGCCGGAGCGGTGGCCGGCGTCCTGCTCGCCGTGGCTGTCGGCGTGGGGCTACGAGAGGAGCTCGCCGTCGACCTCGGTACGGTGCGCGATCACGAGGCCATGTCGAGCCCTTTGCCGTCGCCCGGGACCGAAGGGACGACCCGCTCGGCCCTGCCGGCCCGTGGTGGGACTGCGGAGCGACTCGGGTTGTGGATCCAGTCCGCACCGGATCTCCAGGCGCGCAACCTGCTGTCTCCCCTGCTCGGTGCCCTCGAAGGTCTGGATCCGGTGGTGCTGGTCGAAGATTCCGAAGCGGCCGTCCTGGCCCTCAAATGGCTCGTGGAAGAGCCGGAGACCCTGGCTCTGGTAGACGTCGACGGCCGGATTCTCTGGCGCGGCGGCTGGAGCGAGGCGACGGCCCCGGCGCTGGCCCCCGAGCTACGGCGCGCCGTAGAGGCTCACCTCCACTCCCCCTGAACCACGAAACCGGCCCACTCGAAGGGATCGGCACGGTTCGGATCTCGCCACATGGAGAGCTGCGCCTCCCGCAGGGCCGCGGCGGCGGGCAGGCCCTGCCCCAGGAGATGCCGGTAGAAGCGCCCCATCAGCTCGGCGGTGGCGGCATCGTCCACGTCCCACAGGCTCGCCACCACCCGCGGTGCTCCGGCGTGCATGAAACCGCGGGTGAGCCCCATCAGTCCCTCACCGCGAACCTCTCGGCCAATGGCGGTGCGGCAGGCGCTGAGCACCACGAGGTCGGCCTCGAGCCGCAGGTTGTAGATATCGTGCAGCCGCAGAAAGCCGTCCTGGGGCCGGCCCGCCTCGTCGACCAGCGAGAGCACGATACCCGAGAGCTCCGGATGCTCGTTGTTGGCGAGGGCATGGGTGGCGAAGTGGATGATGCGGTAGGCCCGGAGGTGTGGGCCCGTCGCCGCCCGGCGGGAGGCTTCCAATCCGAGGGCACGGAACGCCTGCTCCGGCGGCACCTGGCGCAGGATCTCCTCGGCCTCCACGTGGGTATAGGGCAGCCGGGGAAAGCGCAGCTGTGCCGAGGAGCGGGCCGGGGACGCCGTAGGCCCCTCGGTCGCTGTGGCTCGCAGCCGGGGATCGTCGCGCGAGTAGACCGGGTCGGCGAGCACCGCCAGGGTCTTGGGTGCCGGGGGGCGGTCGGCCAGGTCTTGGCGCAGGGTGCCGAGCACCGAGGCGGAAGGCAGGTAGACCAGCTCGTGGCGGGCCACGAGGGGCACCGGCTCGCCGGTGGGAGCGGCTCGCGGCAGCGGCAGAGCGGCGAAGGGAATCACCTGCAGGGCACCATCGGCCACGACCGCCAGCCGTCGCTGGTCGAAAGAGCCCTCGAGCGGGCCGATCACCATCCGGCTGAGCTCCCGGCCGGCCTCGGGAAGGTCCCGGGAGGCTTCTCGGAGCCGCGCGGCCCGTTCCCCGGCGGTCTCGAAGCGGATCTGGCGATTGCGCGCCGTGAGCAGATCGTAGAACCGCAGGGCCGCCGCCTCGACCTCGGCTCTCGGTGGAAGCTCGAAGCTGCGGATCTCGTCGGGGGTCACCGCCCAGAGATGGCTGCGTTCCTCGCCGAGGGAATATTCGAGCAGCAGGGTATCGGCATCGAGCACCCGGCCCTGGATCTCTTCGACCTCGAGTGGCTCCGGTTGGGTGAGAGCCGCATACCAGGGGCTCTCGCTGCGAATCCTTCCTCGAACCTCGAGCAGGGCGACCAGCAGGTCGTCCAGCTGGCGACGCAGGGCCTCGTCGTCGGAGCCCTCGTCGAGGTCCAGCTGCCGGGTGGCGAGAGTGTTGAGATCCGCCTGGAGCTTCTCCTCGAGGGCCACGAGATCGGTATCCACGCCACGGCGTAGATCGGCCCGCGCTTCGCGCAGAATCTCGAGCAGGCTGCGCGCCCGGGCCTGCTCGCTGAGGCGCAGTGCCCGCGCACGATGCCCGGTGCCGGGCCGTATTCGATCGAGCTCCATCTCGAGGTCGATCGCGTGCTCGTAGTAGTCGCGGACGGCGGCGAGCAGGGAAGCCCGGAGCTTCTGGCTGGTCTGGCGGCCGCGCAGCGCCTCGATGATCTCCAGGGCTCGCTGTATCTCCTGCCGCGCCGTGTCGAGATCGCCCCGGCGTCGGGCGAGACGCGACAGCCCGAAGTGGGCTGCGGCCTGGGGGTGCAACATCCCGGCCCGGCTCACCTCCAGCACCTGGCGGTAGTGGGCTTCGGCCGGGGTCGACTCCATCAGATCCTCGTACGCCCGCCCGATCTGCAGCAAGGCGATGCTCATCGCCCGCAGGGTGCCGATGGTCTCCACCAGCTCGTGGGCCTCCTCCAGGACTTTCCGGGCGCGCAGAGTGTCTCCCTTCTGGGCATGAGTGGTTCCGAGGGTGGTCAACGCCTGGAGCTCGCCGTTCAGATTGTTTTCCGCGCGGTGTAGCTCGAGCCCCTGGAGGAGCGCCTGCTCGGCGGCGTTCGAATCGCCGAGGGTCTGCCAGAGATGGCCGATGTTGGTGAGGATGTAGGCCTGGGCGTAGCGATGCCCACCCTTCTGGGCCGCTTCGAGGGCCCGTTCGTAATAGGTGAGGGCGGTGCGCTCTTCGCCGAGCTGGTGGTAGATGCCGCCGAGGTTGTGCAGAGTGGTCGCCCGGCCCCAGGAGTCGCCGATCTCGGCCTTGATGTCGCCCGCCCGGCGCAGCAGCTCGAGAGCGAGGGAGTGGTCGCTCAACGACAGGTAGATGCTGCCCATGTCGGCCAGGGTCTCGGCCTCTCCGGCTCGATCGCCGCTGGCGCGAAAGAGATCGAGGGTCTGGTCGAAGAGCTGGAGACCGTTGTAGGGATCTCCCAGGGTCGACTTGACCTCTGCGAGGTTGAGCATGGCCCAGGCCCGCTCCCGCGGACCGGAGGTGGCGGTGAAGATCTCCACGACCTGGGAGTAGAGCTCCAGGGCTCGCTGCAGAGCTTCCTCGGTACCTTCCCAGTGCAGGCGGCCGGCTTCGGAGTAGAGAACCTCCCCCTGGCTTCGTCGGTGGTCCTCGGCTCGGGCGGGGCCGCGATGGAGATAGACCAGGCGATAGCGGCCGGGGCGAGGATCGGTCTCGACAGGGGTGATCCGCAATCGATAGTCGCCTGCCCGATTGGCGATGACGGTGATCGATTCCGGGCCTCGGGGAGTGGTGGGGCTGTCGGTTTCCCGCAGACCGGGAGCACCGGGAGCATCGATCCGGATCTCGACGTCGATCCCCAACTGGTCGAGGCGCAGGTGGGCGGCCTCTCCTTCGGCCAGAGGCAAGACGATCTCGTGGCTCTGGCCGGCGGAGAAAGGGCGTTCGATCTCCTTCCCGGGCTCGAGGGGGACCCGGCCACAGGCGCAGAGGGTCGAGACGATCCAGATCAGCCACCCGGCCTTGCACGGCCCGGCCTTGCACGGCCCGGCCTTGCGCGGGGATGGGGCGCGGAAGGAGCGCTGAGATCGTGAGATGGGCATGGTCACATCCAGCCGGAATGGAATCGCGAACCGTCGAGAGGTTCCTGAGCGGCCCCGATCGACCGCCGTTTCGAACCGGGTCTCCCGGCCTCCGAGACGAGCAGAGCCTACCCATCGACCCGGGCCACAGCTTGTCAATGAATGATCAGAGGATATATTAACGACTTTCGAGGGTCCAAGCTCCTGCGCGTGGCCGCGTGAGTCGAACGACAACATCATGATCGAAATTGATCCGAGGTCGGAACGTCTGGCCCCTTTCGCATCGCTGCCCTTCTTGCTGGCTCACGTCGGAGCGATGGTCGGTGTGTTCCTGGTGGGGTGGAGCCCGGCTCTGGTGCTTGCGGCCGTTCTCTCTTACTCCGTGCGGATGTGGGCCATCACCGCCGGGTACCACCGGTACTTCTCCCACCGTTCGTTCAAGACCTCCCGTGGGTTCCAGTTTCTTCTCGCCTTCCTGGGGACCCTCGCGGTGCAGAAGGGAGTCCTCTGGTGGGCCGCCCACCACCGCGAGCATCACCGCCACTCCGACCAGGAGGGCGATGTCCACTCGCCCACCCTCCGGGGCCTCTTCTGGGCCCATATGGGCTGGTTTCTCTGCCACCGGTACGACGAAACCCGGTACGACAAGATCAAAGACTTCACCCGCTACCCGGAGCTTCTCTGGCTCGATCGGCACCCCATGCTCCCGCCCCTCGCCGTGGGCGCCCTGGTCTGGGCCGTCTTCGGCACCGCGGCCTTCGTCTGGGTCGGCCTGGTGGCCACGGTGGCTCTGTGGCACGGCACCTTTACCATCAATTCCCTGGCCCATGTGTTGGGGCGGCGTCGATTCGCGACCCGCGACACCAGCCGCAACAATCTCTGGCTCGCCCTGATCACCTTCGGTGAAGGCTGGCACAACAACCACCACTACTACCCCGGTTCCTGCCGTCAGGGTTTCTACTGGTGGGAGATCGACCTCACCTACTACTCCCTCGAGATCCTCGAGAAGCTGGGCCTGGTCTGGGACGTGCGCGGCGTTCCGGCCCGGGTGCTTGCAAAGGGCCTGCAACCCGGCGGGGCGGTCGCCCGCTGAGCCGGTGTTGCCCGAGATCGAACGGGCCTTGCCGGATCGTCTCGGGAACGAAGCCGATGGAGACTCGTGAGGCCCGCGGCTCAGGCGCTCTCCGGATCTTTCTCCGAGCCCCGGGGTGGTTCGGGCACCGGGTAGAAGGCGATCACGCAGCCCCAGGATCCGGCCCCCGCTGCCTGCGTTTCGTCTCCGGTTTCTTCCCGCGGCTCCAGGATCTCCTGGAGCCAGGTCTCGAGCCCGTCGCGCAAGGTCTCGATTTCCTCGGCGCTGCCGCGCAGTCGGAATCGCGAGAAGAGCCCTTCCGATTCGAGCCGTCCGCCCTCGCCGGAGCGGAAAAGAGCACGAAGCTCGTCGCCCGCGCTCTCGAGGCTGGCGGTCACCACCTCTTCCATCGGTGAAATCGGCTCCTCCGGCGATTGGCTGGAAAAGAGACTGGCATCCGCCCGGAACGTCTCGGCCACCGGCCGGAAATACTTCTCGATCGTGCCGCGGTTCTGCCGGGTGTGCTCGAGGCGAATCAAGCCGACTTTCTCCAGCGCCTCGACGTGGTGGTAGAGCTTGCTGGGCTTTTCGCCCAGGATCTTGGCCAGCTGTTTGGTGGTCCTGGCCTCCTGGCCGTAGCCTTCGAGAATCCGTACCCGCAGCGAATCGGCCAGAATCCGCACCTGGTCGAGGCTCTTCAGCGTCATCACCTTCGGCCGACCCTCTTCGAGGGCGTCGGCTGTCGTGTCGGCTGTGGCGTCCGGTCGATTCGTTGTCTTGCTCATATCTCCCCCGGCTGGTGTCTCGGTCCGGCCTGGATCCGCATCCACCGGGGGATCTTACCGTTTCTCCGGCGGCACCCGGAGGGCGGTGCCGATCAGGCGGCTTGCCGGGTGCCGACGGTCGGGGTTGTTCCGGCCCCTTCGCCGGCCACCGGAGCGTGGTCTTCGAATCGCAACACCGAGGGCAGGGCAAGGCCGAGAAGAGCCATGGCGGCACAGACCACGCCGCCCGCCAGGAACCAACCGCGTACTCCGAAGAGCTCGGCGATGGGAGCCGCCAGCAGCAGCCCCACCGGAGTGGCGCCGGCCGAGAGGGTCTGGAGCAGAGTGAAGACCCGGCCCTGGAATTCCTCGGGCACGGTGCTCTGGAGCACTGCCTGCATGGGACCATTGGCCAGAGCTACCATGGCTCCCACCAGAAACATGGCACCCAGGGCCGGCGCGAAACCGGCGGCCGGCACCAGCCCGATGATCAGGACTCCGCCGGCCAACCCGAGCGCCCCACAGAGCGAAGTGACGACCCGGCGCCGGAATCCGCCCCAGATGCCGAGAGTCGCCCCGCCCGCCACCATGCCGATCCCGAAAGCCGCCGAGGTCCAGCCCAGCTCGAGGGGTCCCTTGCCGAAATGGTCGCGAACCAGGAGCGGGAGCAGCGAGAAGGCTGGCACCAGGAAGAGGTTGATCACCGAGCTGATCAGGAGCAGCATCATCAATCCGGGCCAGGCGCGGACGAAGCGGAACCCCTCGCGGATGTCGGCCAACACCGAGGGTTTCGCTGCCGATTCTCCGTCGCGCAGGGCCGGGATCCGGATCCACAGGAGCGGCAGGATGGCGCAGGCCGCCGTGGCCACGTCGAGCCCCAGGATCCCGGAGATCGGCATCCAGCCGAGCAACATTCCCCCGAGGGGGGCGGAGACGATCAAGAGCAGGCCTTCGAGGGACTCGTTGAGCCCCTGGACCTGGGTGAGGAGCTTCTTGCGCACCATCTGGGTGGTCACCGCCATCACGGTGGGCTGGTGGAAGCCGGTGGCCACGGAGCGCACGAAGAGAGCCGCGAACACGTGTCCGGTGGTGGCGTTTCCCTGCCAGAAGAGAAAGGCCAGGGCCAGAGATGCCAGGGCGATCGTGGTATCGGCGAGCAGAAGGATCGATCGACGGTCGAAACGGTCGATCAGAGCCCCGGCCAGCGGCCCGATCGCCACCATGGGCACCAGCCCGAGCAGGGTTGCGGTCACCAGCACCCCGGGAGAGCCGGTTTCCAGGGTGAGCCACCAGATCAGGGCGAACTGGGCCACCTGGCTACCCAACAAGGAAAAAGCCTGCCCCGTCCAGAGGATGAAGAAAGGGCGCATCGATTCGGGTTCTTCGGGAGAAGAGGAAGCATTTTCTTGCAGCATCGGTCGTTCTCCTGGCAGCGGTCCGCTGCGGAATCTCGAAGTGTCTGGAAGACACACCTCTCCCGAGGAATGGAGCCATTCGTTCTGCCGGCAGCACGCCGAGGGAGGTGTAGGGTCGGTGTCTGGATCCGGATCGAGACCCATTGGAAGAATCTTCGGCTATTATTAGGTAAAAGTCAAATAATAGATTATGACCGCGTAATGTGGTCCGCCCCGGCGAGGTAGGATCGCATCCCGCAAGAGGAGGAGCATCATGTTCGTCGTATTCCTGCACGGCCCGGCGGCTGCGGGCAAACACACCATCGGCTCCCTGTTGAGCGAGGCCACCGGCCTGCCGCTCTTCCACAACCACCTGACCGTGGATCTGGTGACGACCCTCTTCGAGTTCGGCAGCGAAGAATTCGTAGATCTCCGGGAAGAGGTCTGGCTGGCTTCGTTTCGTGCCGCCGCCCGCGCCGATCGATCGTTGATCTTCACCTTCCATCCCGAGGCGTCGGTGCGCCCCTCGTTCATCGATCACACCCGCGAGGTGATAGAGGAGAACGGCGGGACGGTCTTCTTTGTCGAGCTCCTGTGCTCGGAAGAAACTGTCGAGTCCAGGATCGATGCGCCGAGCCGGGCAGAGTTCGGCAAGCTCCGGGACGTCGGCTTCTACCGCACCTTGCGCGAGCAGGGCGCCTTCGACTTTCCACCTCTGCCGGAGCCCCTGGTGCGGGTCGACACCGAGGTGAATGCGCCGGAAGACTCGGCACAGAAGATCCGCCACGCGCTCGAAGCGTCCGGGGCCCTCACCTCCGCCGAGAGCTGAGACTCCGGCGGTTCCCAAAGCCGCCGCATCGGATCGGCTCCCGCCCGCGAACGCTCGGGTCGAGGAGCACCGATGATGCCGACTTTCGAAACCTTCGAACGCACCGTCCGCCTGGGAGTCAGCGCCGAGCAAGCCTACGCCTGGCATGCCCGGCCCGGCGCCTTCGATCGCCTGAAACCGCCGTGGCAGCGTCTCGAGGTGATCGAGCCCCTTCCGGAAATGGCAAACGGCGCCCGGACGGTCTTCCGTATCCGCCAGGGCCCGGTCGCGATCCGCTGGGTGGCCGACCACGAAGAGGTCGAGCCCGGCCGAGGTTTCACCGACGTCCAGACCCGGGGGCCGTTTGCGTTCTGGCGCCATCGCCACGGCTTCGAGCCCATCGACGACACCTCCTGCCTGCTGCGCGACTCGATTCGTTATCGCCTGCCACTCGGCCCGCTCGGGAAGCTCTTCGGCGGAGCCCTGCTGCGCCGCGACCTCGACCGCATGTTCCACTTCCGCCACGCCCTGACGGTCGGAGACCTCGAGATCCACCGTCGTACCTCCCAGACCCTGGAGCGCCCCCTTCGCGTTGCGATCACCGGAGCCGGAGGCCTGATCGGCTCCGCCCTCGCGGCCTTCCTCACCACCGGCGGTCACTCGGTGATCCGCCTGGTGCGGCGGCGTGCTCGCGGCCCCGGCGAAGCCGAGTGGGACCCCGCCACCGGTCTGCGCGATCTCGAGCCCCTGGAAGGTCTCGACGGCCTGGTCCACCTCGCCGGGGAAAACATCGCCGGAGGGCGCTGGACGAAGAGCCGCAAGAAACGACTGTGGACCAGCCGAGTCGAAACCACGGAGCGATTGGTGGAATCCCTCCGGAAGCTCGACCGTCCGCCGCGGGTCTTTCTCGCCGCCTCGGGGCTCGGCATCTATGGAGAGTCGGGTGATCGTCGGCTCGCCGAGAGCCAGCCCCCTGGCTCCGGTTTCCTCGCCGAGCTCGCCGCCGCCTGGGAGCAGGCCGCTTCGGCCGCCCAGGAGATCTGCGAGCGGTCGGTCTCGCTCCGCATCGGCATCGTGCTCTCCGCGGCCGGAGGTGCCCTGGCGCAGATGTTGCCTGCATTCCAGGCCGGTCTCGGCGGTCCTCTGGGCAACGGCCGCGCCTACTGGAGCTGGATCTCGCTCGACGATACCCTGGGCGCCATTCTGCACTCCCTCGCCACCGACTCCGTCCGGGGCGCCGTCAACCTCTGCGCTCCCGAGCCCGTACCCCAGTCCGAGCTCGCGACCTGCCTCGGCCGGATCCTCCGTCGCCCGACCCTGGTGCGAGTCCCCGCCCCGGTCCTCCGGGCCGCCTTCGGAGACTTCGCCACCGAGGCCCTCTTCCGCAGCATTCGCGGCGTCCCCCAGAAGCTCTTCGACACGGGCTTCGAATTCCGCCACCCGAAACTCGAAGGCGCGCTGCGAGATGGCCTGGGAATCGCAGCGCCATGACCACCAACCGAGATCACCTTCCAGGGTGCCCTTCCCCTTCTAGGGTGCCCTTCTAGCGGGCCAGCAAAGTCGGATGCTCTGGATCGAGCTCGACCCCCTGAATCGACAGGTGAAGTCGAGAAATTTTTGCGGAGCTGGTAGTCGGCGGGCTCGAGAATCCATACGAAATCCTGAATCCAGAACGAGAAGACTCAATCGCCCGAGAACGATGCTCGAGCTTCGTCGAGATCCGGACCTTCGCTCCCCGACTCCCACGCTGCGATCGCCGCCTCGAGCTTCGCCTTTCCGTCTCCGGTATTGCCATGGTCGCGGTGCCAGCGGGCGAGGTCGGTGGCGGCGCGGAGCTGGAAGGCGAGGTCGCCGTGGTCTTGGGCAAGCTCGAGGGCCTGCTCGAAGGTGG
>CAZMEL010000130.1:0-20597 GCA_964565225.1 uncultured Thermoanaerobaculia bacterium | reverse complement strand
GTGCTCACCGCCTTCACCAAGGCGGCGGTGGCCCAGCACGCGGTGGCCGGGGTCGGGCCGGCCGAGGCGTTGAGGCAGATCCGGCAGCTCTTCGGGCGCCTGCGCTCGAGCCGAACCCTGGTCACCCTGCTGCTGGCGGTCTGGGAACCGGAGACCCGACGTCTCCGGGTGGCCTCGGCAGGTCACCCGCCTCTGCTGCTGTTCGATGGAAGCACCGTCCAGGAGGTAGGGCGGCCCGGGGGCCCCCTCGGCAGCCCCCTACCTTCGGCCGACGGCGAGGTGCAGCTCGAATGCCCGGGAGAGAGCCTGCTGGTCGGCTACTCGGATGGCGTGGTGGAGGCGCTCTCCCCCCGAGGTGATACTTTCACCTACGATCGCTGGCCGGGACTGCTTCCCCAGCTGGCGAGTCTTCCACCGAAGAGCATCCTCGCCGAGCTCCTGCGGGATCTCGACCTGCACTGCGCCGGTCGCCCAGCGGAAGACGACGTGACCGCCCTGGTGATCAAGCTCAGCTGCTGAGCGCTCCTTCCCCGTTCGGCAGCTTCTCGAAGGAGCATCGATGAGCCAAACGAGACCTTACGACCTGGTGCTGCTCGGGGCGACCGGATTCACCGGCCGCCTGACTGCCGAATACCTGACGGGCCGGGCACCGAGCTCGGAGCCTCTGCGCTGGGCGATCGCCGGGCGCAACGCCGCGAAGCTCGAAGCTCTGCGCTCCGAGCTGGGGGCGATCTCTTCCCGGGCAGAAGAAATCGGGATCCTCGAAGCCCAGATCCAGGACCCGGCGAGTCTCGCCCGGCTCGCCGCGCAGACCCGGGTTCTGGCCACCACGGTGGGCCCCTACGCGCGCCATGGAGAGCCGGTGGTGGCGGCCTGTGTCGAGCAGGGAACCGACTACTGCGACATCACCGGCGAGCCCGAGTTCGTCGACCTCGTTCGGCACGAGCACTGCGCTGCCGCAGCCAAGGCCGAGGTGCGCCTGGTGAGCTGCTGCGGTTTCGACAGCGTTCCGCACGACCTGGGAGCTCTCTTCACCGTGCGCCAGCTGCCGAGCGACCTGCCGATCCGCCTCGAGGGTTTCGTGCTCGGCCAGGGCACCATCTCCGGGGGCACCTGGCATTCCGCGGTCGAGGCCATGGGCAAGGCGAGACAGGGAGGCCTCGGGCGGCGCAATAGGCGACGGGCTCCGGCACCGGGAGAGCGGCGGGTCGGCTCGATGCCGCAGCGAGCACGCTACGAAAAGAAGCTCAGCTCCTGGGTGGCTCCTCTTCCGACCATCGATCCCCAGGTGGTCAAACGCTCGGCGCGCACCCTCGATGTCTTCGGGCCCGACTTTCGGTATGGGCATTTCGTCCAGATCGGCTCTTTCCCCAAGCTGGTGGCCGGCGGAGTGGCCATGGCCTGGATCTTCGGCCTGTCGCAGCTGGGGCCCACCCGGCGTCTGCTCCTCGGCTGGCGCAAGCCGGGTGAGGGTCCCGACGCCGAGACCCGAGCCCGCAGTCGGTTCCGAGTCACGTTCCTGGGCGAGGCGGGACCGCGAGGCAATCCCGGCCACCGGGTCGTGACGAGGGTCAGCGGCGGCGACCCCGGGTATGGGGAGACCTCGAAGATGCTCGCCGAGTCGGCCCTGTCGCTGGCCCTCGATCGGGATCGCCTGCCGCAGCGGTTCGGAGCCCTCACCACCGCCGAGGCCATGGGCGACGTGTTGCTCGAACGCCTGCAGGCGGCCGGTCTGCGCTTCGAGGTGATCGAGAGCACCTGAGCCGGCACGGCTCTTGCTCGTAGATAGAGAGCAGCAGGCATCATGAGCCGAGCGTCCCGGCGATGGGACCGCGGAGGGGGGTGTCGGCAAAACGTCAGCGAGCCCGGGGAGACGGTTTTTTCGGGCTCATTGAGCTAGGATCGACAGCACAGCACCGGCGAATCTGCAGTAGAGGCTCGAGGTCTCGAGACCCTGGCGACGTCCGATTTCGACACCGCCACGTCCCATAAACGGACACCGAGACCGACGGCCCGGAGAGCTCGAGAGGTCAGCGAAACAAAGCTCTTCGGCGACCGTAGAACGGCTAACGAGCAAGACCCTTCGCCCGTGCTCCCAGGAGGTTTCCATGGATATACAACGGCCTTCGCGTAAGAAAGAAATTCAGCGACGGCGCATGATCTACGGCGCCATCGCGTTGTTCGCTCTGGTCGGGGTCACCATGGCCATCGGCAGCCTGGAGCCCGCGGCTCCCGAGGTCGACGCCGGAGCGGTCTGGATCGAGCCGGTCAAGCGGGGAGAGATGTTGCGTTCGGTTCGCGGCCCGGGGACCCTGGTTCCCGAAGAGATCCGGGTCATCGCCGCCGAGACTCCCGGCCAGGTGGAGAAGATCTGGATCGATCCCGGGGAACGGGTGCAGGCCGACAGCGTGATCCTCGAGCTGTCCAACTCCGAAGTCGAGCAGGAAGCCCAAGACGCCGAGCTCCGGCTGCGGGCGGCGGAAGCCGAATATCAGGATCTCGACGTCCGCCTGCAGAGCCAGCTGCTCGACCAGCAGGCCAACCTGGCTCGAGTCAAGGCCGACTACGAAGGTGCGTTGCTGCAGGTCGAGGCCGACCGCGAGCTCTCCAACAGCGGCCTGATCGCCAAGATCAAGCTGCAGCAGAGTGAGCTCGCCGCCGAGCAGCTGACGGTGCGGCACGAGATCGAGAAGAAACGCCTGGCCAAGACCTCCGAGTCCATCGCCGCCCAGCTGGCGGTGAAGCGGGCCCAGGTGGAGCAGGATCGCGCTCTCTACCAGCTGAGGACGAGCCGCCTCGACTCGCTCAAGGTGCGAGCTTCGATCGATGGCGTGCTGCAGCTGGTGCCGGTGGAAGAGGGCCAGCGGGTGACCCCCGGAACCAACCTCGCCCGCGTGGCCCAGCCGGAGAAGCTGAAGGCCGAGCTGCGGATCAACGAGACCCAGGCCAAGGACATCCAGATCGGGCAGATCGCCCAGATCGATACCCGCAACGGCGTGGTCACGGGCCGGGTGGCCCGGATCGATCCGTCGGTGCAGCAGGGCTCGGTAACGGTGGACGTGGCGCTCGAAGGGGAGCTGCCCAAGGGCGCTCGGCCGGATCTCAGTGTCGACGGCACCGTGGAGCTGGAGCGCCTCGTCGACGTGCTCTATGTCGGGCGTCCCACCTACGGGCAGCCCAACAGCACGGTCGGCCTCTTCAAGCTCGATCCGGAGTCCCAATACGCCTCGATGGTCCGGGTGTCTCTCGGGCGCAGCTCGGTCAACACGATCGAGGTGCTCGACGGGCTCCAGGAAGGGGATCGGGTGATCTTGTCGGATACGAGCCAGTTCGACGATGTCGATCGGGTTCGCTTGCGCTGATTCGGAGACGAAGCGTGTACGATTCTTGTAACAACTCGCGCGGGGTCTTCGTACCATCCGCAAAGAGCATGGCGGCGGTGCGGCCGGCATGGCCGTTCTGGACGACCGGCGTTCCCGCCAGCGGACGTTCCGGTTCTTGAAGAGGAGCAACTCATGGCAGATTCCCTCATCCATCTCGAAGGTGTGAAAAAGGTTTTCTATACGGAAGAGGTCGAGACCCACGCGCTCGACGGTATCTACCTCGACATTATGGCCGGTGAGTACATCGCCATTGCCGGGCCCTCGGGCTGCGGCAAGTCGACCCTGCTGTCGATCCTCGGTCTGCTCGACACCCCCACCGAGGGCACCTACGTGATCAACGGTCGCTCGGTAGAGAACCTGAGCCTCTCGGAGCGGGCCCGGATCCGCAATCGCGAGGTGGGCTTCGTCTTCCAGGCGTTCAACCTGATCGGCGATCTCACGGTGTTCGAGAATGTCGAGCTCCCCTTGACCTACCGTGGCACGCCCGCCAAGGAACGCAAGGAGAAGGTGCAGAAGGCGCTCGAGCGGGTGGGAATGGCCCACCGCATGAAGCATTACCCGGCGCAGCTCTCCGGCGGTCAGCAGCAGCGTGTCGCGGTGGCCCGGGCGGTGGTCGGCGATCCGTCCATTCTGCTCGCCGACGAGCCCACCGGTAACCTCGATTCCTCCAACGGCGAAGCCGTGATGAAGCTCCTCAAGGAGCTGCACGACGCCGGCTCCACCATCTGCATGGTGACCCACGATCCGCGCTACGCTCGCCACGCCGAACGTACCGTCCGGCTCTTCGACGGCCGCGTGGTCGAGGAAAAAGACGAGGCCGCTTGATCTCTCCGGGGCTTCCCTCCCCCCTTTCGCCGAGGAGGGAAGCTCGGGTTTCGAAACAGGAATCTCGGGCGCCGCTGGACTCCTGACGGAGTCCGCGGCTTCGATGTTTCCTGGTTGGCCGAGCTCGAGTCGAAGGATCTCTTTCCCGAGGGGCATCCATGGCACCGATCATCCGCACCCATCAGCTCGAAAAGTTCTACGAGACCGGCTACGGCCGGACCTATGTGCTCCGGCGCATCAACCTCGAGATCCAGCAGGGCGATTTCGTCACCATCATGGGGCCGTCGGGAGCCGGAAAGTCGACCCTCCTGCACATCCTCGGCATGCTCGATGCCAAGTGGGAAGGGGAGTACGAGCTGCTCGGGCATCCGGTGCACAACATGAAACCCAGGCATCGCAACGAGCTGCACAAGCAGAACGTGGGTTTCGTGTTCCAGAGCTACCACCTTCTCGACGATCTCACCGTGTACGAGAACCTCGAGGTGCCCCTCTCCTACCGCAAGATCAAGCGGGCGGAGCGCCAGAGCATGGTGTGCGACATCCTCGATCAGTTCCAGATCGTCGGCAAGAAAGATCTCTTCCCCAACCAGCTCTCCGGCGGCCAGCAGCAGTTGGTGGGTGTGGCGCGTGCGGTGGTCATGAATCCCAAGGTGATCTTCGCCGACGAGCCCACCGGCAACCTGCACTCGGCCCAGGCGAAAGAGATCATGGAGCTCTTCAAGTCCCTCAACGACGACGGCACCACCATCGTGCAGGTGACCCACTCCGAAGCCAATGCCGAATTTGGCAACCGGGTGATCAACCTGAAGGACGGCTGGATCGAGAATCCCGACGCATGAGCTCTCCGCAAGCTCCCGCTCCACAAGCTCTCTACACGGTCTTCTGCACCCTGCCCGACGAAGCCACTGCCGAATCGTATCTGCGCTGGCTCCGAGACGAGCACATGGCCGACCTCTGCGCCGTCGGCGCACTCGATGCCCGAGCCGTGCGCCTCGATACCGAGGCCGATGGTGGGGCCATCCGCTTCGCCATCTCCTACCGCTTTGCCAGCCGGGAAGCCTTCCATATCTACGAGCGCGACCATGCCCCCCGGCTGCGCGCCGAGGGCCTCGCCCGCTTCCCGGCCGGAAACGGCATCTCCTACGAGCGCTCCTTCGGCGAAATCCTTGCCGAACACTCTGCCTGAAACCATCCGTCGAGACGTCTCTTAGCTCTACTTTGTCAGATTGGAGATTCGGTTTCGTAAGAGTCGGCGTTCCTGGAGCCAGGTCGAGCGGGTCAACGACAATCGTGCCGCAGATGACTCCCCGACACAGCGCCGAGAGGGATTTCGGAGCCCAACCGGCCGGCGCGACCCTTCGAGGCCTGGCAGAAGGAACGCCGACTCGACCCCGCCAGGGAATCTGACAGAGTAGAATTAGTAGCCCGTGGTGAAAGTCGACCACGAGCGAGAGCGAGAGCGAGCCATTTTTCGTCAGATCAAGGCGCAGAATCGCAGGAATATCGGTGATCTTTCGAGATTCTGCAACGCTGAGCTGGCGGAAAAGGGCCGCTCGAAGCGCGGTTCGAGCTTCACCACGGGCTGTTAGGACTCGGTGGGTTATGGCGATATCGAACAGCTTCGAAAAGTAGGATTTCTCCTAGCGCTTGTCAGACATTCGAGACTTCCCGAGGAATCAGATCTCCGTTACATTCCACTCGCTCGAGAACGTTGGTTGGGTTGCCTACGGGCAAGCTCTGTTCGGCAGAAACGATTCGTTTTCTGTATCCCTTGCTTGATTTGTTGTGTCAGAGGTCTTGGATTTTTTCCTTTGAAGGCAGCACCCCTACCCGCACTCGGCGTGGTAGAGGTGCTGCCGATCGGGCCACATTCCCCTCCTCAGCGGGCGGCCGTGCCGCTCATCCTGCGATCTCCTGCCGTGCTCTTGTTTCCCGGTACCGCGCAGTCTGTGCTGGAAGGCTCAGATCTTCCTTCCGCGTCCCCTTCCAGGCCTTCTCGAACACCGTGCCCATAATTCCAAGACGTCGTCTCGCCATGAATGAGAGAATCTTCGGAGGTCTTGGAGGCGTCGAAGGAACAAGATCGAGGCACCATCGTTTTGGATCGCTCCGACTTCACATCGATCGATGAGAGCGCCTGGGCTGCATTGCAGGAGGCGGCGGCCGAGCCACGGAGCCCTTTTCGTCATCTCGTCCTCTGCTCGGTGGGTCGAGGCCACACACCCAGGGCGCGCACATTGGTGCTGCGCTCTGCCCGCCGGACCCGCCGCGAGCTCGAGCTCCACACCGATACCCGCAGCCCCAAGTGGCAGGAGCTGGGAGCCAACCCAAAGGTCACGATTCTCGGGTATGACCCGCAGCTCGGCTCCAGCTTCGTTTCGAAGGCGAGGTCGAGCTACATTCCCCCGGTGCTCCGCGGAACTCCAGAGCCTGGCGCGAGCTCTCCCGCTGGACGAGAGCTACTTATCGAGGGGGCCGACCTGGAGAGGCTCTCGTCTTGCCGCCAGATGAGACCGAAGATGCCGCATTCGACGAGGCCGAGCCGAGCGACGACGGTCGTCGACATTTCGGTGTCCTGACCTTTCGCGCCGCGTCGTTAGACTGGCTTCGTCTCGAGCGAGGCGACCACCGTCGCCTGCTGCTGACCTACAGCCGTTCGGGCAGCGACTTCTCGGCGCAGTGGATCCACCCTTGATTCGGCGGTCGCGGTTCGTGTGGCACAATGAGATTTGGGTGGCACCTGGTTGGGCGGTAAGGACTCTCGACGCAAAGTACTGAAAACAGGTGACTACGATTTGGGTGGCACCTGGTTGGCAGCACCGTGAAGACCGTGGTCTTCGACGACACGTATGGCAACTGGATCCAGCTCAGTGGAGGCACGACCGAGATGATCCGTTCCTCGATCCGCATCTCC
The DNA here is from genome assembly GCA_964565225.1 of uncultured Thermoanaerobaculia bacterium. Taxonomy (GTDB): domain Bacteria; phylum Acidobacteriota; class Thermoanaerobaculia; order Multivoradales; family J023; genus CAZMEL01. Next base: position 13,475 of record CAZMEL010000130.1, on the reverse strand, counting down.
CTTGCGCTGCTCACCGCGCAACTGCTTCTCTGCGCCTTCGCGACGAATGCGCAGAGCACCCGGACGGATGTCGAGGCACAAGCAATCCCGGAGGAATTCATGCGCGTCCAGTATCTCGAGATTGTCACCTCCGAAGTGGAGGCGACATGCAATATGCTCGCTAAAGTCCATGGAGTGACCTTCGGCGCCCCCGAGCCCGGATTCGGCAACGCCCGCACAGCGACGCTCGAGAGCGGCGGCATGATCGGTGTGCGTGCGCCGCTGGCCGAGCATGAACAGCCGGTCGTGCGCCCCTACCTCCTGGTGGACGACATCGACTCCGCTCTCGGTGCGGCGGAAGCGGCCGGCGCGGAGATCGCGATGCCGGCCACCGAGATCCCCGGCCATGGCGCATTCGCCATCTACATTCTCGGAGGCATCCAGCATGGTCTCTGGCAGCTCGAGCCGGCGACAGACTGACGGGTGAGCGCTGCGGCTTCGGTTCGTGTGGCACCTGGTTCGTTTAGGATCACGAGCTGAGCGCCCGGGTCTTCGATCGATTTACCGGCGAGGGGATCGCCGATGCGTCGATTTCGATCCGCAGCACCTCGGCCGACCCGGAGACCGGAGTCGAAAAGGGAGTGATGCAGAGCACGGCGAGTGACGAAGTCGGCCTCGCGTTCCTGCCGCCGGTCGCCCGGGTACGATCGAGCTGGTAGTCCGAGCCTCCGGCTATGCCCGTCAGGCAGAGCCGGTTACGGGAAACATCGAGGCCGGCGTCGACTCCTACGAGTTCGACCTACCGCTCGATCCTCAAAGGCCCATGACGAGAGTCCGAGTCCTCGACCACGCGGGAGCTCCGGCGGTCGGAGTGAAGGTAGCGCTCTTCTCGAGCTTGGCGAGCGGCTTGCTCCTCGAGAGCACAAGATCCGATCCCGAGGGTTGGGTAGATCTTCCCGACCGGCATGTCGGCGCCGCCATTCTCGGGGCCATCCGAAAAGCGGGTTTCACGTCGGGACCTGGCAGCCATCCGCAGTTCTGTCCGACCTGGGCCCCCTCTTGATCCTCCAAATTCCGAGCTCCCCTCTGACGGTCCAGGCTGTGGACCGAGATGGCCAGCCGCTACTCGAGCGGGTGGGAGTCAGCCTGACCATCGGGCGACAATCTACTCACGGGGCGCCCGCTGACCTGGTCGTTACAAGCGCGCCCCTTCACCGATACCCGCGGGGTGTGGACGGTCCAGAGCCTTCCCGCCGGCCGCTCGGTTGGGGTGCTCTTGACGCCCTTGGGCCAGGAGCCAGAGCCGGGAGTCGAGACGTTGGCGAGTCTGGTCACGCCGCGGAGCTCTCCCTCGGTGGAAGTGCCGTTGGTCTACCTCGAGTGAAGAAGAGAACCGGGCGATGTTCTCAGGCGCCATATGTTTGCCGGGGAGGGGGGCGGCAGGAGATGTCGGCGCAAAGTACTGAAAACAGGTGACTACGGTTTTGGGTGGCACATGATTCGCACCTTCGATTTTCTGGTTTTTCCGCACATCTGTGCCAAGACCAGAAAAGGTCGGCATCCTTGGCGGATCGACCGCTTCAACATCAGGACCCGAGGCAGGAGCCCGGTGCGTTAGCAGTGCACGCTGGGATCTGTGCGGGGGGCGGCTCGAGCGAGAGCGAAGGGCCGTCCCTACCGCGACCTTTGAATCAATTGAAATTGTATGGTCTCCTCCTTCGAGTTTTCGCGCGTACTAGACATCAGCCACTTCCAATGGAAGCTGAGAAGTTGATCACCGCAACGAACGCGACGAATCAAACAATTCGAGCGGGAATCAATCAGTGAGGATCCAAGTAGGGGGTTGCTGTTTGTCGTACGTTGGAGTCAACGGACTGGTCCTGGGCGCGGGATTGTACTTTGGAGGCGACCGGCCCATCGATGAGAGTTTGACTCAACAATAGGTCATCACCCACTATGGGTGACGTGAAAGGAGAAAGTGATGAATTCAAGTGTTCTGAGTGCTAAAGCTAAAGAAGTCATTCGCTCTCGGAGAGAGTCACAGAACTACGACCTCGAAATCGAGATTGACTACAATGAATCGACGCACGAGATTACGATCAATTGCGAAGGGTCCGTGTCGAACCTTGGGGGAGTTTGTGCCTATCTCGGACGTGGGGAAGACATGCTCACGTCCGGCGGTGCTTCGTTTGATGAGATTGAGGGTGATGACTTCGAGGTTGGTATTGGCCGAAACGACATGGAAAAGTACAGTGGCCAAAGTGTAGACGCATTGATTCTCGTATTCGAGAAAGATGGTGGTATTTATGTAGCTGCCGAAAGGAAATTTCAAATTCCATAGGGCAACAGTTGGTTGGGGATCTGACAGATCTAGAGCAGCCCGTGGTGAAAGTCGACCGCAAGCGAGAGCGAGCCATTTTTCGTCAGATCAAGGCGCAGAATCGCAGGAAAATCGGTGATCTTTCGAGAATCTGCAACGCTGAGCTGGCGGAAAAGGGCCGCTAGCAGCGCGGTTCGAGTCTTACCACGGGCTGCTGGACTGTCTGATCAGATAAAGAGCCGAGCGGTGTTTGGCCCTAGCTGCCTCCATGGATCGAATCCTGGGTATTTGAGTCAAGGATTCGATCCATGGATCCACCTTGGGGGTGGCGAGTGCAACGAGCAGCCCACTAGAATATCATTCTCATGAGACCTACACGGCAAGGCCGTCTCGAGGTGAGGCTCGAGCACCGCAAGCAGGGCACCATAATTTTTTCTTTTGCCAACAGTTGCCAACAGTGTTCTTGGACGGGGTCAGACTAGAAAGATCGCATCCAGAAAAACAGTTTTTCGGTGCCCGAGGAATCCTGGTGTCCGAGCACGGACCATAGACTGTCTGAGCAGATGAGGAGATACATCGGCCCGAGCTGCCCTTCCTCGAGAGAGTGACCCGGCAAGTATACCTATGGGCGAGTTTCGAGGGTCGCGCGCAGAACATCAGGATTCCTCTCATCGACAGCGTGCTCGGATGGGATCTAGATTATCAAGATCCCGTCTAAGAATGGCGGTTCGGAGTTTTGGGCCTCCGACCGCAGAGGCGATCGGGGTACCTTTCAGATCGGTCCGATGACATGTTTGGAGACAACGAGGGTGGGTTTGGAGATTTCAGGCGTATGTTGCGATAGGGTCTGGGCACGGGTCCTTCAGCCGCCTCTTTTATGGAGCAGGAATATCTGTTGATTGACCTGTGCGGGGCTGGCTAACCAGTAGAGGGGGCCGGCACGCTATCAAAACAACCCCCCGCCCCACCAAACTCCCGCTCGCAGTTCTCCCCCAGCTTCCCGAGAGCCTGCCCATCGATGAAGATGTGGTTCACCGTCAACCCCACCGGCACGAGGGTGCGGCCGCCTTGCTCGAAGAATTTGCCGAAGGCGACGCGGGGGGCGCCGTCGGTGGTGTCGGCGGGGGTGGCGTGGGCGAAGCAGGTGAAGGTGAGGCCGGGGATGGCGGTGAAGTAGTTGTAGTTGGTGTGCTCCTGGGTTTCGAGGGTCGGCGCGTCGCGACCCTGGCTCTCTTGCTCCTTGGCCCGGCGGTAGAAGGTGTCGGGGTCGGGAGACATGTCGAAGTGGGCGAAGGAGAAGAGGCCGCCGGGTGCAGGGACGGTCATGCCGATGTGGATCTGTTCGTAGAGCACGAGCTGGTCGTCGAGAAGGCGGTAGCGGAAGTCTTCGATCGGCTGCATGGCGCGGGTGAAGAAGTAGCAGAGGCTCAGATAGACCGGGTGGCCCTGCTCGCGGCAGAACCGCTTGATCTCCGTGGCGTCGAGGTTGAACGTCACGGAGTAGAAGGGGTTCGGGTAGCTGCGGAAGAAGTCGAAGTTCTGCTGGCGGTAGTAGGAATCTACGGTGCGGTACACGGCTGGCTCCTTCTTCGGTCAGAAACCCGCAGACCTTACCGCATCCGAGTTTTCGGATTCCGGCTCGAGGAAAAAATCCCCGCCAGCCCGGAGTCGGGCGACGGGGATCTCTCGACCGGTGACGCTTGAATCAGTTGCGCGAGATTCGGCGGACGAAGGAGCTGTCGATCCCGTGGATCGCGAGCTGCACGAGCTCATCGGGGGTGAGATCGGTGTAGCCGGCGTCGGCCATTTCCTGGATGAAGTCGGTGCTCACGTCGTGGATGCGAAAGGCCACGAGCTCCTGCGGGGTGAGATCGGTGTAGCCGGCGTCGGCGATCTGGCGGATGAAACGGGCATCGACGTCGTGGATGCTGAGCTCGATCAGCTTCTGGACCGGCAGATCGGAATAGCCGGCGTCGGCGAGCTCCTGGATCATTTGCGGGTCGACATCGTGAATGCTGCATTCGATCAGCTTGCGGGCCGGCAGGTCCGAGTAACCGGCTTCGGCCATCTTGCGGATGAATTGCGGGTCGACGTCGTGAATGCTGAGCTCGATCAGCTCCTGGGCCGAGAGATCGGAATAGCCGGCGTCGGCGAGCTCCTGGATGATCCGCGGGTCGACATCGTGGATGCTGAGCTCCACGAGCTTCTGGGCCGGCAGGTCGTCGTATCCGGCGTCGGCGAGCTTGCGGATGAATTCGGGATCGACGTCGTGAATGCTGAATTCCACGAGCTTCTGGGCGGGCAGGTCGTCGTATCCGGCGTCCACGAGGCCGCGAATGTACTCGGCGCTGACGTCGTGAATGCTGAATTCCACGAGCTTCTGGGCCGGCAGATCGGAGTAGCCGGCTTCGGCGAGATCCCGGATGTACTCGGCGCTGACATCGTGGATCTTCATCTCGGTCAGCCGGCGCATCGGGAGGTCGCGGTAGCCGAGGTCGGCGAGCTCCCGGACGTAGATGGGGCCGAGATCGAAGAGACTCAGCTCGAGCTGGTCTCCGGGCTCGATGTCATAGCCGAAGGCCGCCATGGCCGAGGGAAAGGAGGGGTCGGGCTCGAAGCGGAACGAGCCGGAGCCGAGCCCGCCGGGGCCGAACGCGCCTTCGAACGAAAAGGTGCCGGCTTCTCGCCGCAGGGTGAAGGTCTGGCCGCTGCCCAGGCCGTCGAAGCTCGAGGTGGGTAGGGACATGGAGAAATTGCCGTGGTGGCGGTCGTGGCCGGAGTCGCGGGGAAGCAGCATCTGAATCCACAGGGATTCGTCGTGCCGTTCCGCGGTCCAGCGGCCTTTCGTGGGTTGTTGCGGGGCGGCGAGAGACACGACGACGGAAGCACAGAGCGAAGCGACAAGGGCCGCGAGAAGTCTACCGAAACGAGACATGGAGTCCTCCGATCGGGTGGGTTTCATGTGGGGTGAGAGTCGAGGCTAGAAAATGGGCGGGTGATGGCCGTGCCCGCGAAGGGTAAGCCGGCGAAGCTCCCGGAGCGTCGCCATTTGCAGACCTTCGGCCCTTAGCTCGGCGAGCTTGTCGGTATCGAGACCCAGGTGGGTCAGCTCGGCCAGCTCGTGGGCGTCGAGGTCGTCCAGCCCGAGGTCTCGCAGCGCACGGGGAAGCGCGAGGTCGACGCCGGAGACCACCAGGACCAGGATGTCGCCGGGTGTGTCGATCCGCACGCCGGCTTCCCGGAATCGCTGGATCTGCTCGCCATCGATCCCGTGGATCGCCAGCGGCAACAAGCTCTGCAATTCGAGCTCTCCGAGACCGGCCCGGCGAAGCTCCTGGATCACCTCGGGGCGAAGGTCGTGGATCGATGCCTGCACCGCGTCGGCCGGGCGCTCGATCTCGAGCCCGGACTGGCGGAGCTCCCGCACGGTCTCCGGGGAGACGTCGTGGCCGGCGAGGAAGATCAGCTCGTCGATCTCGAGCGTGCCGAAGCCCACGGTTTCCCAGGACTCGATCCACTCGCGATCGATATCGAGCGACGCGAGGGGCAGCAGCTCCTCGGGAGGCAGAGACTCGAAGCGGGTCCCCGCCAGCTCTTCGGCCAGCTCGTCGATCCCGTGTACCTTGAAGGCGATGAGCTGCTCGACGCTGTACCGGCCGGAGGCGTCGGGACCGGCGGTGGCCGGTGCTACGGGCCTCGGTGGTGTCGGGGGTACGCCGATCCCCGGTGCGGGTTTCGGCGGACGAGGGGGTCGCGGCGCGGCCGCGGGAGGGGCCACCGGCATCGGCGTCGGTGCCGCCACGGGTTTGGGTGGAGTCGGCGGCTGGACCGGGTGGGGCTCGGGAGCCTCCGGCGGCGCGACCTGGGCGAGGCTGGCAAGACTCACCACGGCCAGGAGCGCGGTGGTGAGCACGACCACCAGGCCGCTGCTGGCAGAGCGGTGGGGCGTCCGCTCCGCTCCGGCTCCGGCCAGTCGCCGAACCCTTGCCAGGAGGGAGCCGCCGTCGGCCCCCAGTGCGAGCCGGGGGCTGCCGGGCAATGTGGCAGCGGCGGCGCGGAGACCTTCGAGATCGGCCAGGGCCCGGAGGTACGTGAGCCGATCGCCGCAGATCTGGACGGCGATGTCGTCACAGCAGTGCTCCCGCAGATGGCGTACCTGAGCGGAGGTCCACCACACCGCGGGGTGGTAGAAGAGCAGGGTCTCGAGGATCACCTGCAAGCCGTTGACCCAGGGATCGAGCCGGCGGATGTGGGCCAGCTCGTGCACCACGAGGGATTCCAGCTGCTGCGGCGCGAGGCCGACCATGGCGCTGGCCGGCACCAAGACGACCGGTCGAAACCAGCCCACCACCATGGGTACGGAGATCTGGTGGCTGACCAGCAGATCCACGGCCTTGCCGATACCGATGCGCCGCACCAGCCGGGCCATGGTGTCGCGCCAGGCGGGCTCTGCCGGTTGGCTCTGCTGCCGCAGCCGGTGGAGTCGGCGCCAGGCGCCGACGTGGGTCGCCGTGAGGCCGATCACCCCCAGGAGCCAGGCGGCGACCACGGCGGGCAGCCAGGGCCGGAGCCGGTTCGACCCGTCCTGCAACACCGGCTGGAGGAAGAGGCTGGCACCGCGAGCCGTCGCACCGCGAGCCTTCGGGGTCTCGGGGCTTCGGGAGCCTCCCTCCCACGATGGGCTCGAGACGAGCGGAACGAGATGGCTTGGAGCCAGGCTCGAGCGATCGGCGCGGATTCCTGCGGCCGACTCCGCCGAGGGCTCCGGCCCGTCGAGGAGAAACCAGGTGGTGACCACCGGACACAGTGCCATGGCCACCAGGACGGCGCAGGCGAGGGCATAGCGACCGCGGGCGAAGCGCTCGGGAATCACCGCGAGCAGCGTCGCCAGGCCCATGGCCAGCAGGGTGCCCTGGGCGAGAAAGATCACCAGGGCCTTGGCCAGGGCTTCCAGCATCGGGGTCGAAGCGTAGATCTCGCTCCAGCTCATGGGTATTCTCCTCGGTCTTCGTCGGATTCCAGGCGATCCAGCAAGCGGCGAATCTGGCGCAGCTCTTCGGGATCGGCGGGGCGGCTGTCGAGAGCCTGCAACACGAGCTTGCCGGCGGATCCGTCGAACGCTCGGTCCAGGAGGTCGCGAACCAGGCCGCGCTGGGTGCCTTCTTCGGTGATGGCGGCGGAGTAGACGTGGGCGCGCTGGGATTCGTCGCGCACCACGAGGGATTTCTCGGTCATGATCTGGAGCAGCTTCAACACCGTGGTGTAGCCGGTGGGATCGGCTCGATCGAGCTCGGCCTGCACCTGGCGTACGGTGCTGGGACCCCGCTGCCAGAGTACTCGTAGAATTGCGAGCTCGGCGTTGGTCGGTTTGGGCGTCGGAGTCTGGAAGTTTCTCATCGATGGGCTCTTCGATCTCGGGTTCGTAGTCGTGATGTCGAGGATTTCTCGGGCTCCCCGTTCTCTACGGATGATTATACGAAGAGTTTCGTATTTGTCAACGAAGGTCTTCGTACTTTGGGCGTGAGGCCTCGGTAGAGCCGGGGAGGCTGTCGGGATGGGGGTGTCGTCGAGCCGAGCAGCCCGAGCCGAGTCGGAGGCTCAGGCTTCCCAGCCGGCGACGTTCTTGGAGTTGCCTTGTTTGATCAGGCTCTCGAAGCGTTTGAGCAGCGGCGAAGCCTCGTTGGGATCGATCCGCACATCCACCACGAAGGGGCCCTCGGCGGCCATGGCGGCACGCAGGGCGTCGTCGAGCTGGTCTTCGCAGTCCACGCGGGTACCGTCGGCTCCCACGGCTCGGGCCCACGAGACGAACTCCACTTCGGGGAAGTCGAGCTGCTCGTCGCTCAGGCCGAGGGTCTGGAGGCCGTCGCGACACATGCCGTAGCCGGAGTCGTTGAGCACCAGCCATACTGCCGGTACCTTGTATTGTGCCGCCGAGCTGATCTCGCAGTTCATCATCATCGAGCCGTCGCCGACGATGGCCACGGCCTTGCGGCCCGATGCGATCGCGGCACCCACGACACCGCTGGCGGCATGGCCCATGGAGCCGAAGAGTGTGCTGACCCGGTAACGTTTCGGGGAGTCGAAACGCAGGTAGTGATTGCACCAGGCAAAGGCATTGCCACACTCGCTGAGCACCGTGGCCTGGCTGCTCTCGACGATCTCGCGCTGCACCGCACGCATCAGAACCTGTGGACGTACCGGGCCCGGGCCGGCGAGACGCATGGGGCTCGGGGCCTCGAGAGGATGGGGAACGGTGTCGAGAAAGGGGCGTCGATCGGTGCGAGCGGGGGCGGGGAAGTGTTCCAGGAGATCTTCGAGGAAGAGGCCGATCTCGGAGTGCACCGCCAGGGTCTCGGCCTCGGGATATGCGGTGCCGGGAACCTCGGGATCGAGATCCACGTGAATGAAGCCGGCCTCCGGGATCAAGTCGCGGTCCCAGAAAGAGGTGGCCTCTCCCAGGCGGGTGCCGAGCACCAGTGCGTAGCGGGGCCGCTGCTGCAGCATGTAGTCGGTCACCGACTCGTGGCCGCCGAGCCCGCTGACGCCGATGAACTGTGGATGGGTCTCGGGAACCACTCCTTTGGCGCGCGGGGAGCAAATCACCTTGGCGCCGCTGCGCTCGGCGAGCTCCTGGACCAGAGGAGCCGACTCGGTGGCGCCGAATCCGGCCCAGATCACGAACGATTGTTCTTTGAGCATGCGGGCGCAGACCTCGACGTCGCGGCGCGAGGGAGCCGGGGATAGGGAGGTGAAGCGCTGCTGGCGAGGGAGGCTGTCGACGTGGCCCGACTGCACCGACATGGGCAGGCAGACATGGGCGACGAAACGCCCGGGCTTGGAGAGACCGTTGCCGAGACGCCGCAGGACTTCGGGCATCTCGGCGGGATTCTCGACCCGGACCGCAAAATCGAAGATCGGCCCCTGGGTGTAGAAGGTGTCCTGGGGCATGGTGTAGGGGCTGGTCTCCTGGCTCGCCCAGCGGCCTCGCTGGGCAGGATTCGTGGCGCCCGAGATCAAGATGACCTTGGCGCCGTCCCAGCGGGCGGCGGTGATACCGGTGAGCGAGTTCAGCAGGCCCGGGCCGGTGGTGGCGAAGACCACGGTGGGTTTGCCGGAGGCGAAGTGGGCTTCTGTGGCGGCGAAGGCCGCACCGGTCTCGTGGCGAAAGTGGTGGAGCTCGATCGGGCCATCGGCAAGGGCGTCGAAGAGCAGCGCGATGGCGCCGCCGCTGACGCCGAAGGCGTTCTCCACCCCGAGCTCGGCGAGCTGCTGGACGAACCATTCGATGGTGGTCGAAGGGCGGACCGCCACTTCGGGTGGTGTTTCTTCGACCAGGAAAACGCGTTCGGCTCTCGCGGTGTTGCGTTTCTGTGCCAGGTTTTGCATGTTCCGGATACCTCACCTCGGAGTCGAAACGCGAGACTGGGCGTGCGGCCTTCCCGAAGGGCAGGCGCACGCGGCTCGCGAAGGCGAAAAAGGGACGACATCGGGTGAAAACGAGAAAGGAGCGAAGCGACCACGGAGCTCATGGCGACAGGAGTCCCCGGACGGGGATTGGGGTGAGCGGAATCCGAGAGTCGTTCATCAAGTCTACAGTCCAGGCTCGTGTTTCGAGTGCCCGGACAGAAGGAAGGTGCTCCGCTTCTGAATCCTTCAGCAGCGAGCTGATCCTTGCCGGGCATCTCTGGAGTGCCGGCCGGAGAGAGCCCTCGATTTCTTCTCACGGGGTCGTCCCGAGGAGATTTAGGCTAAGTTTAACCGGACGGTCGGTAGAAGGAATATAGGTCGATTTTCCGGGCTCGTCAAGCGACATTACGAATCAAATAACGAAAATCAGTAGATCGACCTCTCAAATTGCCAAGTTCCGGATATAGCAAAATTTTTATATTAACAATATGCTTTTTCTAGAAGCTCTTTCCCCTCGGAACATGGAAGAAGGCGTCTGCCGCAGCCCGTCCGCCGGAGCAGTGTGCACGAGCTATACTCGACGCGGAGCCCGTGGGTCTGTGCGCGCGGCCCGAACCAGACTCTCGAACCGGGCTCGCGCCCGACCTGGTATCGACCATCCCGAGGAAACCATGACGATTTCGTCCGACGATTTTCGCGATGCGCTGCGCCATTTTGCTGCCGGCGTGACCCTGGTGACCGCCGGCGAGGGGGAGCAGGCCTACGGACTGACGGTCTCGGCCTTTACCTCGATCTCGGCGGACCCTCCCCTGATCGCAGTGGTGATCGATCACCGTCACAGTTTGCATCCCCTGCTGCGCGACGACGGGGCCGCGTTTGCGGTCAACATTCTCGGTGCCGAGCAGGCAGAGCTCTCGAACCGTTTCGCATTTTCCCGGGAAGACCGTTTCGGGGCCGGGACGTGGACGGTGGGGGCGACCGGCGCCCCGGTGCTCGAAGAGTCCCTCGTCTGGCTCGACTGTCGAGTGGAATCGAGGCATCCGGCGGGGAGTCATATTGTCTACATCGGGAGGGTCGAGGCGAGCCGGGTCAACCGTGCCGATCAACCCCCGTTGATCTACTGGAACCGCGCGTATCGTCAGCTGGTGGATCGCGAAGGAGAGAGCTCGTGAGCAAGAACCAGGAGCTGGCGAAGATTTTTCAGCAGATGGCCTCGGGGCTCGAGCTCCTGGGGGCGAACCGCTTCCGGGTCAATGCTCATGCTCGAATCGCCCGGTTGCTCAAAGATCTCACCGAAGACGTGGCGGCCATCGCCGGGGACGAGCCGTCCGTCGCGGTGAAGCGTCTGGCGGAGATCCAGGGCGTCGGCAAGGGTTCGGCGGAGAAGATCGTGGAGTACCTGGAGCACGGCGAGATCACCGAGCATCGGGAGCTGCTCGAGAAGGTGCCCGCCGGAGTCTTCGAGCTGCTGGAGATTCCCGGGATCGGCCCCAAGGCGGCGAAGGCCATGTGGCAGGATCTGGGCATCGCGAGCGTCGCCGATCTCAAGGGGCGGCTCGATTCGCCGGAGCTCGCCGAGCTACCGCGCATGGGTGCGAAGACGATCGAGAACATTCGCAAGGCGATCGAGTTCAGTGAGAAGACCCAGGATCGGGTGCCGATCGGCCTCGCCTGGCCGATCGCCCGGGACCTGCGGGAGAGACTGGGCGAGGTGCCGGGGTTGCAGCGGGTGGAGTCGACGGGCAGCCTGCGCCGCGGCCGCGAGACCATCGGTGACCTGGACTTCCTGGTGGTGGCCGACGATCCGGAGGCCGTTCGCCAGGCCTTCACCGAGCACGAAGCCGTGAGCCAGGTGCTGGCCCGCGGTGAGACCAAGAGCTCGGTACGGCTCGAAGTGGGCAAGGTGGCGATCCAGGCCGACCTGCGCATCGTTCCGGAGGAAGCGTGGGGCGCCGCCCTGATGTATTTCACCGGTTCGAAGGAGCACAATGTCCGGCTCCGGGAAGCGGCGATCAAGCAGGGCAAACGGCTGAACGAATACGGCCTCTTCGAAGGGACCGAGGAGCGTCCGCAGGACCACGGAGCCGAGCCCCTGGCAGCGGCGACCGAAGAGGAGATCTACTCCGACCTGGGGTTTCCGTTCATCGCGCCCGAGCTGCGAGAGGATCGCGGCGAGCTCGACCGCGAGCCGACGCCCCTGATCGAGCTGGACGACATCCGCTCCGAGCTCCACGCCCACACCGTGGCCAGCGACGGCAAACATACGATCGAAGAGATGGCGGCCTTCGCCCGAGACCGTGGCTTTCACACCCTGGCGATCACCGACCACTCCCAGAGCTCGGTGATCGCCAACGGCCTGACACCGGACCGCCTGCTACGCCATATCGAGGCGGTGCGGGAAGCGGACCAGGGGATCGACGGCATCACCCTCCTGGCCGGCTCGGAGGTCGATATCTTGATCGACGGCCGGCTCGACTACGAGGACGATCTCCTCGCCCAGCTCGACGTGGTGGTGGCCTCGCCCCATGCCTCCCTACGCCAGGATCCGGCCACCGCCACCGAGCGCTTGCTGCGGGCCATTCGCCATCCGCTGGTGCACATCATCGGGCATCCGACCGGGCGAATCATCCATCGCCGGGAAGGCCTGGAGCCCGACATGAACGCCCTTTTCGAAGCGGCGGTCGAGCACGACACCGTGCTCGAGGTCAACGCCAACTGGAACCGCCTCGATCTCCGCGACGGTCATCTCCGCAGTGCCCTGGCGAAGGGTTGCAAATTCTCGATCGATACCGACGCCCACCGCGAAGATCACTTCGACTTCTTGCGTTACGGCGTGCTCACCGCCCGCCGGGCCGGTGCTTCGGCCGAAGCCTGCATCAACACCTGGCCGGCGGATCGTCTCCGCACCTGGCTGCGCTCGAAGCGCTGAGAGTTGGATCGCATCCAGGACTCGTATACCGCGCTAGATGCAATCACGGCCGGGTCTCAGTTGGTTGCTGAAGACGCTTTCGGCTTTCAGGAAGCGGCCCGATTGGAGGCCTCAATCAAGGCCTCATCTGCGAGGGCCCGAGCCGGGGCTACGGTATCTGCGATAGAAGAAATGAACACCGATAGCGGCGTGTCCGGCGAGTGAGTCTCGACCAGTTGGGCGGCATCGAGTGTGCACTTGAGCTGCTTCTCGATAGCCAAAAGAACCTCAACAGAGGTCAGCGAGTCAAGTCCTAAGTCTTCGAACGTTACATCGCCATCGAGAAGCTCCTCGCTCAACCTCAACTCGGTTGCGATCACTCGTCGGATCTCCGAGGCTAGATCGGCAGCTGAATCTGGTTGTTCTGAAGACTCGTTCCCATCGACACCAGGATCGCCCTTTCGAGCCACCGAATCGACTGGCTGAGCCCTGCGGGCGGGAAGACGCACGACTCTCCGGCTTGAAGCTGCCTGCTGTCGGCGCAGATCGCGACAAATCGCAGAGATCTCGTAGTCGAACTCCGCCGCATGTGCTTCTCGGTGGGCTCGGATCTCTTCCACGATGGGATCTTTCCACATGACTATTCTCCTGCGAGCTCTTCCGGAGTGCAGATTACCGGAAGCAGATATCCCCGCTCCAGCATCGAGTCTACCAGCCGTGTCCGCATCTCCGCGTTGGCGATGTGGCGGCAGTTCCAAGTCAGCAGGTAGTCCATCCCGTGCACGGTCGCAACCGAGATATGGACCGCATCCTCAGCTGCCTGCTGTCTAGTTGGGAGCCTGGGCGCTCGCCGGAGAC
>CAZMEL010000129.1:0-20825 GCA_964565225.1 uncultured Thermoanaerobaculia bacterium | reverse complement strand
GTCCTGCCAGGGCCAGAGCCAGCCCCATCAAGAGCAGATCCTTCCCGGACGAATGGGTTCGCTGGTGCCTCATGGTCTTTCCTCATCCTATCGGCGTTCGACCATGCCAGCGAAATCTGGCCGACGATCCGGCCAGGATGCAGAGCTTTCTCTTGGAGGCGGTGGTCTACGAAGTGATCGCAGGGAAGGAAAGGGGTGGTCGAAGACCTACCACTTCGGATCTTCGCCGATCAGCTTCGACATCTCGGCGGCGGGCATGGGACGGGAGAAGTAATAACCTTGGGCGAAGCCGAAACCCAGCTCTCTGAGCCGTTGGTGCTGGTCGGCGGTTTCCACTTCTTCGGCGACGAGATGGATGCCGAGGCTCTCGCCGAGGGCGTAGGCGGCGCGGACGACCTCGAGGTGCTCGCCGCCGGGTCGCATGTGGTCGATGAAGGGGCGGCCGATCTTGAGGGCGTCGATGGGCAGGCGGGCGAGGGCGGTGAGGGAGGAGCTACCGGAGGCGAAGTCGTCGATCAAGAGGCGGAAGCCTCGGCGGTGGATTTGCCAGAAGGTCTCGACGATCGGCTCCGAGAGCTCGCTCAACATGGCCTCCTGGATTTCGAGGGCCAGGCTCGAAGGGGTGACGGCGGTGCGGTGCACGATGTCGTCGAGCTCGGCGAGGAAGTCGGGCTGGTTGATTTCTCGCAGGGTGAAGTTCACGTGCAACACGAGGCAGTCGCTGTCGGGGAAAGCGAGCTGCCACTCGGAGAGCTGGCGGCAGGCTTCACCGAACACCCAGCGCCCGAGGGCCGTCATCAGGCCGGCGTCCTCGCAGGCGGGGAGGAGCTGTTGGGGCTCGAGCAGGCCTCGTTCCGGGTGGTTCCAGCGCAGCAGCGCCTCGATGGCGGTCATGCGACCGGTGGACAGAGAGAGGATCGGTTGGAAGTAGAGCTCCAGCTCCGAATTCTCCAGGGCGACCTTGAGCTCGGCTTCGAGCGCCAGGCGCTCCACCTCGCTCCGGTGCATCTCGCTGTCGAAGATCTCGTAGCAGTTCTTGCCCCGGGCCTTGGCTCGGTACATGGCGATATCGGCGTCGCGCATGAGGTCTTCGGCGCTGGCATGGCCCGAGGAGCCGAAGGCGATGCCGATGCTGCCGGAGATCTTTCCTTCCTGCTCGCCGAGCGGGAACGGCCGGCTGAGAGCCAGCAAGACCCGCTCGGCGATCCGTACGGCGTCGATCGGCTCTTTGATGTCTTCCAGGATCAGCGTGAACTCGTCGCCGCCCAGCCGGGCGGTGGTGTCGCCGGGGCGCAGGCAGCCGGAGAGCCGGCGGGCAACACCGGTCAGGAGCTGGTCGCCCGCGGCGTGGCCGAGGGAGTCGTTGATCGACTTGAAGCCGTCGAGGTCGATGAAGAGCAGGGCGAAGCGGTAGTCGTCGAGCCTCTTGGCCCGGCGCAGATCGCGCTCCAGGCGCTCGTGCAGCAGGGTGCGATTGGGCAGACCCGTCAGCGGGTCGTGGAAGGCATCGTGGAAGAGCTTGCGCTCGGCGTTCTTGCGCTCCGAGATGTCGGTGTAGAGGGCGAAGGCGCCGATATGGGCGTCGCTGAGCTCGATCGGGTAACCGAGGATCGAGACGTCGACCAGGGTGCCGTCTTTGCGGTGGCGGACGGTTTCGTGCACCACGTTCTGGCGGGCGAAGACCAGTTGGGAGAGCTGGTCGGCCTCTTCGCGGAGGTGCTCGGGGACCAGGAACTCGTGGAGCGGATGCCCGGCGACCTCGTGGACCTCGAACTGGAAGAGGTCGCTGAAGGCGCGATTCACGTCGACCACCTTGCCGGAGTGGTCGAGCACCACGACCCCGGCGGGGGAATTGGTGAAGAGTTGCTGGAAGAAAGCTCGCTCTCGCTTCAGGGCGGCTTCGATCCGCCGCCGCTCGGTGATGTCCCGCGAGGTGATCACCACTCCGCCCACGACCGGGTTTTCCACCAGGTTGGTGAACAGGGACTCGAGGTAACACCAGTGGCCGTCCTGGTGCTGGAGGCGCAGCGGCACCGCGGGAGCCGCCTCGCCGGCACCGAGGGCCGAATCCAGGGCCGAGCGCAGGAGCTCGTGGTCCTGGGGATGCAGCAGCTGGTAGATGTCCTGCCCCAGGAGCTCTTCGGCCGGACGCCCCAGGAGACTGTCGCTGGAGAGGCTCTGGTAGAGGATCTGACCCTCGAGATCGACAATGGTGATCAGGTCGGAGGCGTTCTCCATCAAAGAGCGGAAGTATTCCTCGCGAAATCGCAGGCCTTCCTCCGCGGCTCGCTGCTCGGTAATGTCCTCCACCAGGCCCACGGATCCGCCGGTCGTGCCTTCGAGGGGCGGCAGAGGGGCCGCAGTGAGATTGACCCACACCGAGCCGTCGGACTTGGTGCGCAGGGGAATCGCGTAGCGATCGGAGCCGGTACCCGCGCCGAGCAGGGTCTGCTCGGGCAAGCGATCGCGCACCTCCGGATCGACCAGGAGCTCGTCGGCGCCCTGGCCGATGAGCTCGTCGAGGCTGAAGCCGGTGAGCTCGCTCAGGCGGCTGTTGGCGAACTCGATGACCCCCTGCTCGTTGACCTGGAAGAGCCCCTCGTTCATGGTCTCGACCAGGGTTCGGTACCGCCTTTCGCTCTGAGCGCAGCGGTGTTGTGCGGTGTCGGTGTGGCGGCGGGAGGTGAGGTGACGCTGGCCGATCGCCAGCCGCAGCCGGAGGGCCGAGAGATCGAGGGGTCGGGAGAGGTAGTCGTCGGCACCGGCCTCGAGGGCCGGCCGCATGGCCTCGGGTGTCTCGGACTCGGGTAGAACCAGAATGTAGCTCTGGGCTCCGTGCTCCTGGCGGATCCTGCGGCACAGCTCGAGGCCGGCCTCGGCTTCGGTGCGGAGGTCGAGGAGCACGAAGGGGTAGAAGTCTTCGCCGGCTTTCTCCAGGGCTTCCCGGGCCGAAGAGCAACAGCAAACCTTGAGCTGCCGGGCCGAAAAGAATCCTTCGAGCTTTTTTTCCGTAGCGCGGTCGACAGCGACCACCAAAACCTGCATGGCTTGAGGAGCTTTCCCGTTTCGACAATGCCTTCCGGCGGAACGTGGATTCGCCGGTCGGGGGTCCCTGGATTTCCGGCTGGGACGGGGACCTTATCACGAGTCGCAGGCCGGAGGGATCGGGTCGTGTCGCGGTCGCGCAGGGGGCACGGCGAGCTCAGGACGGGGAGAATTTCCCGGCGGAGGGGAAATTCTCCTCACTCGTCCCGGCAAGGGCCAACATGGGGTGGAGCAGAGAGAGTCGCCTCGGCCCTGGCTCCGCCGACTCACCCTTCTCCGGGTGCCGGCTGGCACGTAGATTGCTCCGAAAGGGAGAGGCGCAGTGTCTTCTTTCTCATCCGTCTCGGTCTTGGTCTTTATCTTCCCGTCGGATCGACTCTACTTCCGGAGAGCTCGGGCTCCCGACGAGAAGGTTTGAAACTTCCGGTGAATCGCGCGTCTCGCTGGCTCACGAAGAGAGAATCGTGTTCCGTGGTGGTCATTCGCCGATGTTGGAAAACATTTCGTTCATGGAAAGAAAAGATTTTTCCAAAATCTCTCTTCCGGGAAAGCGGCCATACGAGAAGCCACGAATTCTCTCACGGCAGATTCTGGAAGTGGTGGCGGCTACCTGCACACAGCCTACGAGCAAGCCCGATCCGATTCTCTGTCCGAGCGGACCCCCGCAGAGTTGAAACGCTTGCTTCGAATTCGGTCCGCAAATCTTCCGTTTCGATCTGGATCGTAATATTCAATGTAATTCTTTTCTGGTAGCGAGGGTTGGGGAGGCAGTGTCATTCCCCTTGTCATCTTTTTTTGTTAAATAAAGTGAGGGAAGAAGCGGCAGGATGAGCGCTGGACTGCAGAGGTGTCCGATGGTTTGTAGTGTTTTGCGGAAAAAGTTTGGTGGTCCGAGCCGGATCGCCGAGGGGAAACGAGCTTTCCTGGCAGTTTCTTTGATGGTCTGCGGAATCGGGTCTGCGCCGGTTTCGGCACAGCTGGAGCAGATCTACTACGTGCCGCTACCCGGCGAGCACATCCGGTCTCTGGCGATCGGGGTCAATACTCTCGGGCTCGGAAATACGACGGCACCCAATCCCGACACGGTGCGTTCCGTGGTCTCCTTGTCGGCCAATGTCGACGGGACCGTGATCTTCTACGATCATTGGGAAGACGGGTACGAAGACGATCTGGCGAATCCGGTGCAGGCATCGACCCAGACCTTCAACCTGGAGGCCGGGGACTTCCAGGTGTTGGAGAACAATACGTTCGTCAACCCGCGGGATCCGGCGACCATCCTCTTCGACGGCCGAGATCGTATCGGGGCGAACGAGCAGATCGCAGTGACCCGGGCGGGCTGGCGGCTGCAGGAAGGTACCCTCCTGGCCGGCGCGGCAGAGGTCTTCAACACCAAGGAATGGAACGACCGCTTCGAGTTTCCGGTCGGGATCGATATCGCCACCAACGCCTCGTTCCAGTACACAGCGGCCTCTGTGATGGCCGGAGAGACCGGAGCGATCTTCGCCGTCGACCTCGATGGCGACGGAAGCGTCGACAATACGATCACTCTGCTGCCGGGAGAGAGCATTCTGCTCGAGAACATCGAGACCGGCGGTACGATGTTCTCGACCGATCCCCTGCAGGTGCACCTGCTGACCGGGGACGTGGGCTCGAATTACGAGGCTCGCTGGTACAGCCTCATACCCTCCGACGACTGGGGCTCCAGCTACTACTCTCCCGTGGGCACCGCCGCTCCCGGAATCGACACCACGGTGCTGCTCTACAATCCCGGAAGCGCCGCCATCTCGGTGACCGAGGAGTCTCTCCAGGCCAATACGGCCACCCAATCCTTTTCGAATACCACCCCCGGAGCCGTTTCCTTCGCGGCGACTCCCTGCGCTGCCCCATTGACCCGAACCTTCAACGTGGGGCCCAGCTTCACGGTTCTGGGTGTGGATCTCGGGCTCAACGTCGATCACATCTACCGCGGAGACGTCCAGGGGACGTTGCAGTCGCCCGCGGGACCCCGGGTGATCTTTCTGGGTTCCAACGGCGGCGACGCCAACGACAACTACGACGTCCGATTCACCGACTCCACGGGAAATCCGATCAACGATGGCGGAGCCGACAATACCGCCGCGCCCTTCTACGACCGCGACGCCGGGCCTTCGAATTCCTTCGCGCCGTTTTCCGGCGAGAGCTCTGCGGGAACCTGGACCCTCGAGCTGTGTGACGTTTTTTCGGCCGACAACGGTACCTTCAACCGCGCGGAGCTACGCCTCACCGAGCTGGTGTCCCAGACTCCCACGTCGTCGACCCTGTCGGTGCCGGCCGGCGGCTTGACCGAGTTCACCGTTCCGCTCTCCTCGGGCGCCCATTTCTTCACCGCCTCCAACGAGCCTTTCTTCGCCCTCGCTCTGATCGATTTCGATGGCACGGCCCACGACTGGGGTTTTACTCTGCTGCCGGAAGAGGGATTGAGCACGGCCCATATCACCGGGTGGGCCGTCGGCCGCGATCCGACCTCGGGCACCAACCCGAGTGAGAACGGCAGCCCGATCTGGGTGACCGCCACCGGAAATACCACTCTTTATGTGGACTACGACGGCGATCCCACGACCGGCGCCCTGGTAGACCCCGAGGGCAATCAATACGACGAGGACTACAGCCTCACCAATCTCGAGTCGCTGAAGCTCTTCGACACTACCGACGGGGACCAGAGCGGGGCTCTCTTCTACACCCTCGACGGCACTCTGGTGGCGGCGGCCTGGGGTCAGGATCCCGCCACCGCCAGCGCCGCGGCTCCCGGCATCGACCTCGGCACCACGGTCTTGCCGCTCCAGGCGATCGAGGCCTCCAAAGGAGCGACCCTGCTCGACGATGCCGATGGCAATGGGGGCATCAGTGCCGGCGACACCGTGTTGTACGAAATCCTGGTCACCAACGCTTCCGAGGCGGTGGTGGTCGGGGCCACGGTCACGGATTTCGGCCTCGATCCCAACGTGACCTATCTCGCCGACTCCACCGAGATCGACGGCGTGCAGGTACCCGACGACGTCGCTCCGGCGACGATTTTTCCCCTCGACGAAGGCGGCCTTCCCCTGGCCAACCTGGGGATCGACCAGACCGTCGTGATCACCTTTGCGGTACAGGTGGCCGATCCTCTCCCGCCAGGAGTGAACGAGTTCGGCAACCAGGTGCGAGTGGCCACCGCCACCGATATCGAAACCGGCTCGACTGTGACGCCGATCCGTACGCCCTCTCTCCAGATCACCAAGACCTCCGACGCGGTGGGCGACGTGGTCGCCGGGCAGACCATCGAGTACACCGTGACGGTGAGCAACATCTCCACCGCGGGCACCACCGGTATCCGCCTGCTCGACAGCCTGCCGGCCGGCACCTCTTACGTGGCGGAAAGCACCGAGGCAACGGGATTCAACGACGTTCTCGACGGAACGCTGACCTTGGAAGATGCTCCTGCCGGAGGCGTGGCGATCAACGGCTCCACAAGCTGTGGAGGCGGCGAGATCGTGCGCACGTTTACCGTGGGCCAGGACGTCTCGCTGTCGAGCGTCGATCTGGGCTTCAACGCCGCTCACACCTGGCGGGGTGATATCCGCGCCACCCTGGAGTCCCCGGCCGGGACTCGGGTCCAGGTGATCACGGAGGACGTCGGCGACAGCGACAACGGCTACGACATGCAGCTCGAGGACGGATCGGCGAACCCGATCGACGATGGCTTTGCCGACAACACCGCGGCGCCGTTCTACGATCGCACCGCCGGGCCGTCCAACGCCTTCTCGGCTTTCAACGGGGAGAACGGCTCCGGCACCTGGCGACTGGAGATCTGCGACACCTTCACCGGCTCCGACAATGGCACCTACAATCGAGCGCGCCTGCGGCTCACCGGTACCAATTCGACCGCCGTGGTGCGAACCAACCAGGCCGCGGATGCCGATCCCTTGCTCGACGGCGATCCCACCCATCTGCTCCTGGCTCCCGACGGCTTCGGCCTGCTGGCCGGGCAGTCGATGACGGTGACCTACTCGGTGTTGGTGGAAGACCCCCTGGACCCGAACACCACGAACATCCTCAACACGGCGATCGTCACCAGCCTCGAGCAGGATCAGCCCCTGATGGCCACGGTGGTCGATCCGGTGAGCCGAGGCGTGGCCATCGGCGACTACGTGTGGCTCGACGTGGACGGCGACGGATTCCAAGATGTCGTCGAGCCCGGGTTGGGCAATGTCACTGTCCGGCTCTTCGATCCCGGTGGCGACGGTGCCCCGGGCGGTGGCGACGACACCTTGATCGCCACCACCGTGACCGATACCAATGGTGCGTATCTCTTCGATCATCTCCCCGCCGGCAGCTACTACGTCGATGTCGACCAGAGCACCCTACCGTCGGGCCTCGCGACCTCACCGGGAACCTCGGATCCCTCGGCCGTCGTGACCCTGGCAGCGGAAGAAATCTTCCTCGACGCCGATTTCGGCTACACCAACGCCAGCGCCGTGACCGCAATCCTCGGCGACTACGTGTGGTCCGATGCCGACGGCGACGGGATCCAGGATCCGGGCGAGCCCGGGATCGGCGGGGTCACCGTGGAGCTGCTCGACGCCGCCGGTATGGTGGTGAGCAGTGTCGTCACCTCCGACGATGGCCGGTACCTCTTCAGCGGCGTGGCTGCCGGGGAGTACCGGGTGCGGGTCGCCGCCTCCAACCTCGGTGGGGGTGGCGCCCTCGACGGCTACACCGTGACCACCGGCCCCCAGAGCGAAGGCGCCGAGCTGAGCGCCCCGGTGACCTTGCTTCCCGGCTCGGTGGTGACCGATGTCGATTTCGGCTACCGCGACGCGGCGGGTACGTACTCGATCACCAACTCCGTCTGGCTCGATCTCGACGACGATGGCGCCTTCGACCCCTCGGAAGAGGGAATCGCCGAAGTGACCGTCGACCTGCTCGACGCCAGCGGCGACGTGATCGCCACCACCCGCACCGCTCTCGACGGCACCTTCTCGTTCACGGGGGTGGAGCCCGGGAGCTACACCCTGCAGATCTCCGACAATACCGGTGAGCTGATCGGGCTCGCGGGCACCACAGCTCCCGGCCGCGTGCGAAGCCTGGCCGTGACCGTGGTGGCCGCCGACCTCACCGGCGTGGACTTCGGCTACAACGGCCCCGCAACCCTGGGCGACCGGGTGTGGTCCGACGCCGACGGCGACGGCATCCAGGATCCGAACGAGGTGGGGCTGGCCGGCGTCACCGTCGAGCTGCTCGACGGTAACGGTGCGGTGATCACCACCGCCGTGACCGACGCCAACGGCAATTACCTCTTCGACGGCATCGCCCCCGACGGCTACTCGGTGCGGGTCGACGCCGCCACCCTGCCCGCCGGCTTCACCCAGACCGGAGACCCCGACGCCACCCTCGATGGCCAGGGCTCGAGCCTGCTGCAGCTCGGGGAGGCGGATCTCGCGCTCGACTTCGGCTACCGCAACAACGCCCTCGCCGACATTTCCGGCAACGTCTTCTCCGACCTCGACGTCGACGGTGTCGACGACGGTCTCGGCGAGCCGGGATTCCTCGACGTCACCCTGGCCCTGCTCGACGCCTCGGGCAACGTGCTGGCGGTGACCAAGACCGATGCCGCCGGGGATTACGAGTTCCCCGACCTGCCCCCCGGCAGCTACCAGGTCGCGGTGACCGATACCGGCGGCGTGCTCGGCGACTACCAGCTCACCAGCGGCCTCGACACCCTGCCCGTCACCCTGGCCGCGACCGATATCACCGGGATCGACTTCGGCTACGCCCGCAACGGCACCACCGGATCGATCGGCGACTTCGTGTGGCTCGACGCCGACCGCGACGGGGTGCAGGACGCCGGAGAGAGCGGCCTCTCCGGGGTGAGCCTGGAGCTCTACGACACCGGCCCGGACGGCGCGATCGGCGGAGGTGACGACAGCTTGCTGGCGACCACCACGACCGATGCCAACGGCGGCTACGTCTTCTCCGGGCTCCCGCCTGGCTCGTACTACGTCGACGTGGTCGACGGCTCGGTTCCTGCAGGCTTGGTGGCCACCACCGGCACCACCGATCCGTCGTCGGTGGTGCTGCTCTCGGCCGGCGAGCTCGAGACCGACGTGGACTTCGGCTACGGTGGCACCAACGGCTCGAGCGCCCTCGGTGATCACGTGTGGGCCGACGCCGATGGTGACGGCGTCCAGGACCCGGGCGAGATCGGTATCGGCGGGGTCACGGTGAGCGCCGTGGGCCCCTCGGGCACCTTCAGCACCGTCACCGCCGACGACGGCTCCTACCTCTTCACCGGCCTGGCGCCCGGCACGTACACGGTCACGGTTGATTCCTCGACCCTGCCGGCCGCCTTCGACAGCGTGCCCACCAACGGACCCGCCAGCCGCGAGCTCGAGGTGCCGGCCGATGCCGACGTGCTGACCGCCGACTTCGGTTTCGACGGCGCGAGCCTGGGCTCGATCGGCGATCTCGTGTGGCTCGATGTCGATGGCGACGGGGTCCTCGACGCGGGGGAGAAGGGAATCGCCGGAGTGACCCTGAACCTGCTCGACGCCGACGGCGACGTGGTGGCCACCGTCACCACCGATACCGCCGGCGCGTACGACTTCACCGGTCTGCCCGCCGGCACTTTCCGCGTGGAGGTGAGCGACGTGGGGCAGATCCTGCGCGGCCTCGGGCTCTCCGCAGGCACCAATCCCACCGCTCCGATCGCCCTGGCGGCGGGGCAGGACTACGACCTGGCGGATTTCCCCTACGCCCCCTCGGCGGGCACCGGCACCATCGGCTCCATCGTCTGGCACGACCTCGACGGCGACGGCCAACGCGACCCCGGCGAGTCGGGCCTCGGCGGAGTGACCGTGGCGCTGTGGCACGACGTCGACGGCAACGGCGTGATCGAGCCGGGCACCGACAACCTGCTGCGCTCTCTCACCACCGACGACAACGGCGAGTACGAGTTCGTCGGTCTGGCGGCCGGGGACTACCTGGTCGACGTTACCGACACCGCCGGGGTGCTCACCGGCTTCACCAAGACCACGGGTGCTGCCGGCGTCGACGACAACAGCCAGGCCGATCCCTACGCCGTGACCCTCTCTCCAGGATCACTGAACGACGTCACCGCCGACTTCGGCTACCAGGCGAGCACGCCGCAGACGATCTCCGGCACGGTGTTCGGCGACGAAGACCGCGACGCCGCGCTCGATCTGCCCGAAGATCGCTTCGCCGGCATTCCGGTGATCCTCTATCTCGATCTCGACGGCGACGGGGTGATCGACCCCGGCGATCCGGTGATCGGCACCACCACCAGCAACGGCACCGGCGGTTACCTCTTCACCGATCTACCCGACAACCGCGACTACATCGTCGCGGTCGAAACCACCGGCACGGCGATCGACGGCTTCGTCCAGACGACCCAGACGGTGACCGGAGGCATCCAGCCGGTGAGCCTGGCGGGCTCTCCGTCGGCCGGCAACGATTTCGGTTTCGACGACGATGCCCCGGCGGTGATCGACCCGGCGGTGATCGGCGACCGAGTATGGCTCGATGTCGACGGCGACGGAGTGCAGGACATCGGTGAGCCCGGCATTCCGAACGTCGATCTGGAGATCTACGACGTCGGCGCCGACGGTGCCGTGGGCGGTGGCGACGACCTGTTGCTGGGCACCACGACCACCGACTCTCTGGGCGGCTACAGCTTCGGTGGGCTCGCGGCCGGCACCTACTATGTGGACGTGATCGACGCGTCCGTGCCCGCGGGGCTGAGCCTCTCCCCCGGCTCCACCGATCCGACCGCCCCGATCCCCGTGGCTCTCGGCGACGTCTTCCTCGATGCCGACTTCGGCTACCGCAACGCCACCAGCGATGCGGTAGTGGGGAACTACGTGTGGTCCGACGCCGACGGCGACGGCCTGCAGGATCCCGGCGAGCCCGGGATCGGCGGGGTGACCGTGGAGCTGGTGAGCGCGGGCGCCGACGGCGTGCTCGGCACCGGCGACGACGTGGTGGAAGACACCGCGGTGACCTCCGACGACGGCTGGTATCTCTTCACCGGGGTAGCTCCCGGGGAGTACGCGGTCGATGTCGACACGTCGAGCCCGTCGCTGGCCGGCTACACCCTGACCAGCGGCCCGCAGAGCCAGAGCGATCCGACCCTGCCCTTCACGGTGGCCGCGGGCGACACGTACCTGGAGGCGGATTTCGGCTTCCAGAACGGTGCTCTCTTCTCGGTGGCGGACCGCCTTTGGCACGATCTCGACGGCGGCCAGACCCAGGATCCCGGCGAGCCCGGGCTGCCGAACGTCACCATCGCCCTGCTCGACGCCAGCGGCGACGTGATCGCGACCACCACCACCGACGCCAACGGCGACTTCTCCTTCGACGGGCTGGAGAACGGCAGCTACACCCTCTCCGTGACCGACACCACCGCCGAGCTGCGGGAGTTCGTGGGTACCACCGCCCCGGCCGTGGCCGACCAGCTCGCGGTGACCGTCGCCGGGGCCGACGTCTCGGCCGTGAGCTTCGGCTACAACATCCCGGGCCAGGTCGGCGACACCGTGTGGAGCGACGCCAACGGCAACGGGGTCCAGGACCCCGGCGAGCCCGGGATCGGCGGAGTGACCGTGGAGCTGTGGCAGGACGCCGACGGCAACGGCATCTTCGACACCACCGTCGACACCCTGATCGGCACCCGGGTCACCGACGGTGCCGGGCAGTACCTCTTCTCCGGTGTCCCCCAGGGAACCTTCTTCGTCAGCGTCGACGATTCCCAGCCGGCGCTTGCGGCCTACACGGCCACGACGACCGATCAGGAAGGTGGCGCCAACGCCGCCGGCACCCAGATCGAGACCAGCCTCGCCACCTCCGCGGCGAGCTTCCTCGACGCCGACTTCGGCTACCGGAACAACGCGTTGCCGAATGTCTCGGGCAATGTGTTCGAAGACGACGACCGCGACGGGGTCGACGATGGCGCCGTGGATCCCGGCATCGGCGGGGTGACCGTGGCCCTGGTCGATTCGACCGGCCGGGTGGTGGCGACCACCACCACCGATGTCAACGGGGACTACTCGTTCCTCGACGTGGCCGCGGGCGACTACACCGTCACCGTGACCGACGAGCAGGTGGTGCTGGGCGACTACTTCCTGACCTCGGGCCTCGACGCCATCGGCATCACCGTGGTGGCGACGGACCTCACCGATCTCGACTTCGGCTACGCCCGCGATAGTGACACCGGCTCGATCGGTGATTTCGTCTGGCACGACGCCGATCGCGACGGCGTGCAGGACGGCGGCGAGCCCGGCCTGGCGGGTATTGCTCTCGATCTCTACGACGCCGGGCCGGATGGCATGATCGGTGGCGGAGACGACGTCCTGCTCGCCTCGACCACCACCGGAACCGACGGCCAGTACCTCTTCCCGAGCCTCGGCGCCGGCACCTACTACGTCGATCTCGATGCCTCCACCCTGCCGACCGGCCTGGCGGCGACGGCCGGCACCACCGACCCGAGCTCGCTGATCAGCCTCAGCGAGGGCGAGGCCTACGACGAGGCGGACTTCGGTTTCGCCAGCGCCGTGGGCTCGGCGATCGGCGACACGATCTGGCTCGACGCCGACGGCGACGGCGAGCAGGGCTCCGGTGAGCTCGGCATCGCGGGCGTGACCGTGGAGCTACGCGACAGTGGTGGCGCTCTGCTCGCCACGGCGACGACCGACGCCAACGGTCGGTACCTCTTCCCCGGGCTCGCGGCGGCGGACTACGAGGTGACGGTCGACGTCTCCACCCTGCCGGCGGGAGTGAGCCCGGTGCCGACCAATATCGGCGATACCGTGATCACCCTGACCACCAACGGCACGACGGACGCTCTCTTCGTCGATTGGGGCTTCACCGGCGGCACCACCGGCTCGATCGGCGACACCGTCTTCCTCGATCTCGATGGCGACGGCATCCTCGACGGCGGCGAGCCGGGCCTCGGCGGAGTGACCCTCGACCTGCTCGACTCCGGCGGCAACGTGCTCGCCACCGCGATCACCGACGAAAATGGCGCCTACGACTTCACCGGCCTGCTGGCCGGCACCTACCGCGTGCGGGTGAGCGACACCGGAGGAGTGCTCCAGGGGCTGAACCTCTCGGCGGGCACCAACCCGACGTCCGACATCGTGCTCACCGCCGGGCAGGACTACGACCTGGCCGACTTCCCCTACGCGCCGTCCGGTGGCACCGGCACCATCGGCAACCGGGTATGGCACGACCAGAACAACGACGGCGTGCGGCAGAGCGACGAGCCCGGGTTCGAAGGGGTTTCGGTCGATCTCTGGCTCGATGTCGACAACGACGGGGTGATCACCCCCGGCACCGACAACCTGCTGCGCACGGAATTCACCGACACCAACGGCGAGTACGAGTTCAATGCTCTGCCGGAGAGTAACTACCTGGTCACGGTGAGCGACTCGTCCGGGGTGCTCGCCGGCTTCACCAAGACCAGCGGCACGGCCGGCGTCGACGACAACAGCCAGGCCGATCCCTACGCGGTGACCCTCACCGTGGGCTCGCCAAACGACCTCACCGCCGACTTCGGCTACTACGCGGCGGCCGACCTGAGCATCAGCGGCACGACCTTCTTCGACCTCGACAGCGACGGCCTCTACGAGCCTTCGACCCTGCCCGACAACGACGAGGACTTCGGGGTGAACCAGCTCGGAGTGTTCCTCTTCCGCGACCTCGACGGCGACGGCGCCCTGGGGCCGCGAGACGTCCTGATCGACAGCCGGATCAGCGACGGCAGCGGCGACTACCTCTTCGCCAACCTGCCGCCGGGCGACTACCTGGTGGCGGTCGACGCGGCGGGTACTTTCGTCGATGGCGGGATCCAGACCACCCAGCTGCTCACCGCCAGCATCCAGCCGGTGACCCTGGTGGCGGTCGACTCGGTCGACAACGACTTCGGCTTCAGCCGCCCGGCCCTGCTGGCCCTGGTGTCGAAGGTCGAGGCGTACCGCGACGCCTCGGGGGTGGTGGTGAGCTGGCGGACCACGGCCGAGGCCGGCTCGGCGGGTTTCCTGGTCTACCGCGAGACCTCCGAGGGGGGCTGGCTGGCGGTCCATCCCGAGCTGGTGCCGGCTCTCGATGTTCCCCAGGGGGGCCTCTACCGGGTGCGCGACGAACGGTCCGGCCCCTCGCGGCGGAGGTATTGGATCGCCGAGATCCAGCGCCAGGGTGTGGAGCAGCTCTACGGCCCCTTCGGGGTCGACGTCACGGCCGCCGGGGCGACGAGCTCCGAGCCCTGGGCGGGCCCATTCGAAGCCCGGCCGCTCCGGCCTTCCGGGGCGCTGCTCGAACGGCTCCGGGATCGGGAGCTGGAGAAGGCGCGGGTGGCGTCCGCCTCGGCCGAGACGGCCGAGACGGCCGAGAAAGATATCGTCGGCGGCCGGGTCGTGGCCCTGAAGCTGCGGGTGCGGGAGCCGGGGCTATACCACCTCGGCGCGGCCGAGATCGCCGCCGGTCTGGGGCAGTCCGAAGCCGACGTGCAGCGTTACCTGCGCGCGGGTGCGGTGTCTCTCACCCGCGGCGGCGAGGCGGTGGCCTGGCGCTTCGAGGGCGGCGGGCTGCGCTTCGTGGGCTGGCCTCTCGGAAGCTCCCACACGGAGACCCGCCACGAGCTCGACAACGTGTATCGTCTCGAGCTCGGTGGTCGCGGGACCCCGATCGAGACCACGGGGGCGGGCAGCCCGCCCGGGGCCGTGGGCGGCTCGGACCATTCCGAGCACTTCGAAGAAGACGTCTTCGCCGCCACCTTCGTGGCCCGCGACCCGGACCTCGACTTCTGGCACTGGCGGGGGCTCTTCGCCGGGCACCCCACCGCCGGTCAGGCGAGCTTCGAGCTGCCGGTGCATGCCGTGGATCCGACGGCCCCGGCGCGGCTCACGGTGCACCTGCGGGGCGCCAGCGATACCTCGGTCGACGGCGAGCACCACGCGGTGGTGGAAGTGGGCGGGGAGACCGTGGGCGAGGTCTTCTTCGACGGCCTCGACGACGCGGTCGCCACGTTCGATCTCGACCCGGGCCTGCTCTCCGGCACCCGCGTCGAGGTGGTGGTCTCGGCCCGGCTCGACACCGGGGCCGATCGCAGCCTGTTCTACGTCGATGCCTTCGACCTGCAGTACCGGCGCTTCCACCGCGCCGCAGACGATCTCCTGCTGGCGACCCTCGAGGGCCGTGGGCCGCTGACCGCGGAGGGTTTCTCCAGCGCCGATCTCCGAGTGTTCGACGTCAGCGATCGGGACGTCCCGCGGGAGGTGAGCGATGCCACGGTGGAGCCCGCCGGTGACGGCACGTTCCGGGTCGGCTTCGATCTGCGCCGCTCCGTCGGCTCCTTCCTGGTCCTCGGGGCTCCGGCCCGGACCCCGGTCCTCGAGCCCGACTACGCCTCGAGCCTGCGCTCCCCGGCCAACCGGGCCGATTACCTGATCGTGACCCGGCGCGACCTGGTTCCCGCCGCGGAGCAGCTCGCGCGGTACCGGAGCCGCGACGGTTTCCGTCCGCTGGTCGTCGCTCTCGACGATGTGATGGACGAGTTCAACCACGGCCTGCTCGATCCAAAGGCCCTGCGCCGGTTCCTGGCCCACGCCTGGGCCGAGTGGGCCGAAGCGCCGACCCACGTGCTGCTGGCCGGCGCCGGCCACTACGACACCCGGGATCTCCTCGGGCTCGGTGACAACCTCGTACCGCCGCTGCTCGCGGGTACGCCGTTCGGCCTCTACGCCGCCGACACCCTTTTCGGCGACGTGGCCGGCGATGCGTTGCCGGAGATCAAGATCGGCCGCCTGCCGGTGGTGACCGGCGCCGAGCTTCTCGGCTACCTCGCCAAGCTGGAGCGGTACGAGGCCCAGAGCCGGACCGAGTGGGCGAGGAACCTGGTGCTCGGGGCCGACGATCCCGACGAAGGCGGCGACTTCGTGGCCGACAGCGAGGCCCTGCTCGGCTTGCTGCCTTCGGGCATCGACGCCCGGACCCTGTACCTCGGCGAGCAGACCCTCGCCGAGGTGCGCCAGGGGCTCTTCGACGCGGTGGCCTCCGGGGTGGGACTGGTGAACCTGGTGGGCCACGGCGGGCTCGACCGTTTCACCGCCGAGGGTTTCCTGACCCTCGACGACGTGCCTCTGTGGCAGAACCCGAACCGCCTGCCGCTGGTGGCCAGCCTGACCTGCAACGTGGCCCGCTTCGAGGTGCCGGGTTTCGTCTCCCTCGGTGAGGAGCTGGTGCTCTCGCCCGAGGGCGGGGCCATCGCCGTCTTCGCCCCCACGGGCCTGTCACTCGGCTTCGAGAGCCACGAGCTCGACCGGGCCCTGGTCGAGGCCATCTACCGGCACCCCGGTGATCTCGGAGACATGCACCGGCGAGTGCTCCAGCGCTACCTCAGGGACGGCCGCTACGACTTCATGTTGCGGATCTACCAGCTGCTGGGCGACCCGGCCGCCGAGCCGCCCCGGCCCTGAGCCGGCGGTGGAGACCGCGAGGGCTCAGAGGCCGAGTCGGTAGGCTCGGAGCAGCTCGGCAATGTCGCCGAGGCCGGCCTCGCCCCGTCGCATATGAGGCTTGGCGGCGTCGGGGGAGGTTCGCAAGCAGGCCACTCCCGCCTTCTGGAAATGGCCAAGGGCCGCCTTCACCTTGGGGCCCATGCGGGGGTCCGGTGCCTGGGTGACCGACGGATCCTCGAGCAGCTTGCGGCTCTCTTCGGAGAACTTCCAGCAGGCATCCTTCAGCAGCTTGCGGGTGCCGTGTTTGAGCTTGAGGTAGTCCGTGAGCGCGGTCCGAAACGGGGTGAGCTTGGCCTTGAAGTTGGTCTGCCACTGCACCATCTGCTGCTGGTCGGCCTGGGGCTGGTACTTCAGGCGAAACTTCGCTTCGTCCTTCACATCGATCTTCGGAGCGGGTTGTGCGATGCCCTGGCGTTGCTGCTCTTCCAGGTAGTCCCGCCGCTCCTGCTCCCGCTGCAGCTTGAGCTTCTCGATTCGTTCCTGCTCGGCGCGCCAGTCGTCGTAGGCTTCTTTCTTCTTGGCGTATTCGTCGGCAGAGATCTGCCGGTCGGCGATCGGATCCCCTCCGGTCGCGGAGCCCAGGCCTCTCGTATTCGTTCCGAAACCATAGAGCTGGTCTTGGTACCGACCGAGGATCTCCTGCATTTCGGCGGCGCTGAGAGGAATGATGCGCGAGAGCTTGCGTTCGGCGGCGTTGAACTTGTTGTTCTGCTCCTCGACCTTGTACTCGAAGGAGACCTTGGTGAGGAAGCTCTCGGAGCCACTGCCGGATTGAGTGCAGACCTCGACCTGTGAATCCTGCATCTCGTTCAGGTTCTTGCCGGCGAGGGGCATGGAGGGCGCGGCGGTGCTGATCAGACCATGGGTGATCCGCAGAGAGCGGAAGGCGACGGCGAGCTCACCGGCGCTGGCATCCTGGGCGAAGCGCTCCACCGCCTGGGGGCCCTGGGAAATGGCTTCCAGGCGGCGTGAAGCCAGGTTCAGGCAGCGGGTCTGATTGTTGTTCAGCAGCGCGTAGGCGTCTTTGGCCTTCTGGATCTGGTCCTGGCTCGGGTCGCCCGGCTGGGCCACGGCCGCCGAGGTGAGACCGACCAGCAAGGCGGTGCACAGTGGAAGGAACCGCGAGATCGAAGGGTGGAGACTGCTACGCATCGTCGTGATTCCCTGGCTCGTCGAAGGGCTTTCGTGATGTTTCATGAAGTGAATGCTCCCTGCTCTGCTCCGAAAAAGGGGATTTGCGAGATCCCTTTCGCGATGGTATTCCTATGATAGAGCCTCAGTCGGTCCGGAGCTACTCGCAATAGTTCTCTTGTTCTGAAAGGCGGAAAACGAGTCGTGAAGTGGTCATTTCAATTCTTGGTCTGGGCAATTCCCCTCCTTTGCACGCTCTTTCCGGCCTCGCCGTCGTGGAGTCAGTCCCGCGAGCGTCCCGAAGGCCCTCGTCTGCCCTCGGAAGCGGAGCGCCTCGGGGCGCGTCTGGCGGCCGAGTACCTCGCTCGTGGCCCGGAAGCCTGGTTGCCCTACCTGGCTCCGGAATCCTACCTGGCGGGGCTGGAGGCCGAGCGGGCGAGAACCCTGCTGGAGATCAAGGCGGGCCCACCCAATGGGGCCGTTTGGCGGCAGCAGACGGTCGCTCCGGACGTCGCGGAAAGCCATGCTGTATTTACGATCGAGTTCCCATCGGGTTTGGAAGAGATCCTGATCTTGACCCTGGAGAAAGGGGCGACCGAGCCGCGGATCCGGCGGGTCCGGATGTCCGCCGACCCTCCCACCGGCCTCTTGGGTCTGGAGACGGCGGAGCCGGTCGGGGCCCCGGACCCGGCCGGAGTCGAGGAGGCGGAGACCCCCAGGGGCCCGGCCTTCCCGTTCCGCGCCGTGGTGCTCGGGGCCGCGTCGTTGTTCCTCCTGGGCCTCGGAGCCCTGCGACGCTCTCCGCTCCCCGCCGTCGCAGGTCTGGCAGGGCTGGGCATCGCGCTCTGGTTGCTGGCCCCTCTCGTGATCTCCGGCAAGGGCCCCGAGGTAGAGGAGGGGAAAGCCGTTCTGCGGCCACCGACGGAGCCCGAGCTGCAGAGCCTGCTGGCCGTGCGGCGGGAGATGGCCTCGGGGAGCGAAGAAACGGCGGGCGCGGATCTGCCGGCGGAGTCGATCGCCTCGGCGGTGGCGAATCTCTGGCGGGCCCAACAAACCCTCGAGGTCATGGCGCTGAACCAGACCGATGCCTTGCTCGCACCCCTCCCGCTGGCCTCGGACCTCCCGCTCGTCCATCTTCTGCGAGCCCGGCTCGCTCTGCTGCGCTACGACCCGGTGGGGGCGGTGCAGGGATTCGAAAGGGTCGCCGAAGCCCTGGTGCCCTTCGACGGTCTGACCTTCGAGCTGGTCGAGGCCCTCGACCTGCACGGCTTCGAAAAACGGGCCGAGCAGCAACGCGAGGCCCTCGCCGACCTGCGCTCGCGCCGCGCCGACGTGCACTACTACCTGGCGTCGAGCGCCGCCGCCGAAGATCTCAACCAACGTGCCGCAAGATCGTTCCAGCGCGGCTGGCAGCTCGAGCCGATGCGGCGGTCGGAAATCCTCGGGCGTTTCTACCTGACGTCGCTCATGGTCAGCCGCGAGGAGCTTCTCCGTCCCCTGGCCCTGGGCAAGACCCGTGATGCCGTGGTGCCCTGCGCCGACACCCGCTCGACCCCCCTGCCCTGGCCGGTGGAGTCGCAGATCCGCACCATCGGTGGCCTGCTGCTGGTCGAGGTCGGCAGCTCGCGCCTCGAGGTCTCGGGGGGATGCGGCCTGGCGCCCTCCTCGGCCGAGGCCCTCGACGCCGCCACCTGGGCCCGGGAGAAAGACCAGCGCCTGATCGATCAGCTGCCGGTGCTGGAGATGCAGATGGCCAGCCTCGGCGACACCATCCGCCCGGGGCTGCTACACCAGGTCACCGAGGCTTCCGACGCCCTCGTGCGCCGGAAGCGTTGGGAAGATCTCGTGCGGTTGACGGAGAATCTGCCGGTCGAGACCGCGGAGCTGCCGCCGAATCTGCTGCGGGGCCGGGCCGCGGCTCTACGCCGGGTCGGCCGGATCTCCGACTCCGCCGCCACGCTCGCGGGGCTCGCGCGAACCAGCCTGGGCAGCAGGCGTTTCGATCCCGTGACCCTTTACCAGCTGGCCGACCTGCTGGTCGACGGCCAGCAGTACGACCTGGCCCTCAAGCTCCTGGCCCGGGCCCACGAAGACCTCTCACCGCAGATCAGCACCCGGCGGATCCTGCAGGTGAAAATGGAAAAACGCCTGATGGAGTCGTCGCTGGTCTACGAGACCGAGCACTTCCGGATCCTCTACTCCCCGGACCGGCCGACACCCTTCGCCCGGCAGACCGCCGAGATCCTGGAAGCGGAGCTGGTGCGGCTGCAGCACTGGATTCCCGGCGACCCTTCCGGCATCACGGAGGTTCTGCTCCTGGACTTCGGCGATTTCGAAGCGAGCTATGGCAGCGGTATCGTGGGCCTCTTCGACGGCAAGATCCGCCTGCCCTTCGGCGAGGTGCAGCGCTTCCATCCGCTGATCGTCGGGGTGATGACCCACGAGCTCGCCCACGCCATGATCACCCGGGTCACCGAAGACCGAGCACCGGCCTGGGTGCACGAAGGCCTGGCCCAACACGTGGAGATGTATCAGGTGAGCGCCAACCCGATTCGCGAGTACGAGCGGCGGGGAACCCGGCTCTCCTTTCCGGTGATCGAAGACGTGCTCACCGGCTTTTCCTCGCCCTACTTCGTCCCCCTGGCCTACGAACAGGCGCGGTGGGGCTTCCACTTCCTCGACACCCGCTTCGGCGCCCGCGGCATCCACCGCCTGCTGGCCGCCTACCGCGAAGGGCTCGACGACGAGGCGGCGGTGCGCAAGGCTTTCGGCCTCAGCCTCGAAGAGCTGGACACGAAGACCTGGGCCTGGTGCCGAGACCAGGCGCCGAACCGCTGGAAGACCCACCTGATCGACTACGAAGACTGAGGCGCCGCCCTCGGGCGGGGTGATGGCCGGTGCTCAGGGCAATCCCCGCGGGCGCGGGGGAGACGCTGCCACGCCTATTCCACATCTTCCCCGCTGAGGGCAATCCCCGCGGGCGCGGGGGAGACCAGCCCTCTCGGTGTCGATGCACTTCTCGGCCGGGGCAATCCCCGCGGGCGCGGGGGTGTACGCACCAGCCAGAAATTGAGCCATTCACCAATCGGAAACTGATCCACCCCC
>CAZMEL010000128.1:0-20835 GCA_964565225.1 uncultured Thermoanaerobaculia bacterium | reverse complement strand
CTCCAGGAGAGGGAGAGGGCATCTCCTCCCACCGGGGAGCCGGCGGGCCCTAGGCGGACACCCCGAGTCGTGATCTCCGCGCTGGCGTACTGGTGCCAGGTATCGAAACCCCCTTCGGCGCTACCCGGGGCCCAGAGCCGGCCGCCTTCGGGGAGGGTGAGATCCTGGCGGACGATGCCGGTGCCGTCGCCGCGGGTGTGAACGGTGACCTCGCCTTCGTCTTCCCAGGCTCGCGTGCGGGAGAGAAAGGAGCCGCCGCGGCGGGTGATCTCGAGGTTCCGGGTGGTGCCGTCGGCCCGGCGACGGTGGAAGATCTCGGTTTCCATTCCCCCGGTCTCGATCTTCGAATGCAGGAGCCGGCCCTCTTCCTCCCCGAGATAGAGGGTCCATTGCTCGTGCCCCAGCACCTCGCCCGCGGGGTTGCGGTAGACGTAACGTCCTCGCCGCACCTCGGGACCCCGCTCGTAGCGGCCCTGGTGTACCGGCGGCCGGCCGCCGAGGATGGCGACGAGGTCTTCCTCGATCGAGTCGAGAGCCGGTGTCTCGATCACCCGGCCGGTCTCATGGCCGTTTTCCTCGACCAGCACCGTCGGTACGTTGATGATCTGCCGCTCACGGATCCACTCCGCGGGCTGCTGGAAACCGCGCAGGATGCCGACGACCTCTACCTCGAGCCGCGGATTGGCGGCGGCGTGCAGGGCGGCGAGCAGGGGTGGCACCTGGCTCCGGCTGTCGCCACACCAGGTGCCGAGCACCACGGTGATCCTGGCATCGCGCGGATGGCGGCGCAGGGCTTCGACGATTTCGGGATCGGGCTCGGCGAGCAACATGCGCCGTTTCCAGGCCGGCTCTCGCTGCCAGAGCTCTTCGAGGGGAACAGATCCCACGGGGCCCTGGTTGGTTGCGACCAGTAGAGTCTGCAGCCGATGCTGGAGCAGGTATTGGCTCGAGCCACGATCGACGATCTTGGCCGCTCGATGGCCGGGGGTGGGAGCCGGGGTGGCGGGAGAGATCGCCCCCTCGGGTGTAGCCTCGAAAGAGGCTTTCGGCAGGGTCGAGATCTCGAGAGTCTCGAGATCGACCACGACCACCTCGGGCAGGGGGCCACCCGCCAGGGCGAGGCGCGGCGGCTCGTCGGCCACGTAGGTACCGACCCCGTGCTCCAGCACTCCGTCGACGTAGACGTCGCGAGAGGTGTCGCTCCAGGCCGTCACCGTCTCGGCAGGCGGCCCGCCCTCCGCTTCGATCTCGGGTGCCGAAGCTGCGAGAGCCGACACCCAGAGCCAGGCACCCAGCACCGACCCCGAAAGAAAGATCCACTTCCCCACGATCTTCTCCTTTCCAGCCATCTCTTCGAGAGATTGATTTCTACTCGAATGAAAACACGATCGGAGAAGGAATGTGATCGATGGAACAGGAACTTTACAAGCACATTACAGTATCGATGGCGGCCTGAGAAAACCTTTCGATTCGTCTGGCGGCGCCTCGACCGTCACCCGGGCCACGGCTCCCGGCGGCAAGGCCGGGCCCGATCCGGAGGCCGGAGCCTCGAGTCGGGCCTCGAAGAAAACCATTTCCGAGGCGGCGTCGATCTCGGGCGCACGGCGCTCCAGCACCGCACGCGCGTTGCGGCCCAGGCTCGCCACCTCGAGCCGCAGCGACGCGCCGATCGCCAGGCGGTCCGCGCGGTCGGGAGGAACGGCGAAGCGTAGTCGGCTGGCCTGCGGGCTCACCAGGCGAAGCAAGGGGGTTCCGCGGTTGGCCAGGGTTCCGGGATCGACGAAGCGCAGGGCGATCGATCCGTCGAAGGGAGCCCGCACCACCGCCTGCGAGACCTGCCGCTCCAGCTCCCGCACTCGCGCCGTGCCCTGGATCTCTTCGGCCTTGGCGACGTCGAAACGATAGCGAGACGTCTCGAACAGAATCTCCGAGCTCTCGAGCTCTTCCCGAGAGTAGAGGCCCGCGACCGACCGCCGCCGCTCCAGCTGCCGCTGGGTCTGGCCCATCTGCGCCTCGAAGCTGTACACCTCGGCCATGATCAGGGCCAGGCTGGCGCGCGCCTCGGTGAGCCGGTGCTCGAGCGACTCACTGTCGAGCACCGCCAGGGGTTGCCCGGCCTCGACCCGGTCTCCCGGGCGCACCCGCATCTCCAACACCCGGCCGTCCACCGCCGCCAGAAGATCGACGGACTCGTCGGCGAGCACGACCCCGAGAAAGCGCTCGTCGTCCGGCTCGTCGTCCGCGGCGATCTCGTTTCGCGCGGACTCGAGAGCCGGCCCGCCGGAGGCCTCTCGGGGAGGCGCCGCGGGCTCGACCGTGACGTCGGCGGCCCGAGGAGCGGCATCCTCTCGACCGGCATCCGCCCCGGCACGGAACGAGGCCGCGCCGAGGCTCACCGCCACCACGACCAGGAAGAGCGCGGCGCCGCTCAGAGCCAGCCACAGGGTGCGTCTCGCGGGAAGCGCCGGTCGCATGGCTCTCATGTTTCGTTGCATCCTTCGGCCACCTGGGCGGCCACCAGGCGAGCGTAGGCACCGCCCCGCTCCAAGAGCTTTCCGTGCTTGCCACGCTCGATGATCCGCCCTCCTTCCATGACCAGGATCTGGTCGGCAGCCTGGATCGTGCTCAGGCGATGGGCGATCACCAGGCGGGTGCAGCGCAGCTGGGCGAGCTCCTGCTGGATCGCCTGCTCGGTCACGGCGTCGAGGCTGCTGGTGGCCTCGTCGAGCAGCATGATCGCCGGCCGATGCACCAGGGCCCGGGCCAGCACCAGGCGTTGGCGCTGCCCGCCGGAGAGGGAGGCACCGCCGTCGGCGATCACCGTGTCGTACCCCATGGGCATGGCCATCACGTCGTCGTGCACGTGGGCCAGCTTGGCCGCCTCCACCACTCGGGACAGGGGCAGAGACGGGTCGGCCATGGCGATGTTGTCGCGCACCGACAGGCCGAAGAGGTAGGGCTGCTGGTGCACGATCCCGAGCTGGCGACGCACCGAACGCAGGTCGAGAGAGGCCAGATCCCGGCCATCGTAGGAAATGGTTCCCGCGGTCGGCGGGTAGAGGCCGACCAGCAGGTTGGCCAGGGTCGACTTTCCGGCTCCCGAGGCGCCGACGACGGCCACGAAGCTCCCCGGCTCGATCGCGAGGTCGACCTCGTTCACCACCAGCGGCCCCTTTCCGGCATACCGAAAGCTCACCCCTTCGAGGGTGATACGCCCTGCGAGCGTTCCCGGCGGCGACGTCTCCTCACCCTCTTGCTCTCGGGGGGTGTCGAGCACGTCGTTGATGCGCTCCAGGTAGGAGCCGAGCAGTTGCAGCTGGAGGCCGATCGAAACCAGCGCCGATAGCGGTCCCAGGAATCCAGCGGCCAGAGCGTTCGTGGCCAGCATCGTCCCCAGGGTCAGCTCGCCTTCGAGCACCTGGAAAGCGCCGAAGGCCAGGATCAGGAAGGTGGAGGCGACTCCGACGGCGTTGAGCAGCGAATCGAAGACCGCCGACAGTCGCCCCTGGGAGATCGAGACGTTGAGCTCGTCGACGAAAAGATTCGACCAATGCTCCACCGCTCGCTCCTCGGCTCCCATCGTCTTCAAGGTCTCGATGCCGGAGAACATCTCCACCTGGTATCCCCGGGAACGGGCCTGGGCCTCGAGGCTCATCGACATCAGCTCTCGCGTCCGGCGTTTGATCGCCACGTACATACCCACCCGGAGGAGGCCCAGACACAGGACCAAGACCCCCATCTGGACATGGGTGAGGAGCAGGAGCACCAGGTAGAGCGATACCAACACCCCGTCGATCACCCCGGTCAGGGCGCTGGAGGTCAGAGTCTCGCGGATCGTCGTGTTGCTGTTGAGACGCATCATCAGATCGCCGGCCGATCTCTGCTGGAAGAACGAGAACGGCAGGCTCACCAGGTGGTCGAGAAACCCCAAGGTCATGCGTGCATCGAGACGGGTGCGCAGCTGGAGGGCGAGGAAGGAGCGAACCAGGGAGGCGAGAAAGCCGAAGACCACCAGTCCCGCCAATCCGACACACAGCACGGTCAGCAGCTGCAGGTCGCCCCGCGGCACGACTCGATCCACCAGCAGTCCGATCAACAGTGGTGTCGAAAGGGCGAGGATCTGCAGCACCGCCGAGATCAACAACACCCTGCCCAGCGGGTCTCTCTCCTCCAGGATCTGGCGCATATAGCGCCATAGACCGGTGGGACGCGGGTCGGAGGTCGCGAAGTCTTCGGTGGTCTCGAACAAGAGTGCCACACCCGTGAAGGCGCGGCGTAGCTCGTCGCGCGAGACCACGCGCCGGCCGGCTGCCGGATCGACCACCACCACCCGCGAGGCCTCGACCTCGTCGAGAACCACGAAATGGCTGAAGTTCCAGTGCAGGATCGAGCCCTTGGGCAAGAAACGAAGGGCCTCGAGATCCTCGACCTGGACCCCGCGGCCGCGGAGCCCGAAGCAGCGGGCGGCGGTGAGGATGCCCAGGGCATCGGATCCGTCCCGACCCACACCGACCTGCTCGCGGACCTCGGCGATGGGCACCTCCTTGCCGTGGAGAGCCAGAACCATGGCCAGGCAAGTGGCTCCGCAGTCGGCGACCGCGGCCTGGGGAATGAAAGGAACCCGGCGGCGCCGGCCCGCCCGACCGGCCAGCTGGTGGAGGGCGGGAAAACGTCGCAACAACATCGCTGCGGAATGACTCACGAAACACCTCCGAAGGCTCCGCGGATCCCGGGGAGCAGGGCGGAAAGAATGCTCTCGCTACGCACCTTCACCTCGACTCGTCCCTGGACTCCCTCGTGGAATCGGATCTCGCGGTCGTCGCTCGTGAACGAGTCGGCAGGCAGGCTCGCCTTGACCCAGATCACCGGGCCCGTCACGGGCACCGCTTCCGCCAGGTCGGAGCCGAGAAACCGGCGCGCCTCGGGCGGGGCCAGGACCTCGTCTCCGAGCTCTTCGATCCGCAGGGTGTGAGGTACGTGGTGGTAGCCATCGAGCTCGAAGCGCAGCTCCATTCCCACCGTGAGCAGGGGCCGAAAGCGGCCCGGCAACAAGGCGACGATGCCCGGATCCCGCTTTTCGCCGCCCAGGGTGAGCACCGTTTGTCCGGGGCTCACCAGCTGCCCGGGCTGGGCTCGCAGACCGCTGACGAAACCCGGCGCAGGAGCTCGCAACGAACGCGCCTCGAGCCGCGCCTCGGCGAGATCTCTCTGGGCCCGCAAGGAGCTCAGGGCACTGCCCACCGCCGAGTCGCCCGGATCCCGCAGCCGCTGCACCAGGGCGAGCTCGAGCTCGTGCCGAATGCGATCGAGCTCGGCGGCTTCCTGGGCGCTGTAGAGCCGGGCCAGGAGATCACCCCTCGCGACCCGGGCGCCCGGAGCGACCTCCAGGGCGGTCACCGTGCCGGTCACTCGAGAGATGACGTCGATGCGCTCGCCGAGCACCACGACCGCCGGCCCCGAGGCGAACTCGTGGATCGAGCCGAACCAGGAGAACCCCAGGGCGAAGACGGCGAGACCGAGCAGCAGGTGGAAGACCCATCGAGACCAGGCGGGCGAGATCTCCAGCGGACGCCCCGGCTCGCTACCGCTGCGTCGGCGATGAGCCACGGCTTCCCGCCGGTAGACACTCGCTTCGGGAGCTTCCACCGCTGCCGACAGATCGGCCACCAGGGCGAGCTGTGAGAAGGTTGGCCGGAGACAGTCGGCGAGGCGCTCGAGGTCTCGGTGCTCCGCCCGACCGAACGGCGTTCGAGCCGCTTCGCGGCGGGCCACGATCAACGCCAGCACCTCTCCCTCCGCGACGCTCGGAACGATCAGGATTCGATCCTCGGGGCTTCCGGTCGGGTTGTCGGCGGAGGCGTCGTAGCGCGGGTCGGCACCAGCTCTCTCGAGGCAGACTCCCTGGCCGGTTCGGGCGACGAAGCCCACCAGGCCCGCCACCGCGCTCTCCACCTCGGTGTTCGCCGCGCGCTCGCCTTCGGCTGCGGCGGCTCCGGCCCCACCGCTGCCGGCCCGCCACAGCGTGTCGTTCTCGCGGTCGAAGACCAGGCATGCGGCCTCCTCGGCCTCGATCAGGCGCGCGGCCTCGGCGGCGACCTCGGTCGCAACCACCTCGATCCGCGGCTCCGAAGACACTCGCCGGACCAGCTCCAGCACCGCCCGCTCCGCCAGGGGCTCGGGCTTCGAATCGTCTTCGGGGCTGGCCGCCGAAGAAAGGCTCTCGAACCGCCCCCGTGCGACGAGGGCGCTCTCCAGAATCGGCTCCACATCCCGCACCGCCGGCCGCCGGCTGGAGAGATAGAACAGCCGGTCTTCGTCCACCAGGTTCTGGAAGAGATCGAGGTCGGCTCCGGCCGCCAGCACCACGTCCCGACGATCCGACGCCGGATCCCGTTCCCGCTCCCGGTCGAGAAACCGTCGCGCCCGGCGCCCGCCCAATCTCTCTCCCAGGCACAACACGTCGACGGGCCTGGACTCCAGGAGGTGGTGTCCGCGCTCGGCATCGTCCGCCGTCAGAACCTCTGCCCGCCCCTGGAGGCTGATCCCCAGTCGCTCCGCGGCGGCGGGCGCGAAACCCACCACCAGCACGGCAGGCCGGGCTCTCCCACCTTCGGCTCGACCACCGGCAATCCGCCACAGGTCTCGATCCGCAAGGTCACGGGGTTGCATTGCGGTTTCCCCTCAGCCCCGCACGCCAGCCGGGCTCGGGTCCGTTGCCGCCGCCTGCCGCGCGTCGGCCGCCGAGGAGGCCGAAGCCTCGTCGTTCAACGGACGCAGCGAGGTCATCATCACCCGGTCCCACGCCGGCTCCACGGGTGAAACGCCGGCCAACAACGCCAGGCCCACGCCCGCCGCGCCTTCGAGGAATCCCCGGGTCGGGCGCCACCGGGTTTCCTCCGGCCCCACACCGACGAAGCTCAGGTAGCCGCCGATACCCCGCCCCGGCTGCCGCATCCGCAACGCTTGCCGATACCAGCCGGTTGCGGCGGCCGCGAAGACACCATCCCCCCAGACATCGAAGAAGCGGCTGAACAGCAATCCCAGACCACTGCTGCCGTGGCACAGCCCGGCGTCGCGGGTTCCGGCGCCGTCGAGCGAACGCCTGGCGCAGTTTCGGGCCAGCTCTCGCGCCGTCTGTTGCCAGCCGGGCTCGCCCGCAGCGAGGGCTCCGCCGAGCAGCGCCGCGGCGACCCCGGGATCGCCGTAACACCACGCCAGCCTGGATTTTCGAGACGACACTCCCGGGGCCGTGGCGTGGGGGAACCACGCACCTGCCTCACAATCGGTGCGCTGCCGCAGGAGCCAATCCACCGCGCCGTCGAGCAGCCGGCGAACCCGCGCGGGCGCGATTCCTCGCGCCGACATCGCCCCGAGAAGAGCCACGATCGCCGGCACCCCGTGGGCCATGCCCAGGTTGTAGTAACCGTCGGGAAACTCCGTCCACTGGTGCTCGGGCACCGACTCCCGAGGAGTGAACCAGGTCACCCCCCCGTCGCGTTCTTCGGCCGTGGCCTCCAGGTGCTGCAGCACCAGCTCCAGGCATCGCCGACCCGCGGACCGCGGCCACATCTCCAGCCCGTAGACACCCAGACCCACCAGCCCGTTGATCAGGTCGTACTCACCGATCCGGGTGGGCCGATCCAGGACGGCCTCGACCAGCTCCGCCACCACGTTGCTGGGGTCGTCTGCATCGAACAAACGACCTCGCAGGTGCTCGAGAACGAAGGCCGAGCCCGTCATCCCGCTGTAGAGGCTCAGGTACGGTGGGCGCGACTCCCACGCCGAGATCATGTCTTCGAGATAGCCGATCGCACGGTCGGCATATCGTTCCTCGCCGGTGGCTTCGGCCAGATAGGCGAAGAACAGGGCGAGCCCACCCGTGCCGCCGCCCAGGGCGGGATGGGGCTCGAGCTCGTCCGGCCACACCGAGAGGTCTCGGGCGATGGCTTCGATCGCTTCCCAGGCATGGCGGGCATCGACACCCGTGAGCAGGGGAGACCAGCCCGTGCCCGGGCCGAACGAAGGGTTTTCCTGGGGTTGATTCATCACATTCCTCCCGCGCGACGGCGGCGGTCGGCGACGGGCGCCGAGGGTTGATCTCGCCGGCTGCCGGCCTGCCTCGAACGTGCCAGCCGGGAGCGGTGATGCCGCGCCAAGAAGTCGTACAGAACGAATTCGTGGGCTCTGCCTTCGTCGCGCAGCAAACGATTGGTGAACATGTGGACATAGCTCTTCGCCAGCTCGGTCAGGGGTAGGCTCAACCGGCCGGCGGCCGCGGCGCGACGAAGCTCGGCGACGATCGGCTCGAGGGCCTGCGACCGGCGTTCGAGAGCCCGGAACCCCGCGGCCAGGGGGGTTTCGGCGTCGTAAACGGACTCGAGACAGCCTTCGAGCAACGAGCGTTTTTCGCGCAGGCGTCTGGCCAGACGTTTCTTGACGAGAGGCCCGGAGTCGAACTCGGCGGCGAATCCGTCCTGCAGCTCGGCGAGAATTCGGGCTGCTTCCTCGGGATCGAAACCGAGGTCGGTGAGCATCCGGTCGATACCTCTCGCGGTCAGCAGCCAGCGCGCCTCACCGCTTTCGTCGTCGGAATAGTGCTGCACCATTTCCAACACCGCTTCGCTGTCGGCATGGAAGAGTTTCTCCGCCAGGTCCATTCCCAATCCGCCGCCATAACGATTCAGCTCCCGCTCGTAGCTGTCGACCTGCAGCCGCCAGAGAAATGCTCTGCCCAGCAGCGGCTCGGCCCAACGATGGAGCGCGGGCAGCACCGCCCCCCCCAGCTTTGCCGGATCACCGTGCAATCGCAGGCGCAGGTGCCGGTCGGGATCGCCATACCGGAGAAAGAACCAGCGGTCGATCTCGGCATCCGCCATCCGCCGTTCGATCCACGGTGCCAGATGCTGTAGCAGCTGATCGGCGATCCCCGGGCCGGAGTAGAGCTTGACGTACAACCACTCCGATCCCGGCAGAAAGGAGCGCTGGCCAGCCGGTACCGCAGGACCACCCGATGCGGGAGCGACGGCCGAGGATCCGGCCGAAGGCGTGGCTTCCGCATCGGCCGCACGGCGACGAACGAAGGGCACCACGAGCTCGTGATGAAAGCTGCCCTCCGGCCCCCGGACCACCTCTTCGGTGGGACCCGGGAAGCGCTCGGTCAACAGGAACGACGAGCGCTTTCGGGTCACCGCCAGAAACGCCTCGATGCTGAGCACGTTGTCGAGATCGATCAGCAGCTCGTTGTCGCCGTCGACGAGCTCCACGAATCGGGGCAGCTTGCGGCGCTCTCGCCACTCCTGTACCGCGTCGAAGCGTTCCGCACTGCTCTTGTCTTCGAGACCGCCGAGCTCCGAGCGTTTCACCCGCCAGCGGGCGCGCTCGAAGACCAGTCGTCCGCAGGTGACCCGTGGAAGGTACGCCCGATCGTCGAGGATTCCCCAGCGCCAGGCGAGCCCGGCCGCGAGATCCTGGGTCTGCAACAAGCCGAAGAAACGGTAGGCACCCAGGGCATTCGACTGGAAATTGTGGGCACTGGTGAGTCGTGGAACGACTCGACGCCCCAGACGCCGGGAACGTAGCTCGATCCGCGACCCGCGGAGCGAGACCGTGAGGTCGTCGAGAGAAATCTGGTGCTCGGAACCGACTCCCGCCCGCGCCAGGAACGGAATCTCGTGGGAACGCATGACCGGGCGCAACAGGACATTGCCCAGGCGACCCTGGGGGAGGTGCACGACCTCGGCATAGATCGCCTCCGGATCCTGCGCCTCTTCCGCTGCCAGGTGCTCTTCCACCCGCAGCCGCAGGCACGGGTCGCCGTGGCAGAAACGCCCCAGCAGCTTGGCACCCGAAGGGCCGCTGGCCTGGCGGAACAGGAGACGAAAGCTCCCGTTCGCGAGAGCTTCCTCGGTCGGCGCTGCCAGAGTCGCCATGACATGGAAGGCCGCCGGCAGAGGGGGTAGCTCGGTGTCGGGAAAATCGTCGAGATCCTGATCTTCGATCTCGATGGCCGTTGCACCGTCTTCCCGGCTCCGCAACAGCTTGTCCAGCATCAAGCGCTCGCGCGGCCCCCAGGGCGTGGTCGGGACACCGACCGCTCCTCTGGGGACGATCGGCAACCCCGCCAGCAACGGAGAGGTGCTGGCTCCGCCACCCTTCTCGAACCCGATGCCGATCTCGCCGTCCAGGGCTTCGGTCAGAGGCACTTCGTCGCGCCCTTCGTACCGGCTCCGGAATGCCTTGCGAAAGGAGTCCAGCGGCGAGTCCGCGTGCCGACCTCCGAGGCGATGCAGGATCTCGACTCCCCGCAGCAGCTCGGCCTCCACCTCTCGCCCCAGCACGGCTGCCTCTGCCGGCTTGACGAGATCCACCTGGAACAGACGGGCCAGCTCGACGTCTACCGGCAGCTCTTCGAGCTTCGTCGCCACGTCCCGATAGGCCTCTGCCCGGTTCCCGAGGCCCGCCGAATCGAGAGCTTCGAGGCGTTCCTGCACGGCATCGAGCCGATCTCGGATCGCACCTGCCGACGGAATCTCCACGAGCTTGCGCCGTAGGTGGTGGATCGGCTCCTCGCCCGTGACCGGCGGCGCAAGGTCGGAAACCAGGATCTGGTGATCCACCAGCTCGTCGACGAACTCTCGGGCCTCTTCGAGCTCGACCTCTTCGTCCTCCGCCAGGTCCGTGGCCAGAGCTTCCAGCCGA
Source organism: uncultured Thermoanaerobaculia bacterium (assembly GCA_964565225.1). Classification (GTDB taxonomy): domain Bacteria; phylum Acidobacteriota; class Thermoanaerobaculia; order Multivoradales; family J023; genus CAZMEL01. The sequence continues at coordinate 10,137 of CAZMEL010000128.1, read as the reverse complement.
GCGCCACCTGCGGCTCGGTCGAGCAGTCGCCGCAGATAACCATCGGCTTCGACCGCCACCAGGTGGTGGGCTCGGCCACGCCCCAGCACTCTCGACTCCACGTACCGCAGGCGCCCCGCGGCTTCGTACAGGCTCGAGTTCGGGACGTACCGCAGATGCTCGCGGATCGACCGATCGCGCTCCAGCGCTTCATCGAGGGCATACAGGTAGTCCATGTCGAGGCGTGTGTGGCGCCCATAGCTTCGGCGCGCTGCGAGCTCGAGGCGAGTCTGCGCTCCCACCGTTCCGAGGGAGCAGCCGGCGAACAGGCCGAACGGCGTCGCCCGGGAAGCCATGCGCAAGAAATACCGCACGAGCGCCTGCTCGGCCCGCTGCCCTTTCTTGCTCTCGGGGTCCCGGCGCCAGGCATCCAGCCCGGCCTCCAGGGAAGGCGATGCGAGGAACAATGCTTCCTGGATCTCCGGTCGTTCCAGAACCCGCTCCATTCGCTGCCGCAACCGCTGCCGGTCACGGGCCAGGGCCGAGGCACGGTCGGTCGCCGCTCCAACGCTCGCGGCCTCCAGCTCACGGCTCCAGGCCAGGACGTCTTCGAACGGCAGCAAGGGTGTTCGGAGCACGAAAAAATCGGCGGTGTATTCACTCGGCACTCTCTGAATCCTTTCCTGAAACCAGCGCGTTTCCTCGCCGCTCTCGCCACGGCGATACCGATCGAGTCGATGCCCGCGGAGAGCCCTGGCATCGCCACGTCTCTCCGCGGGGCTCTTCACGAAATCGCCCTAGGCGATCCGCATCAATCGTCGCAACCGGTCGGTCCGATCAAGGTGTCGCAGCCGATGGAGCAGGTCCCGGTACAGTTGGGCAGACCGGAGCACTGCGCCGTGCAATCCCGGGTCACCTCGTCGGTCGTGGGGTGGTGGGCACAGTTCGGCGCCAGAGTGGTGGCGACACAGACGTGGTTTTCCGTGTGCACGCCACAAACCGGGTGGCCGCTGGTGCCGCCCACGACCTTGCCCATGGTGTCCTGGCCGAGGGCCTGGAGAGTGTCTTTGCGCAGTCTGAGCTTCTTACCGAGTTGCTTCTTCATGCGTGATACCCTTTCCGATGTGGGTTCAGGGGCGTTGTACGACCCGGTGCCGACGGTCCCACACGGACCGGAAACACCATCCATCGTCGAGGCTCGGGAAGGGATCCGACTCCAGTTTCCCGGCCCTCGCGCCCCACTCACATCCAATGGCGCGTTCCCACAGAAAAGAGAATCAATCGCTCGCTGGGCATTTTCCCTGTGCTCGCTCGCGGTACCCGACACGGGGACGCTCTATCTCCGCAGCGGCCCTCCCTGTCTTCCCGGCGATGGAAGACCCAGAAGCACCACGAAAAAACACCACGAGCGCTCACCCGTAGGCGAGCAGCTCGTGGTGTTCCGGAGCGGGCTCGAGAGCACCTTCCTCGCGGGGCAGGGCTCTCGGAACGAAAGGTTTTGCTCGGAGAGGAAGGGAGAGACGCTGGAAGCTACGAGAGGCCCGAGGGAAAACGAGATCTTCCCGCCGGAGGCTTACGATAGCCGTTGCGCAAGACCTCGCGACGCCGAGATGCCTTTTCCTCGAGAGCCAGGGTTTTCTGGAGCTTGGTCCGTACCGACTGGAGCTTGTCGAGAAATGCGACCTCGGTCGACGACTCGGCGCCTTCGAGCTCGTCGACCCATTCGAGCATCTCCTTGAGTCGGAAGCGGGAGTAGCTGCGACCGATCACCAGGGCCGGGTGATTCCAGCTCTCGGGCTCGGCCCGCAGCAGAGCCAGAACCTGGGAACGGCTGACCCACTTGCCGTAGCCGGCGTCGACCAGGAGATCCTCGAAACAGTGGAGGTCGTCGATATCCCCCTGGGTGCGCAAGTGGTCGAGAATCCACAGGCAATCCCCTTCTCGCGGTACGCGACAGGTTTCGGAGGTCAAGGCGATCTCCGCCATGCGGCTACCGAAGAGAAGGGAACGCAACTGCGGAACGACCGGTCCTTCGGGAACCGGAAGAGCCTCCACCGTATCGAACAACCTCCGCAGCCGCTCCAGTCGGGGGTTGGCGCCAACGAAAATTTGACTAGACATCGATTCTCCTCACATCGCTAGGGCTATTCGAAGATCACAGGTTCCTGCCGGAGACCGGCCTCCGGGTCGGGGGTCCGACCCGCTTTCCGACGACAAACGGTATCGGACGCCTCCGGAAGGTGTGCAGCGTCGCACCAAAGTGGACGATTTGGCAACGAACACTGCTCCTGCGAGCTTCGAACGCAGCCTATCTGGCCGCGTTTTCTCGAAATCATGGTAGACTCCGCCAAAATCTACAGTCAACAAAGGATCGCTATGCGGGTCGTCACGGATCTCACAAGAAGAGCCATGGATCAACTGGTAGAGCTGGCGGAGTCTGCCTACGGCTTCGGCTGGAAGGCCGAGATCGATCGGCGGCTCGGGCAGACCCGAGGCGCTCTCGGCAAGGCCATCCAACGCGGAAGCCTGCGGCTCGACACCTTCTTCCACATCTTGCAGATCCTCGACATTCGTCCCTCGCAGCTCTTTGCAGATCTCGAAGAAGCGCCGTTCCCCAACACCAACGCGAGAATCGACGGGCTCACGAAGAGCCTGGGGCGAGCTCCGGAGCTCCGGGCACTCGCAAAGGCTCTGCCGCTCGGCCCGGACTGCGCGACTCCCATCACCTCGCATCCGGTGCTGGAGGCCATCGCTCAGACCAAGACGGAAGATGCCGTTCGGACCCTCGGCCTGATCCGGTCGGCGCTCGATCTCCTGACCGCCGGAGGGCTGCCGGAGGGATTGACGCTTCCTCTGTTGATCGAACGTGCCGGCTGCCATCAACGGCTCGACGAGATCGAACAGGCTCTCGGCGATCTGCTCTTCGTCTACGAAACGGCGCGTCGGCTCGGCTCCAGGCGAGCCGAGGCCGAGGCCCTGCTGCGGCTTCCCGAATGCCTGGTGCGCCATTCCGCGGACTACCGCATGGCCCTGGAGCTCGCGACCACCGCCTACCTCGCCTTTACCGACCTCGGAGATCGCACGGGCGCGGGCAAGGCCCTGGTGGTTCGCGGCCGTAATCTCCACTATCTCGAGAACCACTCTGTGGCGGCCCAGAATCTTCGCCTCGCCCTCGAGCATCTGCCGGAAACCGAGCCCAGGTACCACTTCGCTGCCAATCTCTCCCTGGCCATCGTCTACAAAGACATGGGGCGCCCCGAAGAAGCGCAACGACAGATCGATCTCGCATCGACCCTTTCCCAACACGCCGATCAGCAGATGACGGGCTCGTTGTACTGGGCCGATGCCGGCGTTTCCAAAGCCCTGGCACAGGAACGACGGGCGGAGGATAGCTTTCGCAGGGCACGAGCCCTGCTCTTCGACGTGTCGCCGATCTCCGCGGCTCTGGTCTCGATCGATTTTGCGCAGTACTACCTGGACCGGGAGCAACCCGCCCAGGCCGTAGCCGTCACCAAGAAGCTGATTCCCCTGCTGGAGTCTCTGGCCAGGTACCCCATTGCCGAGGCTGCCATCACCGAGCTGATCCGGATCGTCCTGTCCGGAGCCACTCTCACGTCTCTGGCCCTGCGCCAGGCCGCCGAGATCTTACGCGGCGCGAACGCGCTGACCCGATCGTATTGACCTCGAGCCAACGCGCCCGCGCCGCGGGTCAGGCTCTCAGCCTTCGGGGATCGGGTGAGGCCCCCAATGTTCTCCGTTGCCCTCATCGATTCCCAAGAACACCAAAATCGCGTACAGAAATTCCATGACCCGTACCTCCACGGGGCGGCCCCAGAGTCCGCGACATTGCGGGCCCTTGTCCGACCCTTGAAAAGTGACAGTCCTCATCCTCGCAAATATTCTGGTAATCTCCGTATTCTTCTCGGAAAATGATTCTTTCTTGTCGAAACCACCCGTTTCCAATCAACAATCTCACTTGCATTCAGTGGATTCGAGAAACAAGATCGCAATTCCCGACGGGAGCTCGAATCCGCAACGACGGGTCGAGGCCCCGCAACAGATTCAAAGCATTGTCTATCTAGGTATAGAGATCTACCTCGAGCATAGACGAGCTATGCCTCGGTAGCTGGTCGGGCCTACAGCAGGGCCGTCCCTTGACAGGCTCCGGCGGGAGACTTAAGGTCGACACATGTCACTATCTCCAAAGGATTCTCGCCCTCTTGCGGGTCGGGGTGCAGTGATCACCGGCGGCGGCCGGGGGATCGGCGCCGCGATCGCAAGGGACCTCGCCCGGGCCGGCGCCCGAATCGTGGTCTCGGCACGGTCTCAGGACCAGATCGAAGAAATCGCCGAAGAGCTCCGGGGAACCGGGGCCGAAGCCTGGGCCGTTCCCTGCGATGTCGCCGATCCGGAGGCCATCTCTGCTCTGAGGCTCGCGGCCGAGCAACACCTCGGAACCGTCGACATCCTGGTCAACAATGCCGGCATCGCCAAGGCTGCCCCGCTGAAGGCGACTCGCCTCGAAGACTGGAACCGGATCTTCGCCGTCAACATGACCGGAACCTTCCTCTGCACCCAGGCCTTCCTTCCCGGCATGGTGGAGCGAGGGTGGGGTCGCGTGGTCAATGTCGCCTCGATCGCCGGCAAGATGGGAGCACCCTACATCTCCGCCTACTCGGCCTCCAAACATGCGGTGATCGGTTTCACTCGATCGATCGGTGAAGAGGTCGCGACCACCGGGGTCACGGTCAATGCGGTTTGCCCGGGTTATGTGGAAACCGACATGGTCTCGCGGAGTGTCGAGAACATCGTCGGCAAGACCGAGCTCGACGAAGACGCCGCGCGACGCTCCCTCGAAGCGATGAGCCCACAACAGAGGATCTTCGAGGCCGAAGAGGTCGCCTACCAGGTTTCGTGCCTCTGCCATCCCCGCGCTCGGGGGGTGAACGCCCAGGCGGTGGTGCTCGATGGCGGCCGAGTACAGTCATGATCCATTACCAACATGATTCCTATCGAACATGATTCCTATCGAACATGATTCCTATCGAATACGGAATCACGCGAACCATCGAACATGAGCCATTCTAGCGATCTCACCCCCATCAATCCGGAATCTCTGGGATTCCCCAAGGGTTACTCCAACGGCATGTTGGCACGCCCGGGGGGCAGCCTGCTCTTCATCGCCGGCCAGATCGCCTGGGATGAAGAGCAGAAGATCGTTTGTACGGATTTTCGCGGCCAGTTCGCTCGCGCCCTGCACAACGTGGTCACCGTGGTGCGGGAAGCCGGGGGATCTCCGGAAAACATTGCACAGCTGACGATCTTCGTCACCGACAGAAAAGAATACCTCGAGTGCCCGGGAGATCTCGGCGAGTCCTACCGCCTTCTGCTCGGCAAACACTTCCCGACCATGGCACTGGTCGAGGTGAGTGCCCTCGTGGAGCCGGATGCCAAGGTGGAGATCCAGGGGATCGCCATGGTCTACGTGGAAGAGGAAGCCGTCGGCGAAGCGACCGGCAGCCACTCCGTCAGCGAGTTTCGGCCCGTCGCTTCTCGGCGGGCACCTTGAGACATCACCTTCCCCGCCTCGACGTTTCCCCTGGAGAACCCGACCATGGCCCTCGCCCCCAAGAGCTTCCGCTATGAGCACGACGCCTCGACCGGAGTCGCCACCCTCACCCTCGACCGGCCGGATCGCCTGAACGCCCTCACGTTCGAGGTCTACGACGAGCTCCGCGAGGCCTTCGTCACGCTCGACACCGAGCCGGGAGTCCGCTCCATCGTGCTCACCGGCTCCGGACGAGCCTTCTGCTCGGGGGGCGATGTCAACGACATCATCGGCGAGCTCTTCGGCCGCGACTACCAGGGCCTGCTCGACTTCACCCGGCGCACCGGTGCTCTGATCCTCGCCATCCTGCGCTGCCGGCGTCCCGTGATCGGTGCCCTGAACGGCCTGGTGGCGGGCGCCGGTGCAGTGATCGCCAGTGCCTGTGATCTTCGGATCGCCTCGCAAGAGGCCAAGATCGCCTTTCTCTTCACCAAGGTCGGTCTCTCCGGCGCCGACATGGGAGCCTCCTGGCTCCTGCCCAGGATCGTCGGCCTCGGCCGAGCCACCGAGCTCCTGATGACGGGTGATTTCCTCTCCGCGGAGGAAGCCCACCGGATCGGCCTCTACAACCGGGTCGTGGCTCCGGACGACCTCGAGGCCGAAGCCCGGTCCTGGGCCGAGAGCCTCGCCCGAGGCCCCTCCTTCGGCCTCGAGATCACCAAGAAGATGCTCTTGCGAGAAGCTTCCATGGATCTCGAATCGGCGATGGCGGCGGAAGTGGAGATCCAGGCCGCCTGCATGGAAGATCCGAACTTCCGCGAGTCCTACGACGCCTTCGTCGAAAAACGAGCCCCCCGGTTCACCTGAGCCGAGACGATGCCGGAAATCCGCTCGATCCGCCCCCTGCTGGCCGAATCCCATCTCGAGGTCGCGACCGAGATCGAAGACTTCGCTCGGCGGGAGATCCGCCCCTTGCCGCCGCAGCACACCGACGCCGCGGCCCGGGTCCAGGCGCGCCAGATCTTGCACCTGCTCGGGCAGGCGGGCTGGTGTCGCTACGCGGTTCCCAGCGAGTTCGGCGGCGCCGCGCCGACCACCGATCTACGGGCCTGCTGCCTGATCCGTGAGGCACTGGCAGCGGCCTCTCCCCTGGCGGACTCGGTGTTCGCGCTCCAGAACCTGGGCTCCATGCCCCTGGTGCTGGCCGGCAAGGCCTCGCAGAAGAAACGGTTCTTGAAGGAAGTCGCCGCCGGGCGCATGATGACCGCCTTCGCGATGACCGAGCCCGACGCCGGCTCCGACGTGGCGGGCATGAGCACCCGGGCCCACCCCGACGGCGACGACTACGTGCTCGAGGGCCGCAAATGGCTGATCACCAATGCCGGCGTGGCCGATCTCTACACCGTGTTCGCCGTCACCGACCCCAAGGCGGGCAGCCGTGGCCTCTCGTGTTTTCTCGTCGAGGCCGGCCAACCGGGATTTCGCTTCGTCGCGCCGCAGGTCTTGAGCGAGCCCCATCCGCTGGGAGAGATCGCCTTCGAGGGCTGCAGGATTCCCGCCTCCCAGCGCCTCGGGGCCGAAGGGGAAGGGTTCAAGATCGGCATGCGCACCCTCGATCGGCTGCGGGCCACCGTGGCTGCGGCCGCGTGTGGCATGGCTCGCCGAGCCCTCGACGAAGGCCTCGAGCACGTTCGCCGTCGCTGCCAGTTCGGCCAGGCCCTCGCCGACTTCCAGCTCGTCCAGCAGAAGCTCGCCCGCATGGCCACCGACCTCACCGCCGCTCGCCTGCTCACCTACCGGGCCGCGGCCGAGGTCGATGGTGGAGCCGAACGGGTCACGCTCGAAGCCGCGATGGCCAAGCTCTTCGCGACCGAGGCCGCACAGCGCATCGTCGACGACGCCGTGCAGCTCCTCGGTGGCCGCGGAGTCCTGATCGACAGCCCCACCGACCGCCTGTACCGCGCCGTGCGGGCGCTACGCATCTACGAAGGCACCAGCGAGGTCCAGCACCTGGTGATCGCGCGCCAGCTGCTCGCGAACGCACCGGAGTAACCCGCTGTCGACGAACGGCCCCGGCATCGATTCCTCGATCGACATCCGATGCCGTGTTCGTTTCGAAACCTCGTGGTAGCCTGTTCCCGATCTCGACCCCGAGCCCCGACGGTACGAGACGGACCTCTTTCGCGCATGCACCTCTCTCTCTCCATCCTCCGCCGCCACTGGCCCATGGCCTTTGCGCTGGCCGCCGCCACTTTTATCGGCCTCGCCAGCGAGACCATGCGGCCCGGCCACCATGTGCATCTCGGCGCGGAGGCCGGGCATCACCACCATTTCTTCCTCGGGCCCCACGCCCACGAGGAAACGCCGCCGGTCGAGCCCCTCGCCGCCGGGCCCTGCGAATCGCCGGCCGAGTCGGACCCGGGGTCACCCGAGAGGCCAGACAGCGAGCTGGTCGAAGGTTTCTATCTGCCCGATCCCGGTCCCGTCTTCACCCTCGAAGCGCCATCGGGCTCGACCCCCGGCACGGCTCCCCGGCTCGCCGCTGCCGCCCCGTCCCTGGATCTCTTTCTCCCCGGCGGCTCGCGAGCGCCGCCACTCGCCGCCCTTTCCTGACTCCTTCGGTCCCCACTCGATCTCCCAGGATCCGTGCGTCTCGTATCGGCGCCTCGGCTCCGGCCCTCCGAGCCTCCTGTGAGGATCGCGCTCGCCGGTGTCCCGAGCTCTCGCCTCGGGGCCGGTCCAACGACTTTCGGTTTCCTATCGACACGGCAGGAATCTCCTGCCGAGAAGAGGCGGCAATGCCCCCCACGATCTTCTTGCTCTTCCTCCTGGCCCTCGCCGTGCCGGCGGAGGGCTCGACCCCCGATCCCCGAACGGCCAGCCAGGCGCCGGTCGCGAAAGAATCCTCCGACGCTTCGGCCGACGAGCCTACCGACAACGACAAGGAAGGAGCACCGGACGCCCGAGAGGATGCAGACGGCTCCGACGACGACCTCCAGGTCTTCGAAGAGATGGAGGTGCGCGAGCGGGCCGACGACCTGATCGGGATCGCCGTCTCGGCCACCGAAGGCACCACCGGCCGCCTCGACCTCGCCAAGCGCCCGATCCAGCGTCCCGGTGAGCTGATCGAGACCACTCCCGGAGTGGTCGCCACCCAACACTCCGGCGGCGGCAAGGCCAACCAGTACTTCGTTCGCGGCTTCAACCTCGACCACGGCACCGACTTCGCACTGCGTGTGGGCGGCGTGCCCGTGAACATGCCGAGCCACGGCCACGGGCAGGGGTATGCCGACCTGAGCTTCGTGATTCCCGAGGTGATCGACCGGGTTCGCTACCGCAAGGGCCCCTACTACTCCGACGTCGGCGATTTCTCCTCGGCCGGCAGCGTCGATCTGGCCATCGTTCCCGAGCTCTCCGAACGCCTGCTCAGCTTCACCTTCGGCTCCTACGATTTCTTCCGTGCCCTCTGGGCCGACGACTTCGAGCTCGGAGAAGGCAACGTGGTGACCGCGATCGAGGGCTTTCACGAGGACGGCCCCTGGACCCGGGGCCAGAGCTATGAAGGATTCAAGGCCCTCGCCCGCTACAACAACGGCGACCTCGAACGCGGTTTTTCCCTCACCTTCATGGGGTATTCCGCCGACTGGCTGTCCACCGACCAGGTGCCCCGCCGGGCCGTGGACTCGGGCCTGATCGGCCCCTTCGACCTCATCGATCCGGGCCCCCGCGGCAACACCGACCGCTTCAGCCTCTCGGGCGAGTGGAACCGCGGAAACGACCGATCCCTGACCCGGACCCGGGCCTACCTGCTCTGGTATGACTTCGGGCTCGTCTCCAACTTCACCTACTTCCTCGAAGACACCCAGGACGGCGACCAGTTCGAGCAGGCCGACCAGCGCTGGGCCGCCGGCTTCGACTGGCGCCGCTCCTGGCTCTCGTCCTGGAACGGGCGCACGGTGGAGACCAACGCCGGCTTCGACGCCCGTTTCGACGACATCGAGAACGGCCTCTTCCGGACTCGGGAGCTGGTGCGGACCCGGACCGTGCGGGAAGACGGCATCGAGCAGATCGGCGCCGGGGTGTGGGCCGATACCTCGATCCGCTGGCACGACAAGGTGCAGACCCGCTTCGGTCTGCGGGCCGATCTCTTCTCCGCCGACGTGAGCAGCGATCTCGAGGTCAACTCCGGCTCCGAGGACGATGTCGCGCTGAGCCCGAAGCTGAGCCTGATCCTGGGGCCCTGGAACAAGACCGAGCTCTACGTGAACTTCGGCTACGGGCTGCACTCCAACGACGCCCGGGGTGCCGTGCTCGCCGTCGATCCGGTGACCGGAGATCCCGCCCAGACCGTCGAGCCCCTGGTGCGAGCCCGCGGCGCCGACGTGGGGTTTCGGACGACGCGGATTCCCGGCCTGCACTCCACCTTCACCGTTTTCGTGCTGGAGCTCGACTCGGAGCTGGTGTTCGTCGGCGACGGCGGCGCCACCGAGGCCAGTCGTCCCAGCCGCCGGTTCGGCATGGAATGGGCCAACTTCTACCGCCTGAGCCGCCACCTGGCACTCGACCTCGACCTCACCCCCGTGTGCGGGGCCGACGAGGAGATCGACGGC
>CAZMEL010000127.1:0-20997 GCA_964565225.1 uncultured Thermoanaerobaculia bacterium | reverse complement strand
CCTGTGGCGGCACACATCTGCGAAACACCAGCGAGATCGAGAGCCTCAAGCTTCTGGGTACCGAGTCCTGCCGCGGTGGCAAGGGGACTCGGCTGCACTGGGTCGCCGGTGGCCGGGTGCGGCGTCGGCTGGGAGATCACGAGAAGCGGGCCGCCGAGCTGCGGCAGCTCCTGGGAACCCGGGACGACCAGCTGGCCGTGGTCGCGGGGCTCAAGCTCGAGCAGCTGAAAGAATCCGAACGAGAGCTCAAGGCCACTCGGACGCGCCTCGCTCGGTCTCTGGCGCGCGAGCTGCGGCTGCAGGCGGCTGGAGACGAGCTGGCCCTGGTCGAAGCCCACTTCGAAGGGGTCGACTTGGGGTTGCTGCAGCAGGTGGCCCGGACGCTCACGGCCGAGGGTTTCGGCGGTGTCGTATTCCTCACCGCCGAGCACCACGACGGGGACCGGAGCTTCGTGGTGGCCGTCGGCGACGCCTGGCCCGGCGACGTGATCGCCGGGGGTCGCGAGGTTGCCGAGAGCCTCGGTGCCCGAGGCGGTGGCCGTGACAGAATGTTCCAGGGCAAGACCCCCAGCCTGAAGCACCGCACGGACGCTCTCGAGCGTCTGGCTCGATGGGCCCGGGCCGAATCCCGAGCCTGAAGACTTTCGACCAAGAAGACCATGCCGCTGGGGCCGTGGGAGTGGAGCTCGCAGCCGGAGCTGGAAAGGAGTCGACCTTGAAAGATCCTCGTCGCGAGACCCCGTCCGAGATCCGAGCCGCCGAGTCGAGCTCTCTCGACCGTCGAGAGCTGCTCGGCGGAGCGACCCTGGCGGCCGCCTCGCTGGCCCTTGCCGGTTGCAAGGTAGAAGAGCCGCCTTCGTCGGCTCCGGTGATCCGGCCGAGCGCCGGTGGTGAAGAGAGCGGAGCCTCGGCCTTCGAGCTCGAGGAGGCCACCTTCGAAGAGCTCGGTGAAGCCATGTCGTCCGGGCAGAGGACCGCGCGGGAGATCGTCGAGCTCTATTTGCGCCGGATCGAAGAGGTCGACCCTCGGCTGCATTCGGTGATCGAGACCAATCCGCAGGCTCTGGAGATCGCCGAGGCGCTCGACCGGGAACGGAAGGAGCAGGGACCGAGAGGGCCTCTGCACGGCATTCCGATTCTGCTCAAGGACAACATCGCCACCGCCGACAACACCGAGACCACCGCGGGCTCCAAGGCCCTGGAAGGGGCGAAACCACCCCAGGACTCCTTCGTGGCTCGGCGTCTGCGAGAGGCCGGCGCGGTGCTCCTGGGGAAGGCCAACCTCAGCGAGTGGGCGAACTTCCGTTCCGAGCACTCGTCATCGGGTTGGAGCGCTCGCGGTGGCCTGTGCCGGAATCCCTACGCACTGGATCGCTCCGCCTGTGGCTCGAGCTCCGGCTCGGGGGCGGCGACCTCGGCGAATCTGACCGCCGCGGCCATCGGCACCGAGACCAACGGCTCCATCGTCTGCCCTTCCTCTTCCAACGGCCTGGTGGGGATCAAGCCCACGGTGGGATTGGTGAGCCGCACGGCGATCATCCCCATTTCCCACACCCAGGACACCGCCGGTCCGATGACCCGCACCGTGCGCGATGCCGCGGTTCTGCTCGGGGCTCTCGTCGGGGTCGACCCGGCCGATACGGCCACCGCGGCGAGCGCCGAGAACCTGCACCCGGACTACACACGGTTTCTCGATGCCGCGGGGTTGCGCGGAGCGAGAATCGGCGTCGTTCGCCAGTTCTTCGGATTCCTTCCCGAGGTCGACCGGGTGTTGGAAGAGGCCCTCGAGGCGATGCGTTCGGAAGGGGCGGAGGTCGTCGACGAGGTAGAGCTTCCTCGGCTCGCCCCCGGTGATTCGTCGGCCTACGACGTGCTCCTCTACGAGTTCAAGGCCGGTATCGAAGCCTATCTCGCCACTCTCGGCTCCGAGGTGGAGATCCGGGACCTGGCCGGGCTCATCGCCTTCAACGAGGCCAATCGCGACGTCGAGATGCCGCATTTCGGGCAGGAGATCTTCCTCAAGGCCGAGGCGAAGGGACCCTTGAGCTCTCCCGAGTACCGCCGCGCCCTGGAGACCGTGCGCCGTCTGACCCAGGACGACGGGATCGACAAGGCCATGGCCGACCACTCCCTCGACGCGCTCGTAGGTCCCACGGGAGGCCCGGCGTGGTTGATCGACCTGGTCAATGGAGACCATTTCGGTGGCGGTAGCTCGAGCCCGGCAGCGCAATCGGGCTATCCGAACATCACCGTGCCGGCCGGCTATGTCTCGGGCCTGCCGGTGGGAATCTCGTTCTTCGGTCGGGCCTGGAGCGAGCCCGCTCTGCTACGAATCGCCTTCGCCTTCGAGCAGGCTACCCGGCATCGCCGCCCGCCTCGTTTCCTACCTTCTGTAGAGGTCTGAGGGGATCCGTGGAGCTACAGATCCGCGCTCGCAGCTTCCGCAGCCTGCGTTTCTGCTGACGCTCGAGGGCGACGGGGCGAAGCTCTTTCCCTTGTCTCGCATAGAGAGAAGGCAGCTTGCGGCTGCTGCAGGGCCGCGCCAGCAATGCGACCCAGGGTCGTCGCTCCGGGTCGTTCCTCGGAATGCCCGCAACAGCGATGCCGAAAGCGGTCTCGCCGCGCAGGGCGAGGTCTCTATCCAGCAGCAGAACGCCGTCGAACGGATCGCGAGCCCACCCGCTGAGCCGTAGAGATCCATCGGGCCGACGCTGGATCCGTTCGAGGTGTACCGAAGTCTGGGGCACTGCCTCGGCCTTCGGGTCGATCCGGAGTCCCAGCTCCGTGGCCGGGGTGCCCCGTAGATCGGGCCGATCGAAGGGAACGTGTCCCGAAGCCTGGAGAAAAGCCCGGGACGCGAGCACGCGGTCGGTCCACGGCGAGAGTGGGGCCAGACTCTTTCTGTGGTCGATTCCCAGTCGGAGGGCCAGGGCCGCCTCGGCTTGAGCGTCGGCACGGAGTAGGCGGGCGTTCATCAGTCTGCGGCCCTGGAGATAGGTCGGCAGGGCGACCACGGCGGCGGTGAAAACGAAAGCGACGACGATCTTCGTCTTGCGGCGCGGTCCCCATGTTGCTGCCTCGCCGAGCAGCAGCCCGCCCACTAGTAGCCCGAGCCAGACGAACGCCGCGAGTGTCGCATATCGGGTGGAGGTGGCAGTCTCGGGATTGCCGGCTCGTGCCGTGGCCGTACCGAGGCCGGCGCTGATGCCGAAAACGGCCAGCATCACCCAGGGGGCCATGCGTCGCTTCAACTCCGCAGAGGCACGGAGGGCTCGCCAGGAGAGCACCAAGGCCGAGAGCACGGCGAGAGCCCCGAGGCTACGCGCGACGTCCAGGTCTCGGGAGTAGGGCATACCGAGATACCCGAGGAGGAAGATCGGGATGTCCACCGGGCTGGAAGCGGGATCACCGACCTCGGCGCGCAACGCCAAGTGTGCGCCGATGGCGAGGATCACTCCGGTGAGAAGGGGCGGCAGAGTCCTGCGGTCGGCACCGAGCAGCCACCAACCGATTCCCAGGGCCGGCCACATGGCGAGGTTGGTGCTGTAGGTGAAGGCGGCCAGCAGGCCGACGGGCACCAGCAGCCAGGCCCACGTGGGGCGGTCGTGCCGGCTGGCCTGGTACAAGGTGTAGAAGGAAGACGTGGCGAACACGTTGGCCAGAAACCACATCACGCCGCTGAAGCCCATCACCACGTTATGAGAGGTGACCGGAGTGAAGACGAACCAGGCCACCGCCAGGGCGGTGAGGAAACAGCTCGACTCGGAGCTACGCCAAGACCTGGGTAGGCAGCACCAGACGCAGGCGAAGGTCAACGTCATGAAGACGAGCGCCGCGGCCGACAGGCCGCGGTTGTCACCGTCGAACCAGGCGATATTGGCGGCATAGATCAGGCCGGGCAGGAGCACCGAGTGCTCGTTGGACTTGAGCGTGAGCCACGCCATCGGATCCGATTGGAGCTCGCCGTCGCCGTGGCTGATCGTTGCGATCACACCGTAGTAGTCGTTGTAGGGCAGCTCTCCGTACCGGCTGAAGGGTACGAGGTAGAAGAGAGCCGGCAGTAGCATGCCGAGAAAGGCAGCGAGGTACCGCGTCTGCATGTGTGGTCGTGTGGGCTTCGGGTCAGCCTTCGAGCTCTTGTTTGAGCCAGGCGCGGGCGCGCATCCAGTCGCGCTGAGCGGTGCGCAGAGACACGCCGAGGGCTTCGGCCGTTTCTTCTTCGCTCAATCCGGCGAAGAAGCGACACTCCACCACCTTGGCGAGGCGCTCGTTGCGTTCACCCAGCCTCTCGAGGGCCTGGTCGAGGGCGAGCAGGCGTTCGGCCTGGTCGGCGATGGCGATCCGGTTCTCGTCGAGGGTCACGGCCCGCTCTCCACCGCCACGTTTCAACGCTCCACGGCGCCGCGCGTAGGTGATGATCACCTGGCGCATGGCGCGCGCCGAGATGGCGAGAAAATGCCCTCGGTCCTGCCAGTTGACCCGGGTCTGGTCGACGATTTTCAGATACGACTCGTGGACCAGGCCGGTGGTGCTCAGAGTCTGGTTCCTGGACCTCCCGAGCTGCCTACGTGCGATCCGTCGGAGGTCGTCGTAGACCATCGGCAGCAGGCGGTCGAAGGCGTCTTTCTCGCCGTCGCGATAGGCGATCAGGAGCTCGGTGACATCGGTGGGTTTGGACAATTCTCTCTCCAGAGGATCGAAGCGCATCCTACCACTTTGCACACCCGGCCCGATGCGAGCCGATCTACGAGCTGATATGTTCTGCGGCTGAATCAACCGAGGAGAACTCGATCATGAGACGTTCGATCCTGCTGCCTCTAGTCTCGACTCTGACTCTGTGGATCCTGGCCGGTCCGGCAATGGCCGGGGTGGTCTTCGAGGTAGAGACGACCGATCACACCCAGGAAGAGCCTCGCTCGGAGCCAATCGAGATTCGTGCCGAGGGCAAGAACCTGACCATGAGCATTCCCCAGGCGCAGGGTTCGCCGGACTCCATGGTCTACCGGGGAGTGCCCCGCGAGATGCTGGTGATCCAGCACGCGAGCCAGACCTACATGAAAATCGACGAGGAAGCGGTGAAAGCCATGGCCAGCCAGGTCAGCTCGGCCATGAGCCAGATCGAAGAGGCGATGGCGAATATTCCCGAGAAACAGCGGGCGATGATGGAAAAGCTCTTGCAAGAGCGCATGCCGCCGCCGGCTGCCGAGCAGGAGAAGCCGTCCCTGGAGTTTCGCAAGACCGGGGAGAGAGCCACGAAGAACGGCTATCCCTGCACGAAGTACGAGGTCATGGAAGCCGGCAGGAAGCGCAGCGAGCTATGGGTGACCGACTGGAGCAACGTCGAGGGTGGCGCCGATGTGGCGGCTGCCTTCGAAGACATGGCCGACTTCTTCTCGGATCTGATCCACAGCCTCCCCCAATCCGGCGGTGGTTTCGGCGGTGGTCTGAGTGGACTCGCCGCGGGCCCGATCATGGGATTGCGGGAGATCGATGGGTTTCCGGTCGTGACCCGGGAATTCGGTGAAGACGGCTCTCTCGTAGGAGAGTCCGAGCTTCGTTCCGCCCGTCGCGAGACCATCGACCCGGATGCTTTCGAGCCTCCCTCCGGCTACAAGCGGCAGGAGATGTTCACCGGAGGCTGAGGCCACTCCTTTCAGCCGACGCCCGAAGAATCGCTGAGCAACAAGAACGTACACGGGTCGGTTCGGGACTCGTTCCCATAGTCGGTGGTCTGAGCTCCGTAGGTCACGGAGTCTCCCGGGCTCAGCCGGTGCTCGGTGCCCCCGAGAACCACGAGCAGGTCTCCCGAGAGCACGAGGATCTGCTCGATCGAGCCGGCTCGATTGGGTCCCAACTTCCCGGTCGACTGGCCGGGGGGAATGGTGTACCACGCGAGCTCCAGGTTGCGTTGCAGCAGGTCGGAGCGCTGGCTGGTGCGTTCGATTCCGCGGGTCGGATCGACGTACGTCCGGAGGTCCCGAGCCCGGGTGATGGATACCGGGGAGCTTTCGGAATCGGAGAGTAGATCGGTCAAGGTGCAGTCGAGAGCCCTGGCGATCTGGTTCGCCAGCTTCACGGTGGGGTTCTTGAGGGAGCGCTCGACTTCCGAGAGCATTGTGCTGCTCACCCCGCTCTTTTTGGCGAGGGATTCCAGGCTCAGGCCGAGGGCCTTGCGTCGTTGGCGAATGATCGGGCCAATGTCGTCGCTTTTCGTCATGTCTCTCTGAGGAGGATTGACGGTGAATGAAAATTCGCTATAGTTTATTTTTGGCTTCGAGGAGAAAATCGGAGTCGTCGGAAGTCGAAGAGATCGATGGGTGACTTCGACTCCGTTTGCCGATAGACAGAGCGTACCAGAAAACAGCGCTCGTCCCGAAGTCTCAGGTCGATTCCTCTCTCGCCGCACGAGCGAGAGGAAGAGAAGGGCTCAGCTGAATTTTTTCTCGGGATGGCAGAACGAGTCGAAAAAGAGCCCCCGTGTGATGGGCGGCGGACCGGCAAGAGCCTCGACAGAAATTGCACTATAGCGGAATCAACGATCGAAGAGCCTGCCCACCGGAATCGGCGGAGTCGATCGTTCCCTGATAGAGGGGGGAGATGGGTCGACGGGGCTTGGTGCCGGGAGGCTATTCCTGCTGGTGATCGATGAGAGGTGTCGGGCGCCAGCCCGGAGGAGCCTCGGGGAAACAGGCGCAAGTCTCGGTGTCTTTCCACTCCGGTTCCTTGCACTGCTGGAACTGCTGGTAGGCGATGCCGCCGTAGTTGAATCCTTCTCCGAGAACGAATCTTTCGGCTTCGACGTCGAGCAGATAGTCGGTGCCCGCGACTCGTCCCCACCAGACCCTCAGGTAGAGGAGCTTTTCGTTGACCCACTTCGGAGGCTCGACGGAACGAGCGTTCGGCATCGCGGCCTGTAACAGATAAGGGCGCTCGACAGAGATCTCGACGATCGCCCGGCGAGGATTCTCGGCGTCGCCCTCGGTCTCTCGCATCGCGAAACCGTAGGCTCCATTGGGAGAGAGCACGGCCGTTTCCAGCGATCCGGAGATGCGGAGAAGGTCGGGCTCCGGATGCAGATCGGGAGCCGAGTGGATCCTCGGCTCCTGCCAGCAACTCGGGCGAGTGTGAAAGAGCTCCTCGGAGAAAGAGGGGCTCGCCAGCAGGAAAAGGCAGGCGCCGATGGTGGCGATTTTCGTTGGCAATGGGTCTCTCCAGGCTCGTCGAAGGTGTTCCAACTCCTCTTGCCAACGGTACCAGCTCTACAGCTCGGCAGTGAATTCAGCCACCCAAGAAAAAAGTTTTGAAAAGACAAATTCTAGATTTCGATCTATATGAGGCAGGAGGATGCAGAGAAGATCGGGCTTCTGGACGGGTCGTTCCCCCTTCGCTTCTACACGCGTGGATTTCAGCCCTGAAAATCAGGTAGGGATCTTCGGCCTGTGGGTTTCCCTTTGGATTTCTTGGGATTTTCGAGCCGTTCGAAAATGATTCACGTGAAACATTCCAACGGTCGAGCTTTGTGGTAAGGGGTCCCGCGAAGAGGCAGTCAGCGCCGTGAGACGGAGAGTGCCTCTACATGTTGTAGTCGGCAGCTTCGTGCACTACTAGATATGGAATGGTCCTCAACCCCCGGCCCCTTCTCCCGCCGAGAGGGGGAGTCGGAACCGGTCCATCGACCGAGCCGCCTCTGGTTCCCCCTCTCCCGCCGAGCGGTACAGAAGATAGGGGGCCCGGAAGAGGCCTCAGGCGAGGCCTTGCAAGACCAGCTGGTTGATCTGGGCGATGATTTCGGTCTCGCTCAGCTCGCTGCGCTCCGTCTTGTGACCGTGGAGCGCGCCGTGAACCAGACCGAGCACGCTGAAAGCGGCTATGGTGGGGTCGAGACTGGAGGCGCGTCCGTCGCCGGAGATCACGGCGGCGATCGAGTCGCGCAGGAAGTCGGTATAGGCTCGCTTCCGTTCCATGATCCGGGGGCGGTAAGAGGGGTCGAGCTTCTCGTCTTCGTTGACCAGAATCGCCATCGAGCTCGGCTCTTCGAGAACCAGCCGAACGTAACCCGAGAGCAGCTTCGACAAACGGGAGCTTGGATCGCCTTCTTCCCGGGCAATCGAGACCACCCGTTCCTCGAGCAGGTCGAGGGCGAAATTCATGA
Source organism: uncultured Thermoanaerobaculia bacterium (assembly GCA_964565225.1). GTDB lineage: Bacteria > Acidobacteriota > Thermoanaerobaculia > Multivoradales > J023 > CAZMEL01. The sequence goes on along the minus strand of CAZMEL010000127.1, from coordinate 12,845 downwards.
TGGCGAAGAGAAGCGCCTTCTTGCCCTTGATGTAGTAGTAGAGACCGCCCTTGGTCAGGTCGACGGTTTCCGCGATGTCTCCCATCGAGGTGGCGTCGAATCCCTTGTCGGAAATGATTCTGGCGGCTTCGCGATAGATGTCCTGCGCGCGGGCATCATCGTTGACGGTGGGTGGCTTTTGGTAAGTAGGCATGCTGAAAGGTTCGATAGTCGTCGAGGCTAGGAGCGACGGAAAGTCTGGGTCGATTGCTCGTGCAGACGCTGGGTTCAGAATTTCTGGGACCAGTATACCGTGGAAGCGAGCACCATCCGATGAGAATGCCTCTTGAAGTCCAGGAAAATCCTCACATTTTCATCGGCTCGGGTCGGGTAGGGATCGAAGTCGGGTCGTTTTCCCGGATTCCAGAGATCTCTACTAACCGGTCGGTAGAATAAATGCCTATTCTCCACATGTCAAGGCAATCGGACGAATTTCTCTCTGGTGAAGCGGCTTGCGAACAGGCTGCAGGGCAACGATCCTTCCTCGTCGTTTGACCTCGACGAGGGCTCGGGGATAGCCTCCCAGCCCCTTGTACGGGAGAAATACCCTGGTGAATGCTCAAGACATCGATCGAGGCTCGCGGCCCCTACGCCGGGAGATCACCGCGGTGATCCGGCTGGCGGCGCCGGTCGTCCTGGTGCAGGTCGGGATGATGTTCATGGGGGTTGTCGACACGATGATGCTGGGGCGGGTCTCGGAGCGAGCTCTGGCGGCGGGGGCTCTGGGCCATGGCCTGGGGATGGGATTCTCGATCTTTCCGATGGGGGTTCTGATGGCCCTCGACCCGCTGGTGGCGCAGGCGTTCGGTGCCGGCGACCATCGACGTGTGGGAACCCGCCTGCAACAAGGGTTGATGCTCGCCCTGGTGCTCTCGATACCCATCGGCCTCTCGATGTGGTGGATCGAAGGTTTCCTGGTCTGGTCCGGGCAGGACGAGTCGATCGTCGAGCCGACCCGCGACTATATTCGGGCGCTGATTCCGGCCACGGTTTTCTTCCTTCTATTCGTCGCGGGTCGGCAGACTCTGCAGGCCATGAGCCTGGTGCGGCCGGCGGTTCTCGCCATCGTGGTGGCGAATCTGGCCAACGGCCTGGCGAACTATGCGCTGATCTTCGGCAACTTCGGTTTCCCGGCACTCGGCGTCCTGGGATCGGGCCTGGCAACTTCCATCTCGCGTGCCTTCATGCTGCTCATTCTCTTCTGGGCCGGCTGGTCGGTGTTTCGGCGGTATTTTCATCATTATCCGCAGGTCTGGTTGCGCCGCGGCTACGTCCAGGTTCTGAAGATCGGAATCCCGAGTGGATTTCACATGGCGCTCGAAGCCTGGCTCTTCGTCGCCGTGACGGTGATGATGGGAAGCCTCGGACCGAGGGAGCTGGCGGCACACCAGATCGCGATCAACCTGGCTTCTATGACCTTCATGGTGCCTCTGGGAATCGCCGGTGCGGCGGCGACCCGGGTGGGCAACGCGATCGGTCGAGGGGATCCGCAGGGGGCGAGGCGTTCGGCGGTCGTGTGTCTGTTCATCGGCACCCTGACAATGGTCTGCTCGGCCCTGACGTTCTGGTACTTTCCCCGGCCTCTGAGCCGTCTCTACACGCCGGAGGAAGGGGTGCTGGCCATCGCCGTGACCCTGATCCCGATCGCCGCGGTCTTCCAGATCGTCGACGGCATCCAGGTAGTGGCGGGCGGAGCCCTGCGCGGCTCGGCCGACACCAAGGTGCCCGCGCTGATCGCGCTGGTCGGGTTCTGGTGTCTCGGCCTGCCGCTGGGCTGGAGCATGGCCTTTCACCGGGGCCTGGGTGCTCCGGGCCTCTGGTGGGGGCTGACCGGAGGCCTGGCCTCGGCGGCCCTGCTCTTGATGATCCGCCTCGTGGTGCGGTTCCGGGGGCCTCTGGAATCCGTGGTGGTCGAAGACTGAGCCCGTCGCGGAAGCCCGAGCCGGAGGTCAGGGCCGGAATCGGGCGAGCTCGAGCTGGCGCCAGAGCAGGAGAGCCAGGAGCAGGCCGAGGCCGAGATTCACCAGGAGAGCCTGCTGCATCAGGTCGGTGACACCGAAGAGAATGGTGAAGGGGCTGATGGCGATGGCGGACCAGGCGAAGAGCACCAACGCACCCCGAGTCCCGGGCCAGGCGGAGGAAGGAAACCGGGGGCTCCAGAGCACGAGGATGGCCGGGATCGCCAGCACCAGGTAGTGCTGCCAGACCAGGGGGGAGGAGAGGAAGGTGACCAGGGTCGCCACACCGAATCCTACGGTATCGCGCAGGGCGAGCAGCGACCGGTCTTCCGGAGTCGGAAGACGGTCCTTGGCTAGCGGGCGGTAGGCGAGGGCCAGGGCGCCGATCGCCAGGCCCACCAGCACGACCGTGAGTGGAGTCGCCAGCTCTCGGCCGGTGCTCTCCATCACCAGGCGGACGATCCCGAAGTTGCCCCATTCGAGAGGCAGGATCGAAGGGGGAATCGCGCGCAGCTTCTCGATCCACTGCACCCAGGACATGGCGGAGCCGAAGGTCCACGAGCTCACCAGTACCGCAGTCGACGCTCCTACGACGGAGCCTGCCGCGATGCGCAAGAGCTCGCCGAATCGTCGCTCGAAGAGCCACGAGATCCCGAGCAGGGCGACCACGATCGCGAGGTTGGGCTTGAAGGCCGTCAACAGACCGAGCACGAAACCCGCAAGAAGTCGAGAGCGGTGGCCCGGTCGAGTCTGCAGCCAGAGGAAGAGCACGGCTCCGGCGAGCTGCAGCTGGTTCACATTGGCCGCGCGGATATCGGCCCGCAAGGGCTGGAACGCCACGGTGAAGGCGATGAGGGAGAGCCAGATGGAGGGCGGAGGCAGACCGAGGAAACGGCCGAGCACCAGCAGCGAGCCGACCAGGCAAGCGAGACTGACGAAACGAAAGCGCTGGTAGTCCTGGTCGTAGGCCCCCAGGGCGAAGAGCCGAAACGTGGTGTAGAGGAACGGCGTGGAGAAGAGATCGAGCCGTGGTCTCTGCTGGGCCACCGCGCGGCGCAGGGCGGACTCTTCTTCGACATGGGCGCGCTGCAGGAACTCCCGCCCCAGGCGCTGGCCGGTCTCGGGGTCGTAGAAATTCTCGAGACCGGGGCGACCGGCGACCCGGGCGCCGACCCAGAACTGGTAGAAATCGATCCCGGAGAAAGCGCGGCCGGCATCCCAGATCTGCGCTACGCTGATCAGGGCGAGCACGGCTGCCAGCCACGGGGTGAGATCGAAGGTTGGCGTCGCTCTGCGTGGTGCGGGCTCTAGACGCTCGGGCGAGGAGTTGGAATTGATCATGTGGTTCCCGCGCATGGGCCGATGGGGGCCTCCGCTCTTGATTCTTGCGGTGGCGCTCTGGGTTCGGCTCTCGTATCTCGACGGCATCGAAGCCTATCCGAAGTTCGAGCGAATCAAGAATCGGCTCGATGATCAGGTGGTCTTCGATGCCTGGGCAGCCTCCATCGTGCGGGGTGAGAGGTTCGATTACTCCCGCAGCGGCCACGAATTCGCCTACTGGGCGGCAAGATCTCCTGGAGTTTTTCCCCAGGCGCCTCTCTATCCCTACTGGATCGCCGGCTGGTACCGGATCTCGGGATTCGAGCCCGACCGGGTGCGCCTGGCCCAGGGCTTGGCCGGCGCGTTCACCTGTGTCGTGTTGTTCTGGATCGCCCAGCGCTTCGTTTTTCCCGGACCGGCGCTGCTCGCAGGCCTGGGAGCGGCCATCTACGGCCCGTGGGTCTTCTACGAGTCGACGTACTTGCGGGCGAGTCTATTGACCACCTTGCTCACCCTCGCGCTCTGGCTGCTGCTTCTCGCCTCGGAGCACCGCACGCGGATTTTCGACTTCGCCGCCGGCCTCTGTCTCGGACTCGGCGTGTTGATGCGGCCTACCGTACTGGCCTTCGCCGTCCCGGCCATCGCCTGGCTGGTCTGGGACCGCAAGGGGCGAGGGCTCCCTCTCGCCGCTGCCCGCTGGGCGACCCTGGGCCTGATTCTGCCGCTGGTGCCGGTGGTCGCCGTCAACAATGCCGGCGGCAGCGGACCGGCGTTCCTCTCTTCCAACGGCCCCTACATCTTTTTTCTCGGCAACGTACACGACGCTGCGGGAACCAGCGCGGGGCCATCGCCCTACTACTTCGAGGTGAAGGCGCGTGACGGCAACCCGGAGCCGGTAAATCTGCTCGCCGAGGCGCTGGCCGACATTCGTCGGCATCCGGGGGCGTTCCTGCACCGGCTGGGGGCGAAGACTCGTGCATTTTTCGCGGCCGAGGAGATTCCCAACAATCTCAGCTTCGCCATGGCTCGGCGAGAAAATGTCCGGCTGCGGTGGGCGTTCGGCCAGTGGCACTGGCTCTTTCCCTGGGCCGCTTTCGGTTTCTTCCTCGGCCTGGGCCGGGCACGCCAGTGTTTCCTGCTCTATCTCCTGTTGGGGACCTACGCCGGAGGTACGATTCTCTTCTACGTCCTGGGGAGGCTCCGGCAGCCGGCGGCTCTCGTGCTTCTCCTCTTCGCGGCCCTGGCCTGGCAGTGGATCTGGGAGCGGATCCGCCAACGGAAGTGGGTACCGGCTCTGCTGGTCGTCGGGCTGGCGGTGGGAGCCTCGATCTGGGAGACGCCCCGGTCTCTGCTCCGGGAAACCGACTTCCAGATGGCCGCCGCGGCGCGGTTTTCTCTCGCCCAGGAGCTGGAATGGTACGGGCGAGAGCAAGAGGCTCGCGACGAATACGCCCGGGCCGTCGTGCTCAACCCCGAGCATCGGCGGGCTCTGGAGCGCCTGGCGAGATACGGAAAGCAGCGACGGGCGCCGCTATCGGAAGAAGTGGAAGGCCTGCTGGCCGAGGCCAGGAGCCTGGCGCGGTCGAGGCCGGAAGAGGCGATGGAGCTCCTACATCGCGCGTCGGTGCTGGCGCCCGACGCCAGCGAGCCCTTGCACTTTCTCTCCAACGTGCTCTATCTCGAAGGCGACCGGGCAGCGGCCGAGGAAGCGCTGGAGAGAGCCGTTTTCCTCGACCCGCTGGAGCCTCTCTACCGGAAGAACCTGCTGGCTCTGCGGCGAGAAGCCAGGGCGGCAGAGGAGTCTTCCGGTCCAGCTCGGGAGCCGGGATGACCTCTCAGCGATTCGGAGATCGGCCCCGGGTGCCGGACTCCCAGTCGGCCCAGGCCCCGAAGGTCCGCATGTCTTCACCGAGGCGGGTGGATTCGATCAGGGCCTCGAGCTCTTCCCGGCTCTGGCGAGTCCAGTCGACCTCCATGTTGGCGAAGCCGAGGGCCACGGCGGCGGTGATGGCGGCATTGATCCGCATTTGCTCGAGATCGACCTTGTCGAAAGTGTCGGTCCGGGCATGGTAGTTGGGGCCATAGTTGGCCGACTCCTGGGCCGCCACCAGATTGCCGATTCCTTCCATCATGAAGTCGAAGTTGTCGGTTCCCACCAGCGGGGTGTCGAAATGGGTGAAGGGGCCGAGGCCGGCCACCGGCTCCAGGGCCCGGATGGTGGCGCGCAGAACCTCCGGCCGGCCGCCGGTGAAGAAGCCGCGAATCGGGCCGCTGCCGATATCGAACGACGAAGCCATGACATGCCGGTCGAGGGAATCGCGGTGGCGACGCACGTACCCCAGGGAGCCGCGAAACCCCTGCTCCTCACCGTTCCAGAGGGCGAAGCGAAGGGTGCGTCGAGGAACGATCCCGAGGCGTTTCATCTGCCGGGCGATATCGATCAACATGACCACGTTGCAGCCGTTGTCGAGGGCACCGGTGCCCATCCCCCAGGAGTCGAGGTGAGCGCCGAGGACTACGAATTCCTCGGGCTCGGCCGAACCCTTGATCTCGCCGATCACGTTGTAGGTCTCGTACGGGCCACCGGCATCGATCCGGAGGTCGATCCAGAGCTCGAGCTCGTGACCTTGGCGCAGGAGGCGGAAGCTGCGGGACGCCGCGTTGCGTTCCATGACCAGCATCGGGTGTCGATTGTCGGGTCCACGGGAGGCGTTGTGGCGGTAGAGCACGTCGCGTGAGCGCGAGCCCATGTACACCACGCCGGCCACTCCTGCCGCGAAGGCCCGGGCCTCGATGGCATATGCGGCGGCATATTCCGCGAAGAGCCCGGGTAGATCGACCAGCTCGTCGGTCTCGACGAGCAGGAACGCATCTCTCGCGCGGGTCCCGAGCCGGGTGAAGTCCTGTTCCTCACCGCGGCCGCCGTCGACCAGTGCAGCCCTCAGCCCCTCGGGCGGGGTACCGGTGGAGAAGGGCATGGCGGCGACCCGGGGCGTGAAGGAGAGCCCCTCGCCGGTGACCCGGGCGGCGGTCGAGATCTCCAGCCAGTGGGCAGGCATCTCGAAGGCTTCTCGGCGCGCATCGACCCCGGCCTCACGAAATTTCTCGAGGCTCCATTCCACGGCTTCGAGGTTGGCTCCAGAGCCCGTAGGGCGACCGCCGATCTCGTCGGTCAGCTGGCGCAGATCGTCGGCCATGGGAGTCGGGCCGAGCAAGGCTGCCACCAGGTGCGAAGCATCGCCGGCTGCCGAGCCGGGAGGAGTGAATAGGAGGAAGGTGGTCGCCAACGCGATGCCGAGTCTCATCGGGCGTTTCTCCTGCTGAATCTTCTGGATGATTCGAGCGTAGCACAGGGATTCGAGGCGAAAACGCCGAGCCGAGAGAAGGTCCGTTCGGCGGGGTTTTTCGCATGAGGGTTCGAAAACGGTCGTGCTCGGACGAGGGATGTGTATTCTTTCGAGGGGCGATTCCGATGGATCGGGTGACGAAGAGGAGACGAAGCATGCAATCGAGGCATTGGAGGGGAACGACGTCGGCGGTGCTGGCCCTGTCCTCGGGGCTGGCGTGGATGGTCGGAGCGGCTGCGAGTGAAGCGGCCACCTGGCTGGAAAAGTCGATCGAGGTGCAGCTGCTGCCCGGGGGCGACGTGGAGGAGCAGCATCGCCTGCGAGTCCGCATGGAGACCGATGGCGATCTCGAACGCTGGGCGAAATATTCGATCGCCCTGAATACCAATCGAACGCTCGAGTCGTTCGACGCCGTGGTGACGAGCTCCGAAGGTGAGAGCCGCAAGGTGAAACGCAAGCAGCAGGACCGGGTGGAGTATTCGGGAGAGGGGATCTTCTACGACTCGGATTTCTACCACGTGGCGGAGATCGATGGCCTGGCCATCGGCTCTACGCTCGAGATCGAGTATCACCTCGCCATCCAGCCCTACCATCCCACAGACGTCGTGTATCTGCTGGAGGACGACCCGATCGAGAAGCTCCACGTGGCCGTCCGTGGTGGCGATGCGAGCTGGAGATTCCGTATCGACGGGCCTGCGGAGGGAATCTCGGTAGAGGCTCTGGACGGTGGCGTACGAATTACCGGCCAGGGCCTGGACGAGCTCGACCCTGGGCCCCTGACCGCCGGGGGATCGGCGAGGGAGCCGGTCCTGCGCTATAGCTGGGGCGGGTCCGGCTCCTGGAATGACGTGGCGGCCTGGTACCGCAATCTGCTGCGCGATCTCCCCCGGAGCCCGCCCGAGGTCCGGGAGCTGAGCGCCCGGCTCACCGCGACCGCAGAGTCGCCGCGGGAGAAGCTGGAGGCCCATCTCGCTTTCTTGCGCCAGAAAGTCAGGTATACGGCGGTAGAAGTGGGAATCGGTGGGTATCGCCCCTCCGAGCCGGGCGAGGTGCTGGAGCGGAAGTGGGGGGACTGTAAAGACAAGGCGGTGCTGTTGATCGACCTGCTCGCGGCGTCGGGCATCGAGTCGTATCCGGCCCTGATCCTGCTCGATCAGCGTCGGCGGATCGACGTGGAGTTTCCGTCGCCCCGCGCTTTCAATCACCTGATCGTCGCGGTGCCGGAGTCCGAGGTGGAAGTCGCGGAGGGAGATCCTGTCAGCGAGGGTTTTCTCTTCCTCGACCCGACCCAGACCCAGGGTACGGCCCGGTGGCTGCATCCGGGCGTCCAGGATCAACACGCCCTGTTGGTCCTGGAGGACGGCGGCCGGCTGGTGCGGACGCCGACTCTGCCCCACCACGAACGAGCGAACCTGGCCGTCGACCTGCAGGTGGCCGCCGACGGCTCGGCCCGGGGGCGAGCGGGTTTACAGGTCGAAGGGCAGCGCGCTACCGGTTTTCTGCGACAGATCGAGAGTCTGCCGGCAGAGCGGAGCCGGGAAGACGTGATCGGCGTGTTCGGGAATCTCTTTCCCGGAGCCGAGATCAGCGATGTGGGATGGCAGGAAGAGGTGTCCGAGGTGCCCGCGGCACGGATGTCGCTGGCCCTCGAGATCGATCAGTGGGTCAGCGGCCTGGATGCGGGCTCCCGCCGGATTTCGCTCCAGCTATCCAGCCTGGAGATGACTCCCGAGACCCGCGACCTGGAGCGTTCGGCCGGCGAGCCCATCGCGTATCCGGTGGGGGAGGTGCGCTCCCTCTGGCGTCTGCAGCTGCCCGCGGATTGGTGCCCGCCCAAGGCGAGCGAGAAGGTGACGGAAAACGAGCTCGGCTCGTTTCGCCAGTCGATTCGCCAGGATCAGGAGGGGCGAACGGTGATCGAGCGCACCACGAAGGTACACCGGCGCTGGCTGGAGCCCGTGGATCACGAGGCGCTTCGCGAGCTGGCTCTGGCCGAGAAGCGGGCCTCGAAACGACGGATTCGAATGAGCTGTCCGGACGCCGGCTGAGCTGGCGCCAGGCAGGCCAGCGTCAGACGGTGAACGAAGAGCCGCAGCCGCAGGTGCCCATGGCGTTGGGGTTGTTGAACTTGAACCCCGTTCCGGCGACGCCGAGCACGTAGTCGATCTCGGTACCCTTGAGGTAGCGGGCGCTGATCGGATCGACCATGACCTTGAGCCCGCTCTGATCGTAGACGAGGTCGTTCTCGCGGCCCTCGTCCTCGAAATCGAGGGCATATTCGAAGCCGCTGCAGCCACCGCCTCGAACCGCGACCCGGAGGCCGCACGTTTCGTCGATCCCTTCTTGCTGCTTGGTGATCTTCACCATATCGACCGCTTTCTTGGTCAGGACCACCGGATAGTCGACAGCGGAGTCCGCGGCTTCCGGCGGGTTCGAGCTCTGAGCTTGTGTGGTTTCCATGGAGAGAGACTCCTTTCGAGACAAGAATACACGCGACGACGAACCCCTTCAACCGGTGGGCCGGCTCGTGTAGGGCACCCGATCAGGGCTCGCAGCACATTTGGGACCAGGGACCATGCCCGCATGGGAAACAACAAACCAGGGCAGCAATCGATTCCCGGATTGGTTATGATCTGGGGGTGTTGCGCGCAATTCTCTTCGATTTCAATGGGGTCCTGGTGGACGACGAGCCGATCCACCTCGAGCTCTTCCAGAGGGTGCTCGGGGAAGAGGGGATCGACCTCTCCGAACGGGAGTACTATGCCGGCTATCTCGGTTTCGATGATCGGGACTGTTTCACCGCGGTGCTCCGCCGGGCCGGCCAGGAAGTCGCTCCGGAGCGTTTGTCCCGGCTCATCGCGCGAAAGTCGACCTATTATCATCAGCGGATCCACCGGGAGGGTTTCCCCATCTTCCCCGGGGCCGAGGCCCTGATTTCCGAGGCCGTGGCCAGCGAGCTGAGCCTGGGGGTGGTCAGCGGAGCGCTTCGCGATGAAGTCGAGGGGGCTCTCGATCAGCTGGGAATTCGAGACCACTTCAAGTGTCTCGTGACTGCGGAAGACGTGACGCGGGGCAAGCCGGATCCCGAGGGATACCGGCAGGGGCTGTCGCTCCTGAACTCCGTGCCGCCGCTCCCTCACCGTTTGTTGCATCCCCACGAGGTGCTCGCGGTCGAGGACTCGCCTGCCGGGCTCGAGGCAGCGCGGGCGACGGGTCTACCGACTCTCGGAGTGGCACATACCTACTCCGCCCAGGAGCTGGAAGCCGCCGACCACGTGGTGAGCTCTCTGCGCGGGCTCTCCCTGGCGCGGATCCTTCAGCTCTTCGCCTCACAGGAATAATTCTTCGCGGCCCTGCCCGGATCCGTGTTCTACGGAGCAGATGTTTCATGAATGAACGATCGACTGGACATATCGAGGTGATCACCGGCGGTATGTTCTCCGGCAAGAGCGAAGAGCTCGTACGCCGGTTGCGGCGGGCGGTGATCGCCCGGCAGAGGGTGCAGGTCTTCAAACCCGATGCGGACACCCGGGCCGAGGGTGGCCGGGTGGTGACCCGCGACAAGCGCGAGCTCGAAGCGACCTCGGTGAGCAACAGCTCGGAAATGCGCGAGAAGCTGCATTGGGGTGTCCAGGTCGTGGCGATCGACGAAGCCCAGTTCTTCGATCTCGACCTCACCCAGCTGGTCAACGATCTCGCCGACGCGGGAGTACGAGTCATCGTCGCAGGGCTCGACCAGGATTTCCGTCGCCAACCCTTCGGGCCCATGCCGAGTATTCTCGCAACCGCCGAATACATCGACAAGGTACAGGCCATCTGTGTGCGCTGCGGGGCGCCGGCTCATTACAGTCAGCGGATCGCCGGAGGTGGAGATCAGGTCCAGGTGGGCGACACGGAATCCTATGAAGCGCGGTGCCGTCGTTGCTTCGAGAAGTACCAGCCCAAGGCGGTCCTGCCAGAGAAGCCTCGGCCGCCGCGAGCGGTCGACGGCTGAAGCCGTTTGCCCGGTCAACAGTTCGGTTTCCGGGAAGCGATGGCCGGAGCCGGGGGCATTGATATGCTATTGTGCCATATAATGAGCCTGTCCGAGAGGCGGGAGCACTCTTCCGGCCTGCACGTGCAGGAATCTGATCACGAGGGCGAGCCGAATCCTTGAAAGGAGGTCGCTCGATGGAACAACAGTCGGCGAAGCAGAGCAAGTCTGCCGGAAACGGCGCGGGAAGCCGGTGTGAAACCGCCTGGGCTCTGCGGCTCGCTCTTCTCACGACCGCTCTGGTCGCTCTGGTGGGAGGTTGCTCCACGCCGTCCGTGGAGCGTGTCGAGTCGGTCCGTCAGAGCCTGGAGCAAGCGCGCGAGCGCCAGGCCGACCGCTACTTACCCGAGGTCTTTGCGGCCGCCGAAGAACGGGTCGAACGTCTCGAGGTCGAGGTCGAGAAGCAGGCCGCTCGAACGTTCTGGAGCTGGCGACCCGGAGCGGGCCGGGGCCTTCTGGCGTCAGCCGAGGAGGAGGTCGAGGAGCTGAGGGCTGCGACCGACCGAGCGGTGTTGGCGACGCAGAAGAAGGCCGAGGCCGCGCTCGAAGAGGCCCGCGTGGCGGTCGACCGGGCTGCGGCCGCGTATTGGGGTGCCCCGCGCGGCAAGGATACGCGGGCGGAGATTCTCCGCATGCGCAGCGACCTGGAAGGGGTCGAAGGAGAGCTGACGGCGGTGCGGATGGTTCTCGAGCAGGGCGATTTCCTGCTCGTCCTCCACGACGCCGAGGATCTCGCGCGTCGGGCCGAGCTCCTGAGTCGCACCATCGACCGGGCCATGGCGCACCGCCTCTCTCTGCTGGCGGCGAGCACCGTCAATCCTCGAGACGTCGTCCCAGCCGTTCTGGCTTCCCCCGAGCAACCGCAAGAGACACGGCCTCCTCGGGTGATTCGGCGCTGAAGAGGAGCGGGTCGGGGCCCGCGGGTGGATCGAGAACCCAGCTTCGCAGGCATACCACCGGGATCCGGTGTTTCAGGGCCAGGGCGATCTCCGAGAGGGTGCCCCAACCTCCACCCACGGCGATCACCGCTGCCGCGGAGAGCACTACCGAGAGATTGCGTGCCTGCCCCATGCCCGTGAACAATCGGATCCCAATCGCCTCGTTGGGAGCCGAAGCGGTGGCATCGGGACCGGGCAGGATGCCCACGGTCAGGCCGCCGTGGGCACGGGCGCCACGGCTCGCCGCCTCCATCACGCCGCCGCGGCCCCCACAGATCAGGACCGCGCCGGACCGGGCGAGCTTCGCGCCGACCTCGAAGGCCGCCTTCCCGGTGGCCGGGTCACACGAAGCGCCGCCGATTACGGCGACCTGGAGCGAATCACCCGTAGCTGGTTTCTTCATCTTTTGAAGGCTCAGAATCTGCCGTCTCGGAAACGAATCGGAATATCGGGAGTGGGCGAATCTGTTGTTCAAGGTGCGCGGCGAGCTCTCGCCGCACGATGCAAAGGAGTCAGGATGTTCGATCCACTATACCTGCTGATGGTTGCTCTTCCGGCGCTGGTCTTGTCCGGCGGAGCTTCGATGATGACGAAGTCGGCCTTCAACAAATACTCGCGGGTTCCCAGCTCCTCGGGCCTCAACGGTGCCGAGGCCGCGCGGCAGATGCTGCAGCGGGCGGGGATTCACAATGTCAATATCGTCCGGAGCTCGGGTTTTCTCTCCGACCACTACAACCCGGTCAACCGGACCCTCGCCCTCTCGGAAGGGGTCTACTCCTCGACCTCGGTGGCCGCCATCGGTGTCGCCTGTCACGAGGCCGGGCACGCCATTCAGCACGCCCGTAGCTATGCGCCGCTGTGGTTCCGCTCCGCGCTCGTGCCGGTGGCCGGTATCGGCTCCAACTTCGGCCTCTGGGGAATGATGTTCGGCATGCTGTTCCAGTCGCAAGCCCTGGTCGGTATCGGTGCGATGCTCTTCTCCGGTGTCGTGCTCTTCCAGCTGGTGACCCTGCCGGTAGAGTTCGATGCCTCGGCCAGAGCCAAGAAGCTGGCCTTCGAGCACGGCTTCGTGAGTCGCCAGGAGAGCGCAGGAGTGAGCAAGGTGCTGAATGCGGCCGCTCTGACCTACGTCGCCGCGGCGGCCTCGTCGATCCTCACCCTGCTCTACTTCCTGATGCGCGCGGGTCTTCTCGGTAGCCGGAACGACTGA
>CAZMEL010000126.1:0-21381 GCA_964565225.1 uncultured Thermoanaerobaculia bacterium | reverse complement strand
GCCGGGCTGGACCGCGAGGGCCCGATCGGCGAGCGCCTGATCGTCTGCGGTCACACCCACGTGCCGAGAGCCGTCATCCTGCCCGACGGGCGGATGGTGGTGAACCCGGGCAGCGTGGGTCTCGCCGCCTACGAAGACGACCTTCCCTACCCGCACTCGATGCAGACCGGTAGCCCCCATGCCCGCTACGCACGCCTCGAGCGCAACGCCCCCGATGCCGCCTGGACGGTGGACCTGCGGGCGGTCGCCTACGATTTCGCGCCGGCCGTGCGCGCCGCACGCCGACTGGGGCGCGACGACTGGGCCGCCTGGCTCGCCACCGGTCGTGCCCGGTAGCTCTCGGCTCGTTCTCTGCAGGAAGGCTCAGTGGGCGGTGACCGGCCCGGCCCCCGGCAGCTCGAGGGAGGGCTCCAGGGCGCGAGCGCGACGGATGGCCTCGCGGGCGGCCTGCTCGTTGCCCTGCTGGCGCAGGAGCAGGCCCTGCTTGAACCAGTGGCTGGCGTTGGGAGGCCAGATCCGGGTCGACCTCTGCATGGCGCCGAGGGCGAGATCCGTACGGCCGAGTCGCTCGGCCATGTACACGCGAAAATCCCAGGGCTGCTCGGCTCGCGGATAGGTGTCGATCACCGCCTGGGTATCGACCAGCGCCCCCTCGACATCGCCGAGGTCGAATCGCAGGCGGGCGCGGCCCAGCCGAGGCCCGGCCTGGAGGGGGTCGAGGAGCACGGCGTCGTCGAAGGCCCGCAGGGCTTCTTGGACCTTGCCGGTGGCCATCAGGGTCAGCGCACGCGCTTGGTGGAACGCGGCCTGGTTCTGCAGCGGCATCAGAGGATCGGGTGCGGAGACGGCACGGGCCGCCTCGGTGCCCGGCGGCGGGAAGGTCTCGAAGCGGGCGGCCGCGTCTTCCACCCGTCCCATGGTCAGCAGGCCGATGGCCTCGATACCCGCCTGCCAGCGTTTGCCCGCCGCGGTCGACAGCACCGGCTGCAGGCGGCCGTCGTCGTAGAGCCGCACCGGCCCCTCGCGGTCGGCGAACTGGCGATGGGGAATGTCGTCGACCGGTTTCGGGATCCGCCGCCGGATGTAGTGGTCGGCGCTGCGCACGTGGGGCAGATCGTAGGGCTGGCTACGACGCAGGTGGCAGTCCACACACCCTGCCTCGGTGCGGGGCGGATCACCGGTCACCTCCTCGACCCGCAGAGACGCCGGCCGCGAGCAGAAGTCGTGGCAGCTGGCACAGGTGGCGTCGAAACGGGCCGTTCCCTGGCGAGCCGCGCTGGTGTGGGGCTCGTGACAGGTGCTGCAGGTCATCTCCGGGGTGCCCTGGAAACACGGGGAGAGAGCGAGACGCTCCATCTGACCCACGAAGCGGAAATCATCGTCGACCCGATCCGAGACCAGGGCCGGGATCTGCGCCGCCAGGGGACGGTCGAGGGACGGCCGGGCGTCTACCAGGTCGAAGCGTGATTCCCCCTGGAGATGGCAGCGCGAGCAGACGTCGCGCTGGGTACCCGCCGGCAGGGAGGCGAGGCGCGGCAGGCCGGTATCGAGGGACTCCTCGAGCCCTTCCACGATCGCCAGATGCTCGTCCGCGTCGCCGTGACAGGCCTCACAGCCGATGGCGGGCAGCTGGTCGAAAGCCCAGGATCCCAGAGCGTTGGGAGGAAACACGTGTTTCGTATTCTCGCCCTCCGCGGCCTTCGCGGCTCCCGGCAGCGCGCTGAGATCGGCGGTGGTGTGACAGGTCAGGCACCCCTCGGTCAGCTCCATCTCGAGCCCGGGCGAGCTCTCGGCGAGATCGAAGGGAGAGAGGGCGTGGCCGTATCCCGTGACGGTCTCGACCGGGGCGAAGAAGAGACGGCCGGTGGCCTCGCCGCTCCAGGGATCGACCTCCTCGGTCACCCAGGAGGTATCGAAGATTCCCGCGCCGATCCGCCCCACCAGGCGCTGGCGCCGGGTCCCTCCATCGGCGAAGGTGGTCTCCATCCAGCCTTCTCCACCATCTTCGACGAGGCGGTAGATCCGGCCCGAGGTCTCGTTCACCACCTCTCCGGTGGGCGGCTCTCCCAGAGGACCCACGCTGCCCGCCATGCCGTGGGCCAGGTACTCCGCCACGATCGATCGGTGGCAGGCGACACAGCTCTGCATGCCGGCAGGGATTTTCTCGGGCAACGGCGGCGCGGGTAGCTCGGGCAGGGGCTCGATCGCGATGGTGAAACCTTCGCCCGGATGAGCTCCGCCGGAGGTGCCGGAGGTACGCGCCGGCTGTACCGAGCCCTTTCCGGCGTCGCGCACCGCTACCGCAGACTCCGGCGCTTCCTGCGAGTTCGGCGCCTCGGGCGAGGAGGCGGAGGACTCCGGAGCCTCCGCGCTGCAGCCGAGGACGAGAAAGAGCAGGAGCGGCCCCAGGAGGCCGACGAGCTGCGGAGTCCGAAATGCCATGGGCAAGAGGGGAAGCGGCTCAGCCCGGCTCCGGGCCTTCGTCGAGAAAGCCGTGCTCCCGCATCCACTCGTCGTTGACGAATTTGCTCATGTAGTTGCGGATCGAGTCGGGAAAGAGCGTCAGCGCCTTCTTCACCTTCGGAAACCGCCGCACGGCTTCGAGCAGACCCACCAGCGCCGAGCCGGAGCTGCCGCCCACCAGCAGACCTTCCTCGCGGATCAGGCGCCGGGCGGCGTGAAAGCTGGCGGTGTCGTCGACATAGACCCAGTCGTCGATCAGGTCGAGGTCGAGCACCTCGGGGAAGAAGTCGTAGCCGATGCCCTCCACCTGGTAGGTCTTGACCTCGTCCTTGCCGCCGAGGACCGAGCCTTCCGGATCGACGCCGACGATCAGGATGTCGGGATTCTTCTCTTTCAGATAGCGCGCCACACCGGTGATCGTGCCGCCGGTGCCGGCACCGATCACCACCAGGTCGAGGGAATCGCCGAAGTCTTCCCAGATCTCGGGACCGGTGGTGTCGTAGTGCGCGAGGGGGTTGTCGGGGTTGTTGTACTGATCGGGGATGATCGAGTCCTCGATCTCCTCGTTCAGGCGTTTGGCCACCCCGAGAAGGCTTTCGGGGTCGTCGTGGGCGGCCTCGGTCGGCGTGCGGATGATCTGCGAGCCCAGCGACTCCATGGCGATCTGCTTCTCGCGGCTCATCTTCTCCGGCATGGTGATGATCTGGCAGTACCCCTTCACCGCCGCCACCATCGACAGACCGGTGCCGGTGTTGCCGCTGGTGGGCTCGATCAGGGTCGTCTTCCCGGGCCGGATCTTTCCGGCCTTCTCCAGGCCTTCGACCATGCGCACGGCGATGCGGTCCTTGACCGAGCCACCGGGGTTCAGGAACTCGCATTTTCCATACAGCTCGGCGGCGACATCGCCTCCGACCCGATTCAGGCGGACCACGGGAGTGCGTCCGACCACTTCCAGAATGTTGTTGTAGATCATGTATGTCTCGTGACGCGACGCCCGGAGCTACGGCTCAATTCCGTAACACCCGCATGCCACCGGAAACCGCTCGTTTGGCCGCCGCCCGAACCACCGGGTTGGCCGACGGATTGTTGACGATCTTCTGCAGCGCGGTGATCCCCTGCCTCGAACGGGCCATGTTGGGGAGGTACCGCGTCGAGAATTCTTGGGAACACTTCGGATGATTGAGGGCGGCGGCGATCGCCTGGGTCCGGGTGAAGAGCTCGGGCTTGCGCAGAACCGCCGACATCACGCTCGCATTCACCTCTCGCAGTCGCAACACTCGTTCGATGTTGAGCAGACCCACGTGCCGCAGGGTCTCCGTGGCGATGCGCGGGTCCGGGTGAGAGACGAACCAGTAGACGTAGCGGCTCTCCCCCGCCAGGCGACGCTGCAGGGTCAGGGGAAGCTTCTTGATCCCGGCCGGCGGTTTGCTCGGCCCCTTGTCCTCGGAGCTGGCACGGGCTTCCTCGAGGGTCTTGCGCAGGCTCTCGAAGTACTCCACCTTGAGCCCCGCCTTCTGCGAGCGTTCGAGGAACTTTCGCAGAATATCGTCGAAACGCTCGAAGTAGCCGGTCTCCACGAGGAAGGGGAACTCCAGCAGGATCAGGATCAGCCGGGTCAGCAGGGAGACCTCTTCCTTGGTCTTGAACGACTCGACCGCCGAGTCCAGTCGCGAGCGAATGCAGTCGAAGAAGATCTTCTTCGCGTCCTCGCCCTCCATCCGGCTCACCCGCTCGGCGATGGCCAGGAGCGCGTGCACCGGGATGCTCGGATGCGAGACCACCTGCCACATGGAATGGGGCGTCAGCTGCAACGCCGCATGCACCCGTACCTCGGGCTCCCGATGCCCGAGCACCAGGCAGCGCCAGGCGATCTGGAAGTCGTTCTCCTGCGCCTCGACTCCGGCCTGGCCGAAGGTCTCGCGCAGCACTTCCTCCGTCGCCTTGGTGCCGAGACCGAGCAGCTGGTGCACGACCCGGAACCGGCGATCTCTCGCCTCCGGTCGCGAGAGCACCTCGAAGATCTTCTGCTCGTTGGCCCGCTGCCGGCCACGGATCGAGAAGAGGTCGTCGAGCAGGGCGAGATCGGCGATCCCCCACAGCTTCTGCAGCAACGCCGGATAGTGCTCGTCCTTGGGGTCGGAAGCGATGTACTCCAGGAGCGGGTCCTTGTGGTGCAGGAGCAGCTCGGTGAGGGCGGTTTCGTTGTCGAGCACGTCGGCCTTGACGAAGGCTTCGATTTTCTTGCCGAGATCTTCGTCCAGGCTGACCGGCTTCTCCCCCGGCGTGCCCCCGGCGAGGGAACGGCAGCGCTGCTCCAGCTTGTCGAGGATCACCACCGGTCGCGACCGCCTGCGGGAGGCGCCCTGGACCAGGGCCTCCAGCTTGCGCGCCTTGCCGGCGGAGAACTTGCCCTCTACATAGACCTTGCGTAGGGCCTTCCAGGTCTCCGCTTCTTCGGCCATCACCGTGGCGGTGGCCTTGGCCATCTCGGTGAGGAATTCCGCCGGCCATTCGGGGTCGACCCGGCTGTGGGAGGTGCAGAACTTCCCGAGCAGAGCGTAGGCCTCGTCCACCGCGGTGCTCAGGGCGTCGAGCGCGGAAAGATCGAGGGAGGCCGACGGCGTGGCGAGCACGTCCTGGATCAGGCCGGTCTTCCGCTGGATCTTGCGCACGTGCTCCTCCAGCTCGTCGGAGCTCGGAGCGCCTTCGGGAGTCGGCAGCTTGCAGGTGTAGACCGGCTCTCCTTCGATCCGGCCCTTGTACTTGAAATGAGGCTTGAGCCGATTGTCGACCCGGTCGAAGAGGCGCCGGGTGATGCTGAGCTCCCCGGGCTCCGTGCCCTGGCTCTGCAACCGAACCACGAACTCGATATCTGTCGACTCGATGGAGCTCGCGGGCATCTGGAAGATGATCACGGCATCGTGGGCGGCGGAGCTCGTTCGAACGTTGATGCCGAGCGGGTTCTGCTCGGTGTCGAGGTTGAAGACCGGCAGATTGTGCAGCACTTTCAGCCCGGTCATGATCGCATGGTCGAAGCTGCGATTCCGCCAGAAGATCACCAATCCGCCGTTGGAGCTCCAGGAGAAGATCTCACCGCCGTAGGCTGCGGCGGTATTCTTCACCAGCTCCCGGAACGACGAGTACAGCACCTGAGCCTCGGCCCCACGGGCCCTCTCGGCTTCCAGGATCTGCTCCGAGCGCACCACTTCGATGCTCAGGAACGAGACCTCGTAGGCCTTTCCCGGCTCCATCTTCTGCTCGAACTCGGTCCGCGATCCCTCCGACGGTGGCCCGGCCGAAGGCTGGGCGGATGGCGCGGCCGAGGCCTCGGCAACGGTGGTAGCGGCAGCGGGCGTCGGGCTCACGGGAGCGGGCGTCTGCTGTCCGGCATCCCCGTCGTCGTCGACGCGGTCGATCACCGCCGCCAGACGGCCGGCGAGATGCTCTTCGAGATCGGTGGTCGAGTCGAACTCGTAGTAGTGCACGGGATTCTGCCCTTGCAGGCTGAAACGCGAGAAGAAGCGATGCACGCGGTCGAGGGCGCGGCCGTCGATATCGGTGAGCTTTTCCGGCAATCGCATGCAGCGGCAGAGAAAACACTGCTGCGGAGAACGCTCTTTCCATAGGTGGAAGGCGATTTCGAAGTTCCGCTCGGTGCTCGAGCCATGACCGTTGACCGAAGCCGCCGCGGTCGAGGCCGCCGCCACTCCGTCGAACCCCAGCCAGGCGATGCCGAGGAAGACATCCCACTCCTCAAGGGAGAGCTCTTCCAGGATCGCCGATTCCGGAAGATCCTGAAGATCCGCGATATGAGAGCTCCAGTCCACCACGTCCACGAAGCGACTGGAGCCGAGCTTGGCACCGAATTGCCGGTTCAGTCGCTCGGCGACACGCAATGCGGCGTCCCGATAATTGGTGACGTCGCGAGGTGACGAGAGAAAAATGCGCATGACAGAGTCGTCCTGGGTCTTGAACGCGAATCCCAACCTGGTCAGAGACCGTCAGTCTACCACGGGGCCTCCCGAATGCCGGCCCGTTTTTACCCCTCGCAGCTCATTCCGCGGGGATCGCCTGGAGGGTCGAAGAATCTCTGCGCAGCTCGGGATTCTTGAGCCCGCTACCGGTGTTGAAGAGCACGACTTTCTCTCCGGGATCGACCCAGCCCGAGGCCAGCAGGCGGCGCAGAGCGGCCAGGGTCGCACCCCCTTCGGGCGCGGCGTCGAGCCCCTCCCGGGTGGCGATCTGGCGGGTCGCGGCGAGGATCTCCGAGTCGGGCAGCGCCACCGCCGTGCCGCCGCTCTCGACCACCGTGCGCAGGATCAGGTCGTCGGCAAAAGCCACCGGCACCCGGATGCCGGGCGCCAGGGTGTCGGCCCCCTGCCAGGGCTCCGCTCGGGTTCGCCCCGCCTCGAAGGCCCGCACCATCGGGGCACAACCCTCGCTCTGCACCACCACCATGCGCGGCCGGTGGCTACCTACGAGCCCCATCTCGGCGAGCTCGGCAAAAGCCTTCCACATTCCGATGAGGCCCGTGCCGCCCCCCGTGGGATAGAGAATCACGTCGGGCAGCTCTCCCCCCAGCTCCTCCCACAGCTCATAACCCATGGTCTTCTTGCCCTCGACCCGATACGGCTCCTTGAGGGTGGAGAGGTCGAACCAGCCGTGTTCGGCGGCGCGACCTCGGATCCACTTGCCGGCATCGTCGATCAGCCCGTCGATCAGGGTCAGCTCGGCGTCGTACTGCAAGACCTCGTCGATCATCGGCCGGGGCGCGTCCACCGGCATGGCGACATGGGCCCGGATGCCCGCACGGGCGGCGTAGGCGGCGAGGGCGGCCCCGGCGTTGCCCGCCGTCGGCATGCCGATATCGGTGACTCCGAGCTCGTGGGCCCTGGAGATCGCCGCCGACACGCCGCGCGCCTTGAACGAGCCGGTGGGATTCGCCCCTTCTTCCTTGATCACGAGCCACTCCATCCCCAGGTCCGCCGCCAGCCGATCGGCGCAGAGGAGCGGCGTCATGCCTTCGCCCAGAGAGATCACCGAACGCGGGTTCTTCACCGGCAGCACCTCGGCGTATCGCCACATCGAGGCCGGACGTCGCCGGTACCGGCCTTCGCGAAATGCCGCGGCGGCGGCTTCGAGGTCGTAGCGAGCCAGCAAGGCGCGGCCGCAGGAGCGGCAGTAGGTCTGGGGCACCGCGGCATCGTGCGGTTCTCCGCAGATGGAACAGATCAGGTCGACCAGGGTCGACACGGACTCGGAGACTTTCTCCTCGGACTCTGAGACTTCGGCGCTCACGCTACCCTCCCGGCTCTGGGCCTCGGTTCGATCTCGCCCCCGGCGTCAGGTGACGGGGAGCAGCTGCAACTCGGTGGTGATCTCGATGGCCGGCGACAGGGAGCGGTAGACCGGGCAGAATCGTGCGTGGAAATCGAACACACGATCGATGGTTTCCCGCTGCGAGGCGTCGGCCCGTAGAGAATAGACCACGTGGATCCGCCGCAGCACCAGAACCTTCTCCTCGGTTTCCACCTCGCCCGAGACCTCACCTACCAGACGACCTTGGCTCGCATCGACGTGGCGCGCTTCCAGCGCCCCACCAAAGGTACCGACCAGTCACCCGCCGGTGGCCGCCACCACGTAGTCGATGGTGGTGGCGTGAGGGTCGGCCACTTCGGGATCGACTCCGTAGTGCCGAGCAATCGCGCCGTGCACCCCGAAGCTCACCGGCTCGCGCTCCGCCGGCAAGTAGGCCAGGCGGAGGGGTCCGCGCTGTCTCTCGATCTTCACCTTTGACCTGTAGACGACGTCCGACATGGCTGTAAACCCTTTCAGAGATCCGGAGATCCGTACCCGGAGACTTCATCCCGAAGCCACGGAGCCCGGTTTTTGACGAGCCCTACCGCTTGCACTACCATGGTTCGAGCTTCTCTCGAAACCCTCGCCGTTCCGCGGAGCATGGAATGCCAGCGAACCGAATCACCACACGCTCGGGGCTTTGCGGCGGCAAGCCGTGTATCCGGGGCCTGCGCTTTCCGGTCTCGCGCCTTCTCGGGCTCTTCGCTGCCGGCGAGACCCATGCTTCCATTCTCGAATCCTATCCTTTTCTCGAGCCCGACGACCTGCGAGAAGCCCTGCGCTTCGGCTCCCGCCTGGCCGACGAGCCCGGGGTTCCCGTGACCGACGAGAGCTCCCCGTGAAGGCCCTGCTCGATCTTCCCCTGCCCCGCGGTCTGATGGACGTTCTGGCGGCGAAAGGGTATCAGGCGATCCATGCCCTCGATCTCGGTCTCGACCGGGCGAGCGACCTCGAGCTCCTCCGGATCGCACGCGAGAACAGCTGCCTGCTGGTCAGCGTGGCCCAGGATCTGCGGACTCTGCTCGCCGCCAGCACCGCGGAAGGTCCGGGTCTGCTGATGTTTCGCGGAGGCGCCTACGGCGACCGCGAGCTCGGCAAGCTGCTGGGAAAAGTCCTGGATTCTTTCGATCCCCTCACTCTCGATCGCTCCATCTGCATCGCCGACTCGCGGCAGGTCCGGATCACCCGCCTGCCCACCAATCGACAGCTGCGATGAGGCGTCAATTCACCTCGTAGGGCTCGGAGAGGACAAAAGGCGCCACCGCCGCGTCGAAGGGGTCTCCGCCTTCGGTGCGCATGCGATACGAGCCTTTCATGCTCCCCGTGGGAGTCTTCAGAGGGCAACCCGACGTGTAGGTGAACTCCTCTCCCGGAGCCAGGATCGGCTGCTCTCCCACGACCCCTCCACCCCGTACCTCTTCCACCCGGCCGTTCTCGTCGGTCACGATCCAATGCCGGGCCAGGAGCTGCACCGTGGTGTCGCTCAGGTTCGAGATGGTCACCGTGTAGAGGAAGAACCACAGCTCGGAATCGATCCGAGATCGCTGCGGATCGAAGGTGGGGACGACATGGACTCGGATGCCCCGGGTGAGGGCTTCCGACGAAAAATCTGCTGGCATCTCGTTGCTCTCCGTCGCGGCGGCCGAGCCTCGCCGTTGCGGCCGACCGAGCCGCATTCTCTCGGATCTCGCCGCCCGGCGCAAAACAGACATCGGAAGCCCCCGATCGGGACGAAGAGATCGCCCGAAGCAATTCCCCGCGGGCGCCATTCCCGGTAGAATCTCCCCTCAATGCTCCCTCCGAAGTGGTATCTACAGCAGGTTTCCGGGAATTCTGGAGAATGGAGGCGGATCGCCTTGCGTCCGCTGCCCTTCAGCGTGGGCCGACACTTCGGCTCCGACCTGCGCCTCGACTCGAGCCACAGCTCGCAGCGCCACGCCGAGTTCTTCAGCCAGGAGGGCATCTTGTGGCTGCGCGACCTGGGCAGCACCAACGGCACCGCGGTCAACGGCGACCGCCTCTACGGAGAGTGCCGGGTGCAGGACGGCGACCTGGTGCATTTCGCGGACGCCGGCTATCGCCTGCTGATGGAGAGACCCGCCAGCGAGATCATGCAAACCCAGGCCTTTTCGCGCACCGAACGGATCGAGCTGACCTCCCTGGCCCGCAGACCGCGCGCGTTCCAGGAGATGATGCAGCAAGGCAACCTGCGCATGCACTTCCAGCCGCTGATCGACCTGCGAGACCACAGCCGGTTCGGCTTCGAGGTGCTCGGCCGTGGCGAGATGGACGGCCGGGAGACGCCGCCCGGAGACCTCTTCTTTCTCGCCGAGAATCTGCAGCTGGAGATTCCCCTGAGCATCGCCTTTCGCGCCAAGGGAGTCGAGCTCGGCCGGGGCCTGCCCGGCAGCCCGGCTCTCTTCGTCAACACCCATCCCCACGAGCTGCGAGACCACGAAGCTCTGCTCGGCAACCTCTCCGAGCTCCGTGCCCGGGCTCCGGACGCCGACCTGGTGCTGGAGATCCACGAGGCCGCGGTGGCCGATCTCGCGGCCCTGAAGGCTCTGCGCAGCGGCCTCCGGAAGCTCCGGATCGGTCTCGCCTTCGACGACTTCGGAACCGGCCAGGCCCGGCTGCTCGAGCTCTGCGAGGTGCAGCCCGACTACCTCAAGTTCGACGTCGTGCTGGTGGAGAACCTGCACCTCGCCGCGAAGCGCCGCCGCGACATGGTGGAGAACCTCGTCCGCCTGGTGCTCGGCATGGGGATCTCCCCGGTGGCGGAATGCATCGAGACCGAAGAGGAAGCAAGCGCCTGCGCCGACCTCGGCTTCGAGATCGCCCAGGGATATTTCTTCGGCCGCCCGGCTCCCGTGGCGACGTTCCTCTGAGCGACGAGCCAGAGCGTGGAAACAGCCGCCCTCCTCGAATCCCTCCTCCGGTTCTTCGACACCGGGGACTGGTGGAAGTTCGCCAGCATTCCGATCGTCGCCGGCCTGGTGGGCTGGAGCACCAACTGGGCCGCCATCAAGCTCACCTTCTTGCCCCTCGATTTCCTGGGAATCCCCCCGTACCTCGGCTGGCAGGGAATCATCCCGTCGAAGGCGGGCAAGATGGCGGCGATCTTCGTCGACTCCACCATGGACCGCCTGGGCTCCCTGCCCGAGCTCTTCCAGCGTATGGAGCCCGAGAAGATCGCCGCCCAGATCAACCGCATCGTCCTGCCCCGGCTCGGCCAGTACACCGACGAGGTATTGCGCGCGGAGCATCCGACCCTGTGGGCCAACGCTCCGGAGGTGCTGCGCGCAAGAGTGCACGATCGGGTGCGGGTGGAGATGCCCACCCTGGTGGAGAACCTCATGGCCGAAGCCAGCGAGCGGGTGGAAGAGCTGATCGATTTCAAACACATGATCACCACCCGCCTGGAAGAAGACCCGGCCCTGCTGAACCGCCTCTTCCTCGAATCGGGAGACAAGGAGTTCCGCTTCATCGTGCGCTCGGGGCTCTACTTCGGCTTCGCCTTCGGCCTCGTCCAGCTCGCGGTCTGGTTCTTCTATCCCGTCTGGTGGGTCTTGCCGGTCTTCGGCCTGCTGGTCGGCTATGCCACCAACTGGATCGCCCTCAACATCATCTTCCGGCCTCTCTACCCGGTGAAAATCGGTCCGTTCCGCTTCCAGGGCCTCTTCCTGCAGCGCCAGGTCGAGGTCGCCCGGGTGTGGTGCCGGCTGGTGACCCGCGAGATCATCACCGTGCGCAGCATCGTCTACGCCATGATGAAAGGCCCCATGGCCGAGACGACACAAGAGCTGGTACGCAAGCACATCCAGCCCATCGTCCGCGAGTCCGCCGGCCTGCTCTCCCTGCCCGCCGCGATCACCCTCGGCTCCGACAGCCTTCGCGACATGGAGCACACCGTCGGCGAGCTCGCCGTCGAGGTCTCCACCGACCCCTTCGACGACTGGCACTTCAACCGCGACCGCGCCGAGGTGGTGGAAGAGATCCTGCGCGAGCGCATGGAGAACCTCTCGCCGGAAGAGTTCCAGGATCTCCTGCGTCCCTGCTTCCAGGAAGACGAGCTCAAGCTCATTCTGGTCGGTGCCGTCCTCGGCTGCGCCGCCGGCACCGCCCAGCTGGTGCTGGTGTTCGGCGGCTGATTCCGAAACCGGAAGACCATCAGATCAGCGGAGTCGCCGCGACACCCTGAGGGTCGAGGCGGTCGAGGCGTGCGGCAGTGATGGTGCTCACCAGCCCCGGGTCGCTTCCCGGCGGGGAGTAGACCCGGATGTAGTTGTCGCTCAGACCGCTCAGCCGGCCGTCGCCTTGCTGCTGCTCCCAAACCACCTCCACGGCCTGCCCCAGGTGGCGCTCGTAGAAGTCGTGCTCGCCCTTCCTCCCCGCCTCGAGCATGCGCGCCATCCGCTCTTTCTTGACGGGGTGGGGCACCTGGTCCGGCAGGGAGTCGGCGTGGGTGCCGGGACGGCGGGAGTAGGTGAAGATGTGGGGTCGGGCGAAGGCCATCGCTTCGACGAAGGCCAGGCTCTCGTCGAATTCCTCGTCGCTCTCGCCCGGGAAGCCGACGATCACGTCGGTAGTCAGGGCGAGGCCCGGAATCGCTTCGTACAACGAATCGGCCAGAGACCGGAAACCGTCCGCCCCGTACGGACGCCGCATGCGCCGTAGGGTGGCCGTGGAGCCGCTCTGGAGCGACATGTGGATGTGGCGACACAGGCGCGGGTCCTGCCAGAGCTCCAGCAGGCGGTGGTCGAACTTCCACGGCGCGATGGAGGTGACCCGCAGCCGGGGGATCTCCGTGCCCTCGAGCAGGGCGCGCACCAAATCGTAGAGGCGGCGGCCCTCGTGGTCGTACTCCGAGATCTGCACCCCGGTGATCACCACCTCGGGGTAGCCGGCCGCGGTCAGCGCTCGAACCTCGGACACCACCTCTTCGAGGGCGCGGCTGCGCTGGCGTCCTCGGGTCGCCGGGATGATGCAGAAGGAACACTTCATATTGCAGCCGTCTTCGACCTTCACCATCGCCCGGGCGTGCCCGAATTGCAGGGGCACGAAGGGCACCGGCAGGCCGGATTCGTCGGTATCGAGGGCCGGAGCCGTCTCCGGGAAGGCCGCATGCACCAGCTCCAGGAGCCTCTCCTTCTCCTGGTTGGGAACCACCAGGTCGACCCCGGCGAGCCGGGCGGCCTCCCGAGGATCCGAATTGGCGTAGCAGCCGGTGAGCACGGTTTTCTGCCGGGGATTCAGCCGCGCTCCCCGCCGGGCCGTCTTGCGAGAGTCGCGCGCCGCCCCGTGAGTGACCGTGCAGGAGTTCACCACGTGCAGATCCGCCGCCTCGAGAGACGGCGCCAGATCGTGTCCGGCCGCGAGGAACTGCCGCGAGAGCCTCTCGACCTCGGCCTGGTTGAGCTTGCAGCCCAGATTGGAAAAAAAGACTTGCATAGATTCACCGGAAGAGCCGTATGGATCCCAGGCCGCAGATGCTACTCAACCGGAATCGTTTTGGGAACCTGAGCCCACAACCTACTCCGAAACTGTGACTGGATGATTCCCCCACGCCCTCCGAACGCTCTCTCGAAACCAGGAGGTTCGACTATGTCTTCGCTCACGTTCGGAAAACCTCTCCCTTCTCCTTCCGAGTCCTGGCGATCTTCGAAGGTCACGAGGCTCGGGAGCGGGCTCCTTCTGGGAGCTCTGGCGGTCGCGCCCGCTTTCACCTCTGCGGTCCACGCCGAGGGACCAAACCGGGTCACCGACCTCGCCGCCCCCAGCCGCTCCCACAGCGACGTGCCGCAGAGCTTCGGCTCGATCCACGGTACGACGGATGCCCTGGTCTTCGAGCTCGACGACGCGGTGCACGGCGAGGAGCTGTGGATCACCGACGGCACCGAGGCCGGCACCCGGCTGTTCCAGGATCTCGCCCCGGGTCGAGACTCCAGCTATCCGCAACCCCTGGGCAACCTGCCCGACGGCCGCCTCTTCTTCTCGGCGGGTTTCGACCTGTTCGAGGGCCGCGAGCTGTGGATCACCGACGGCACCGAGGAGGGCACCGAACGCCTCGCCGTGCCCTGTCCCGGTTGCCTGGCGGGTATTCGAGGCGCGGTGGCGGGAGAGATCTTGATCTTCTCCGCCGCAGATCCCGAGCACGGCAATGAGCCGTGGCGCTCCGACGGCACTCCCGAGGGCACCTTCCGGATCGGCGACCTGCGTCCAGGGCCCGAAGACTCCTCCATCGCCGAGATCACCCCATTCGGCGATCGGGCGATCTTCCGTGTCTTCGATCCGGAGATCGGCAGCGAGCCCTGGGGCTCCGATGGCTCGGCGGAGGGCACCCTTCCCCTGGGCGACCTCTGCCCCGGGGAGTGCTCCTCCGATGCCAGCTCTTTCACCGCCCTGGGAGACCGGGTGGTGTTCACCGCCGACGACGGCACCCACGGCCCCGAGCCCTGGGTTTCCGACGGCACCTCGGAGGGCACCTTCCTGCTGGGTGATCTGCAGCCGGGGAGCTCCCATGCCGCCGCCCCGTTCCTGGCCGAGCTCGGCGGTCGAGTCTACGGGGTCTGCTCGACCTTCGACTGTGCCTTCTCCACCGACGGAACCATCGAAGGTACCCGTTCTGCGCCCGAGCTGGCCCCGAATGGTGCCGGTGCCAGCGACCTCCGGGCGGCCATCGGCCGACTCTTCTACCGAACGACACCCGGGGAGATGCAAGAAATCTGGACCTCCGACGGGACCCCGGAAGGCACTCGGCGTCTCTTGACCGCCGGTAACTATCGACCCGTCGGAGAAGCGGGCGGCCTCTTCTACTTCCAGGCTGGCGGCGTGCTCCACGCCACGGACGGAAGCCCCGAGGGCACTCTCCCCCTTCCCGGTCTCGACATCGACAGGGATACTCGGGAGCTCGGCGGCCGGTTGGTCTTCTCCAACGACACCGAGGCGGATGGCAGTGAGCTGTGGATCACCGACGGGACTCCGGCCGGATCCGCAATCGTGCGCGCGTTTCCACGGGTCCTTCGCGGCGACGCCTTCGTCCGCGAGCTGCAGCCCCGCGGTGAGGAGCTGGCCTTTCTCGCCAACCAGACTCCCGATGTTCACGACACCGGCATCTGGCAGACCGACGGGGAGGCCGTGACCCTCTTCGGCACCGGTGAGTACCATCAGCTCACCGCCGTCGGAGAGCAGCTCTTCACCCTCGGCAACGGCTTTCCCTTCGCCGACCAGCTGTCGATCGTCGAGAGCCAGGGCCCGATCGCCCTCGATACCGGCGAGGCCTTCTTCCTCGGCGAGCTGACCCCGATGGGCCCGTTTCTGGCTTTCTCCGGTATGAGCCCCGGGCAGCAGATATGGGCCAGCGACGGCACCCAGGAAGGCACTCGGGTGGCGATCGACCTCTTTCCGGAGTGGACCGTGAGCTGTTCGAGTGGTGGCCTCTGCCCACCCACCACGCCCGCTCATTTCACCTCCGTGGGAGGTGCGCTGTACTTCTCCTCCTACGACACCACCCACGGGCACCTGTGGCGAAGCTCCGGCACCCTTCTGACCGCGGAACCAGTTCGTTCGTTCGAGCTCGGCGAGACGAATCTCTTCTTCCCTTCGGCACCCTCGCATCTACAGCCCCTGGGGGAGAGCCTGTTCTTCGTGGTCGGTACGCCGGAGCTCGGGATCGAGCCATGGATCAGCGACGGCACCTTCGAGGGTACTCGCCTCCTCGCCGACCTCACCCCGGGCCCGGCGAGCTCGTCCGTACGCCACGCCACTGCCCTGAACGACCGCGTGGTCTTCGCCCTCTCCAGCGGTGAGACCCGTACCGGCGAGGATCTCTACTTCGCCGGGCCCGGCGGGCTCGAGCTTCTCCTCGACCCGGGCCCGACCGCCGACATCCACGAGATCGTACGCAGCGGCGAGCTCTTGTACCTCGTCATCGACTCCCTGGAGACCGGACGCGAGCTGTGGATCAGCGATGGCACGCCCACCGGTACCCGCCTGCTGGACCTCCGGCCGGGGCCGGCCAGCACCGGCGTCGCCAACCTGTCGCCGATTCCCGGCGGAGTGTTCTTCGCCGCCACCGACGGCGAGACGGGCCACGAGCCCTGGGTCTCCTTCGGAGCGCTCGGCAACTCCCGTCCCCTCGCCGACCTCTTCCCCGGAGAGAGCGCCTCGAGCCCCTCGGCGGCGGTCGTGGCGGGAGACCAGCTCTACTTCGAAGCCGACGACGGAATCGCCGATCGCGAGCTCTTCGTCGCCGACCTCGCCGATCTCCGGCCGACCTGTCCTCCGGACCACATCTGCCTGCGCGACGGCCGATTTGCCGTCCGGGTACAGTGGCGCGACTTCGCGGGCGAAGAAGGTGTCGGCCGCGAGGTCACTTCGTCCGACACCACCATCCTCTACTGGTTCTTCGAGGAGGACAACTGGGAGCTGATGCTCAAAGTGCTCGATGGCTGTAGCTTCAACGACCACTACTGGGTCTTCGCAGCCGCCGCCACCGACGTGGAATACACCCTCGAGGTCACCGATCTCCGGAACGGCGACACCTGGACCCACCAGAACCCCCTCGGCCAGGCCTCGGCCGCTGTCACCGACACGGAGGCTCTGCCGACCTGTCCGTAGGCCCCTTCGCGCCCATCGCGGGTTTTCTCGAGAATTCCGCGAAGGATTTCCTTCCGACCGGCCACTCACGACCCTACGGCGGTCCTGCGCTCCTGCAGGACGCCTTCGTGAAGGGGTCGTATGTTGCCAATTCAACCTTCGCGCCCCGGCCGCGGCCTCGCCGGCCCTCTGCTCTTCTTCGCTGTCGCCGGGATGACCGTCGGCGCCGAGACGTCCGGTGCTTCGACTCGGGTCGAGGTGCAGAAGCGGATGGGCTCTCGTTTCGAAATCACGGCCGTTCATGCCGACGAGGCGACGGCGAGGCGCGGCATCGAGCTCGCCTATGCCGAGATCGACCGGCTGGAGGCGATGATCTCGAGCTGGAGACCGACCTCCGAGACCAGCGCCGTCAACCGCGGAGCGGGCCGGGAGCCCGTGGTGGTCTCGCCGGAGCTCTTCGGCCTGGTCCGGCGGTCGCTGAAGCTCTCCCGGCTGACGGACGGTGCCTTCGACATCACCTTCGCGGGGGTCGGCAAGCTCTGGGACTTCAAGAGCCGTTCGCCGGCCGTTCCCGCCCCCGAGGCGATCTCCGCCGCGCTCTCTCACGTGGGCTTCGAGAAGATCTCGCTCGATCCCACCCGCCATTCCATCTACCTCGACGATCCCGCGGCCCGGATCGGTTTCGGCGCCATCGGCAAGGGTTACGCTGCCAACCGGGCGGTGCGGGTGCTGCAGGCGCATGGGATCGAGGGGGGCGTGGTCAACGCCGGCGGAGATCTGGTGGCCTTCGGAACCCGGGAAGACGGTACACCGTGGGACATCGGCATCGCGCATCCCCGGCGCCGCGACGAGATCTTCGCGCGCTTGCCCGTGAGCGGGCTGGCGGTGGTCACCTCGGGGGACTACGAAAGCTTCTTCTTCCTCGACGGCAAACGTTACGCCCACATTCTCGATCCCCGGACCGGGTATCCGGTGGAGCACGTGAAGAGTGTGACCGTCGTCTGCCCCGACGCCGAACTCGCCGATGGCCTGGCGACGGCGGTGGCGGTGATGGGTCCCGAGCGCGGCCTCGCCCTGGTCGACCAGCTCCGCGGGATCGAGGCCCTGGTGGTCGACGCCCACGACGAGCTTCTTTTTTCCCGCGGGCTGCGCTCGCGGCTGATCTTTCCCGAAGAACCCCAGAGATCGCAGGAGAACGGACGATGAAGAGATCGAAGCAACGCGAACCCGGCCCGTGGCGCCTCGTGGCGGGCCTGGGCCTGGCGCTGGTTGCGTGCACCGGCTGCGCCAGCGTCGAGCCTTGGCAGAAGGAAACCCTGGCGCTGGCACCGATGGCGGTCGAGAGCGACACCTGCCACCGCTTCGAGCGCAACATGGAGGTCTACCGCGAGGGTGCGGTGGGTGGCAATGGTGGCAAGTCGGGCGGAGGCTGCGGATGCTCGTGAGGCATGTCGCCGCGGCCCTTCTGACTCTTCTGGTCCTGACCACGGGATGCTCCGGGCTGCACCCGGGCCGCAGGCCGGACCCGGGAGTTTCGACCGATCCACCGTCTTCGGCTCGGAAGACCTCGCGTGGCTCCGGAATCGACGTCGACTTCCTGCTCAACTACTACGACCAGGACGGCGACCATTCGCCCGTCACCGGCGGTATCGGCACCGAGGATCTCCAGGTCTTCGCCCCCACGGTGGTGGTCCGCTGGAACGCCTCGGAACGCTGGGCCCTGACGGCGGATCTCGGCGTCGACAACATCACCTCCGCCTCCACCGACAATATCGATACCCAGGTCAGCAGCGCCTCCCGCCAGGACAACCGCGCCCACACGGTGCTCTCCGCCACCCGCAGCTGGGACGATCAGCGGATGAGCTTCGGCCTCGGATTCTCCTCCGAGTACGACTACACCTCCCTCAACGGCCGAGTGGGTTGGAGCCGAGACTTCAACCAGAAGAACACCACCCTCTCCGCCAACCTCGGTTTCTACTCCGACACGGTGGAGCTCTACGACATCGACGGAATCCAGCGTGGCGAAGACGACCGCGAAACGCTCGATCTCAGTGTTTCACTCACCCAGAGCCTCGGTCCGCGAACCGTGGGCAGCGTGGAGCTCGCCCTCAGCAGCCAGTCGGGATTCCTGTCGACCCCGTTCCACGAGGTGATCCTGGCCCCGACCGACGCGTTCCCCGAAGGGGAGAGGGTCGCCGAGCGCCTGCCCGACCAGCGCGACCGCATGGCCGTGGCCCTGAGCCTGCAACATGCCTTCAGCCCCGAGGTGGTCCAGCGTTTCTACGTACGTTTCTACGACGACGACTTCGGAATCCAGGCCCAGACGGTCGAGGCCGAGACCCATTTTCGAGTTCCCTGGGGACGGGAGGCCTGGGTCTTCCCCATCCTCCGTTTCCACACCCAGACCGAGAGCGACTATTTCGGCCTCCCCGGTACCTTCACCCGAGATACGCCCTTCTTCACCGCCGACCGCGACCTCAGCGGCTTCGACAGCCAGAAGTACGGCATCGGCCTGCGCCTCGCCTTCGAGCGGCGGACCGGTTGGCTCCGTTTTCTGCGCGGCTTCGAAACCCGACTGACCACCTATTCCCGAGACGACGGGCTCGACGCCCTTTCGGCCTCGTTCGCCTGGAGGTTCCGCTTTTGACCCGAATTCGAATTCTGCTCGCCGGCTCGCTCCTTCTCCTCGCCCCGACCGGAGCCGTGGTCGGCTCCGAGCCCACCCGAGATCTCCGGCTCGAGGGTGTTCGATTCCTCGACCAGCACGGGCAGGAGCTGGACCTCGAGGCACTCTCCAAGGAACGCCTGGTGCTCGACTTCGCGGCCTCTTGGTGTGACCCCTGCTACGAGGCACTACCCAAGCTCCAGAAGCTGGCCGAGGATCACCCCGACATCCATTTCGTGGTGGTGAGCGTAGACCAGACCGAAGACGGATGGAGCCGCCTGGTCCGGGATCTCGCCCTCGAGCTTCCTGTCGTCTGGGATGCGGGCCAGCAGCTGGTGGAGTCGTTCGCTCCTACCGGCTTTCCCGCCACCTACGTCTTCGAGAACGGCCGCCTGGTCCTCCAACAGACCGGTACCGGCTCCGAGCAATGGAAGAGGCTCCTCGGGATTCTCGACGGTGCGGGAGGAGAGTCCTGAAGCTTTTTGCTTGACGGAATATCAGCCCTATGCTAAAAATACGGCGCGGGGCTTTGCTTCCTTCTCAATTTCCTTTCTGGCTCTTCAGCTCTCCGGCCGGACCGTGAAATCGGAAAGTCGAGGCGAAGCCCCGACTTGTATCTCCCCCACAGCTCTCCTGCCATCCGCAGTCCATTCAGACTCCATCCCGAGAGATTTCGGTTCCCAGAAGCTTCGAGAGCCTGGCGGCGTGTAGATCAGGCCGTTTCGTTTCGTGGCTCGCCGTGCGCGGACGCCGACGGGTTCGTTTCCTGGCTCGCCCCGTCGACGGCCAGGGCTTCGGCCGGTGGGGATCGATGCAGAAGCTCCTCCGCCTCCGGGTACCCTTCCACGAGCAGCTGGCGCAGAGATTCATCCAGAATCTCGAACAGCGCCCGGCGCGACGTCGGCGAGTCACTCCGCGCCGCCTGCTTCCAGACCTTCGACCACTCGTCGGCCCGCAGCCGGAGACGCCGGGCGACCGCGGTTCTCCAGCGTTCGGAGATGCCGGTCTGCCGGAACTCCCCGCGGCCGCGGCCGAAATGGGCCACCGCCAGGTAGCGCAGGAGGGTCTGTGCGGCGAGGTGGTCGAGGAAGTCCGGTGACCAGCTGAGGGCCGGTTTCTCACCCTTGACCAGCTGGTACCCCTTGGCCAGCCCCGCACCGCCCAGTGCCCCGAGGATCGCCCCGGCCAGAACACCTCCACCAAAGGTCAGGCCGCCGGCCATCACGTCCGCCGCCAGACCGCTGACGGCTCCGCTCACCACTCCGCCCCAGAGGGCGCTCTTCTCCGGATTCAACAGATCACCGGCAACCAGGAAAGCGTCGATCTGGCGGTCGATTTCAGCCGCTACTTCTCCTTCGAGGCCGTGTTGCGCGATGAGCAGACGCATCAGCTCGGCGGAGGCCCCCTGCAGCCTCTCTCCCATCCGCCGCATCGCCTTCTCCTTGGACTCCTTGCGCGCTCCGTCGAGCAGGCGCAAGCGCCCCTCGAAGAGCTCACGGTCGGCGGCTGCCGTGGCCAGGAACTCGGTCATCGCCTGCACCGAGCGCCGGTAGGTCTGCAGATTGCGAGCGTCCCAGGCCCGGCGAAGGGTCGCCATCGTCTCTGCCGCCGGCCCTTCCAGGACCCTTTCCACCCGCGCCAGGAGGGTGCTCTCCTGCACCCAGCACCGGGAGAAAGCGTCGAGAGCGACCACGTCGCGCACCGCGGACCACCTCGCCGTGTGATCTCGCCAGGCATCGATCTGCCCACCGATCCGCGCCGCCGTTTCGGCTCGATCCCCGGTCTGGTTGAGAATCACCAGCACCGGCCGACCGATCCAGCTCAGGAGCTCCAGCTCCGGGCCCACGTACCCGGCCTCCAGGGGCTCCTCGCTGGCGTTGACCAGATAGAGCACGACGTCGGCCTCTTCGCGGATGTTCAGGGCCGCCTGCTGGCTGCACCACAACGGACGATCGGTGTATTTGTCCCACAGCTGCTGCACGAACCACAGAACGGGCTGCTCGTGGCGACGCAGACGTGCCAGCAAACGAGCCGAATCGCCGAAACCCGGCGTGTCCCAGAGCCGGAGCTCGGCGTCGGCGGTGGCGATCAGCTCGTAGGATCTGTTCTCGTCGGTGACGTGAGCCTGGTCGAGCACCTCCCCCACGTCCCGGCGCAGCAGAGTCCGGGCGAGGGTGGTCTTGCCGAGATTGGTATGGGAGACCAGGCTGAGAGTGACGCGGTCCATGCTGGACGCGGATGTTAGCAGCCTCGGGGCTCGCTCAGCTGCCGGTGAGGCTCCCGGAGGGCCAGGCCGC
>CAZMEL010000125.1:0-21508 GCA_964565225.1 uncultured Thermoanaerobaculia bacterium | reverse complement strand
AGCATGGGCAGGGAGGAGAAGCCGAGCTCGGCGGCGCGCTCGATCCGTGGGGCCGCTCTCTCGGGCAGGCCGGCCCGCAGCTCGAGCAATGCGGCATTGACCAGGGCAGGGGCATAGTCGCCCGCCAGGTCGAGTGCGTGCAGATACCCACGGTAGGCCTCGGCAATACGCCCCGACCTTTCGTCGAGAATCGCCAGGTTGTTGAAGACCCTGGGCTCGCCCGGTGCCAGGCTCGCGGCTTCGAGAAAGCTCTTCCGCGCCTCCGCCTCCTCACCCAGGGCCATAGCCGCGTTGCCGTGTTGCAACCATGCCGCGGGATCCCGAGACATCTGCCGCGTCGCCTGGCGAGCGTCGGCCTCGGCGGCGGCGGCGTTTCCCTTCTCGAGATGGGCCAGGGAGCGGAAGAAGAAGTCTCGCCCGGGCGTCTCCGGTTCGACCTGCAGCCAGCTCGGAAAGGTGAGGACGAACATCCCGATACCGGCGAAGAACGAAACGGCGAGCGCCTTCCACCTTCGCCCGCGGACGAGGCTTGCCAGGTGTACGAGCCCGCCGCCGGCCAGTACCGCCATGCCGGGCCAGAGCGGAATCCGGTACCTCGAGTTGACGAAAAAGAGAACGATGCCGGCCGCGCTGAGTATCAGGAAGCCTCCCAACCAGTAGAGCTGCCTGCCGCGACCTTTGTCCAGGGCACGATAGACCCCGAACGGGGCCAGACACAGGAGAATCCACCATCGGGTCGGCAGGATCCGCAGCCAGCGCGACTCGTGCTCGACGATGAAGGCATAACTCTTGTTGTTGGGAATCTCGTAGCTCCAGGCCAGAAACCAGGCCTTGCGAGCCATGAGCCCGAGCCAACGCCCGGGGTCGTCCACGATCTCGTCGACGGTGTGTCGCAGCCAGTACCGGGACACCACGGCCGGCGACGCCGCTTCGCCAGTACCATGCTCCCGCTCATAACCTTCTCGAGCGAAGACGGCCACCGAGTCTCGGTACTCGGCGCCGTAGGTCACGGCCCAGTCCTGCCGCGGCACCATGCCGTCGGCCCCCGCCTTGTTCCCGAGGTAGAAGTTCACTCCACCGGCCCCTGGGATCAGCTGGAACCGCCCGCTCACCTCGGCTTGCCAGGCGGCGAAACCCAGCATCGGGCCGAGCGCTCCGAGCCCGAGCCAGACCAGGGGCCAGCCTCGCCGCCATTCCGGCTCGGAGCGCCGTGAGAGCCAGGCCACGGGAAAGGCCACGAGGTAGAGGAGCAGATTGGCACGAGCCTGGGCACCGATTCCCAGCAGCAGCCCGGTGAGCCACCATCTCCCTGGCGAGGGTTCTGCTTCCGCCCGGACGGCCGCGAGCACCACCAGCAGGCAGAGAAAGGTGTAGAGCGTGGTGATCAGGAGCTCGCCTTCGAAGAAGAGCGGGGGTCCGGCGAGGCAGTACATGAAACCCGCGGCCAGGCTCGCCCCGATGCTGCGAAAGAGCTCGTACCCCAGGGCCCCGACTCCGACCGCGATCGCACATCCCAGGAGATGCTGTACGACGATCGCCAAGACGTCTCCCCACTCGCCTCCCAGGCGATACCAGACGGAGAGAAAGAATGGATAGAGCCAGGGACGGAATCCGGAATCGAGGGTCTCGAGGCTGCCGCCACCCGAAACCAGGAGACGGGCGGCGGTGTCGTAATACTTCTCGTCGAGAATCGGCACCCCGAAGAAGGCAGATTCCAGGTGCTCGCGGAAGTAGATCGCCCGGGTCAGGAGAGCCATGAGCCCCACGCTCCAGAGAACCCGAGCTCGTGCGCCATCGTCGCCCATGGCATGCATTGTGACAGACTCTCCCGATGCTGCGTCCGCCCCGTTTTTCGCCCTTCCTCTTCCTCTGCTGGGCCTTCTTCTTCGGCCCCACGCCGGGGACAGCTGGTGAGCTCGAGCCGGAGGCCGTCCGCTGGCTCCGGGAGTACCTGCAGATCGATACCACCAACCCCCCGGGTAACGAGGAAGAGGCTGCCCGATGGCTGGCCGATACGCTGCGGGCCGAGGGTTTCGAGCCCCGGCTGTTGAGCGATCCCGCGGGCCGCACCAGTCTCTACGCGCGCTGGGCTTCTCCCGGAAATCCCGGTAGGTCCCTGGTGTTGATGCACCATATCGACGTGGTGCCCGCCGGCGAGCCGTGGCAGGTAGAGCCGTTTTCCGGGCGCCCGATCGACGGGGTGATCTGGGGCCGCGGGGCCATCGACGTCAAGAGCCTGGGAATCGCCCAGCTGGCGGCGATGGTGGAGCTGCGGCGAGAGGGAGTCGAGCTCGACCACGACGTCATCTACCTCGCCGTGGCCGACGAAGAGGTCGGCGGACGCCAGGGCACCGCCTGGCTGCTCGACACCCACGCCGACCTCTTTGCCGACACGGTGGCCGTGCTCAACGAAGGCGGGTCCAACCGCGTGGTCGCCGACCGCCTGCTGTGGTGGGGTATCGAAGTCACCCAGAAACGGCCGCTCTGGCTGCGGGTCACGGCCACCGGCCGCGGCGGCCACGGCTCGGGATTCAACCCCGGCAGCGCCAGCCATCAGCTGCTGCGAGGCCTCGCCCGCCTGATCGACCGTCCACCCACCTTTCGCCTGACCGACGCCACCCGCGCGCATCTCGGCGCGGTGGCCGAGCTGGAGGGCGGCAGCGCCGAGGAGATGATCGCCCACCTGGAGAAGACGATCCTGCCCGAGGGCCCCACCGAGCCCCTCGCGCCGGGCCTGCCGGTCTTCTTCGTCGACACCGTGCAGGTGACCGAGATCAACGCCAGCCAAGGGCCCAATGTGGTTGCGCCCACGGCGACGGCATCGATCGACATCCGGCTCCTGCCCGACACCGATGCCGAAGCCTTCCTTGCCGAGGTGCGCGAGCTCCTGGGGCCGCGCCTCGAGGTCGAGGTGGTGCTCGCCAGCCCGCCGGCCCCGCCGGCACCTCTCGACCACCCCGTCTACCGCGCCCTGGAGCGAGCCCTGGGGGTGCGGGCACCGGTGATTCCCACCTTCATGGCCGGCACAACCGATTCTCGCTACTTCCGCCAGCGGGAGATTCCCGCCTACGGTTTCTCTCCGTTCTCTCTCTCGGGCCGCGAGATGAAAGGCATCCACGCCGTCGACGAGGCGATTCCCACCGACGAGCTGCTGCGGGGCGTGGAGATGCAGCGCCGGGTGTTGCTGGAGATCGCCGGCACCGGCAACGAGCCGTAGGGACCGTGGAGGGCCAGCGGTCGACAGGAGCCGGCGGTTTCATAGACAATCGAAGAAACCCGCGGAGTATCTGCAAGCGATTTGCGAGGCCATGTGGCCCGGCGATTGGCCCGGGCCCTTCTCTTGGAGAACAGGTATGAGCGTTGACCGGACGTCGATCTTCCTCTGGCTCGCCCTCGGTTTCCTGCTCGCTCCTCTACAGGGAGCGGCGGCCGAGATTCCGACTCCGGAATCGATTCTCGGCACCGAAGTGGGCGCGGACTTCTTCCTCGCGACCTACGACGAGTCTCTCGAGTATTTCCAGAGCCTCGCGGCGGCCAGCGACCGGGTCCGCCTGGAGCGGGTGGGTACCACCTCGGGAGGCCTGCCCTGGTACCTGGCGCTGGTCTCCTCGCCGGAGAACCTCGCCAACCTCGATCGCCTGCTCGAGATCTCCCAGCGCCTCGCCCATCCCGGCGACCTGGACGACGAGCAGGCCCGCGCGCTGGCGGAGGAAGGGCGGGCGATCGTGCATATCGACGGTGGTCTGCACGCCACCGAGGTGGCTCATGCCCAGCACACCTTGCAGCTCGCCTACGACCTGGCGACCGAGCAGGAAGACCGCGAGATCCTGGAGATCCTCGACGAGGTGGTGCTGGTGCTCTGGTTCTCCATGAACCCCGACGGCCAGAACATGGTGGCGAGCTGGTATCGGTCGAACCTCGGCACCCCCTTCGAGGTCGCCCCCCTGCCTTGGCTCTACCAGAAGTACGTGGGACACGACAACAACCGCGACGGCTACATGCTCAACACCCTGGAGTCGCGCGTCACCACCCGGACGATCCGCCACTACGAGCCGCAGATTCTCTACAACCACCACCAGACGGCACCGTTTCCGGCGCGGATCTGGATTCCTCCCTTCGCCGAGCCGATCTCCGAGTTCGTGCATCCCCTGATGTGGCGCACGGTCAATCTCCTCGGCATGTCGATGGCCCAGGCTCTCGAGGAACGGGGCCAGGCCGGGGCCATGCACATGGGCACCGGTTTCGACAACTGGTACCCGGGTTTCATGGACCACGCCAACAACTTCCACAACGTGGCCGCCTTTCTCACCGAAACGGGCCTCTACCGCTACGCCACGCCTCACTTCTACACCCTCGAGGACTTTCCCGAGAAGAGCCGCGACCTGCGCCCGCAGTCGCTCTACTCGAGCCCGTGGGAAGGAGGCTGGTGGCGGATCGGCGATGCGGTGGACTACATGCTCACGGCGTCGATCTCGGTGCTCGACACCGCCGCCAAGTACCGCCGAGACCTGCTCTACAACCGCTACCAGGCGGGGCGCGACGTGATCGCGCAGTACCGGAAAGATCCCCCGTTTGCCTACTTCGTGCCCCAGGAGCAGCGAGATCCGGTGGCGGCGGTGGAGCTGCTCCGGCGGCTGGCCTTCAACGGAATCGAGATCTCCCGCCTGGAGGCGGCCAGCGAGCACGAGGGGCAGCGCTACCCGATCGGCACCTGGGTGATCCTCATGGACCAGCCCTTCGCCCACTTCGTGCGCCAGCTCTTCGAGGTGCAGACCTATCCCGACCTGCGGGAGTACCCGGAAGGACCGCCGGACCAGCCCTACGACGTGGCGGGCTGGACCCTGCCCTACCAGATGGACGTGCGGGTGATCGCGGCTACGGCTCCTCTCGCCCCGGAGCTCCGATCCCGCCTGACGCCCGTCGCCGGTGAGGCGCGGCGCTGGGACGATCCCGTGGCCGACGCCGCCCCCTTCGACTCACCCCTCGGCGTGTGGTTCGACACCCACTCCGGCGCCGCCGGCATCGTTCCCCCGGCCGGACGGCTGACCGGCTCGGGACCGGCGATCGCTCTCGACATGGCGCAGAACAATTCCTTTCGCGCTCTCAACCGCGCCTGGGCGCGGGGCGCCCAGGTCTCGTTCGAGCCGGGCAAGGACCAGCAGAGTGGACGTTTCCTGGTTCGTGGCCTGGAGGGTGCAGAAACGATGGTCCGAGAGCTGGCCCTCTCGGCGGAACGGACCTCTGCCTCCGGAACCCGCGTGAGCCGTCCGCGCGTGGGCCTCTACCGGCCCTGGAAGCCGAGCATGGACGAGGGCTGGACCCGCTGGCTGCTCGAACGCTACGAATTCGATTTCACCAACACCACCAACGCCGACGTGTTGGCGGGCGACCTTCGACAACGCTTCGAGGTGATCGTCCTCGCCGATATCTCCGAAAAGGATCTGGCGAAGGGAT
Organism: uncultured Thermoanaerobaculia bacterium; assembly: GCA_964565225.1. Classification (GTDB taxonomy): domain Bacteria; phylum Acidobacteriota; class Thermoanaerobaculia; order Multivoradales; family J023; genus CAZMEL01. The sequence continues at coordinate 16,054 of CAZMEL010000125.1, read as the reverse complement.
ACCCGAAGGGTGAGGTTCCGCCGCGATACGCCGGCGGGCTCGGGCGGGAGGGAGCCCGTGCTCTCGACACGTTCGTGCGCCAGGGCGGGACCCTGGTGACGCTGAATCGCAGCAGCCTCTACGCCGCCGAGCAGCTGCACCTGCCGGTCGACAACGTGGTGGCCGACCTGGAGCGCACGGACTTCTTCCTCGGCGGCTCGATTCTGCAGATGGTGGTCGACCCGAGCCATCCGGTGATGAGCGGCATGCCCGAGCGCTCCAAGATCTTCGTCGCCCAGAGCCCGGTCTTCGCCCCGCGGGAAGGCTTCGAGGGCTCGGTGCTCGCCTATTACCCGAAGCACGGCTCGCCGCTGCTCTCCGGCTATCTGCTGGGCGAGGAGCACTTGCAGGGCTACGCCAGCGCCCTGGAGGTCCACCACGGCGAGGGACGGGTATTGCTCCTGGGAATGCGCCCCCAGTGGCGGGCCCAGCCCTTCGGCACCTTCCGGCTGCTCCTGAACGCGGCGCTCTACTCCGCCCAGGTCGCTGCCCTGGCACCGGCGAACGAGGCGTTCTGGTCGCCTCCCGACACGGAGGCCGCGGCCAGCGACGACTGACGCCGCGGGGGATGGCACGGCGAGGCGGGCACCGTTCCTACCGACGGCACGGGATGATAACTTTCGGCCAGGTATCGACCAGGCAACGGTGAGCCGTCGGTAAGGAAACCGGCCGGAGCCGCAACCACGGGAAGGGAAGACCATGCGTTGGAGACGTGGGCATCGCAGTGCCAATGTGGAAGATCGGCGGCACGCCGGGGGCCGGCGAATTCCCGGCCTCGGTGGCGGCCGCAGGCCGGGTGGGGTGCAGCTGGGCTGCGCAGGCATGCTCTTGCTGCTGGTGCTCAGCGTGGTCTTCGAGCAAGACTTCTTCACTCTTCTCGACGTCGGCTCCGGAGGCCCCGGCGTCTCGATCGACCCGGTGTCGCAAACCGGGGGCAGCCAGGCGCCGGCCAACGATCCCGAGGCCGAGCAGGTCGAGTTCGTCTCTTTCGTGCTCGACGACACCCAGGCGGTGTGGCACGAGGTGCTGCCCAAGATCGGTGCCCGGTACCGCGACGCCACGCTGGTGCTCTTCCGCGACTCCGTGCGCTCCGCCTGCGGTTTCGCCCAGTCGGCCACCGGCCCCTTCTACTGCCCGGGCGACGAGAAGGTCTACATCGACCTCGGCTTCTACCAGGAGCTGCGCACTCGTTTCGGTGCTCCCGGTGACTTCGCCCAGGCCTACGTGCTCGCCCACGAGATCGGGCACCATGTGCAGAACGTGCTCGGCATCGAACGCCAGATGCGCGCCGCCCAGCGCCAGAACCCCCGCCAGGCCAACCAGCTCTCCGTGGCCATGGAGCTCCAGGCCGACTGCCTCGCCGGAGTCTGGGCCCACACCACCGCCCAGCGCGACCTGCTCGAACGCGGTGACGTGGAAGAAGGGCTCGAAGCCGCCGCGGCGGTAGGAGACGACCGCATCCAGCGCATGTCGGGCCGCTACGTGAACCCCGAATCCTTCACCCACGGCTCCTCCGCCCAGCGCGTCGAGTGGTTTCGCCGCGGCTTCCAGACCGGCGATCCCAACGTCTGCGACACCTTTGGCCAGATGAGCTGAGGCCGAAGGCGAGCCCGGCCGCACCCCCGAGAGGAAACCGCCGGCCGGCGCCGTTCACTCGGAGAGTCTTCGTTGCCCGCACCAGACCGGAGCGGGTCGAAGAGGATGTGGGCCGAAGCCGAGACAGAACACAGCGCCCAGACCTTCGAACAGGCCATGAAGGAGGCCGCGACCCTTCGTAGGCCTGGTGCGGGCAACGAAGACTCGATTCAAGGCTCGGAGCGGAGACTCAACGCCGACGCCACAACCGCTCACCACCCCGCCGAGCAGCAAACGCACGAATCTGCCGTTCCAGGTCGTCGAGGCCGGCAAAAGCCGTTCCCAGCTGCGAGGCGTAGCAGGCCACGGCACGGACCTTGGCGGCGAGCGCTTCGTCCGAAACCTCCCAGGTCTGCGAACGCCAGGCCCAGGGACGGCCCATCGCCTTCCAGCGCACCCAGCGTTTGCGAGAGTAGGGAAAGTCTTCGTAGTAGAACAGATCTGCGCCGAAGGCCTCCTCGGCAGCCCGGCAGGTGAGCTGGTGATCCACGTGGTGCCCCGCGGCCAGGGGAGCACAGATCCGCTCCGCGGCGGGCAGTCGCCGAAATCGTTCGACGAGGTCGTCTCGCCATTGGCGATCGCCCTGGTGCGGACTGCCGAAGAGGGAGCGCAACGACGGGTACAGGGCGCTGCCCTCATCGTCGGTGCGGTAGAGGGCATCCGTGAGCCCGAGGTGCAGGGCCTCGACCCCGAGCTCGGCGCAGGCCCGGTCGTCTTCCTGGCGGCGCCGGGCCACGACATCGATTTCCAGACTCCAGCGACGATGGAGATCCCTGGCGATCGGCGAGAGATGACCCTTCGGCTCGGCGGTGGCGAGAGTCACCACCAGCACCCGGGCTCCATCGCAGGCGAGCTGCCAAAGACCTGCGCCCAGGGAGAGGGCGGCATCGTCGAGATGGGGCGAGAGCACCAGGCAGTCGATCCGGCGCGGATCGCCTTCAGCCACCCGCCGAGCCTCCCTGCAGATCGCGCCAGGAGCCATCGGCCAGGCGAGCGGCGAATTCTCGGTAGCCGGCGAGAAAATGCTCCTTCGTGTGGTGCTCGCGGGCGAAGGTCCAGGCGGCCCGGGCGGTCGCCTCGAGATCCTCGGTCGGTCGGCTCGCGAGCTCCTGCACCGCTTGCTGTAGCTCGGCGATCGAGCTCTCGGCCACCAGGATCCCCCGGTCCGGTGCCAGGTCGACGCTCGTCTCCCGGTTGACGACCGGGATCAGGCTTCCGTGCATGCAGGTGAGCACCGAGCTGCCTCCCCCTTCGGAGCAGGACGGGTACACGAGACCCAACGTGTTGCGGCAGAGCTCCCGAAACGCCTCGCTCCCGACGTCGATCCAGCCCAGGGTCTCGATATTCTCGGTCTCGTAGAGCTCGCGCCAGTAGGCCGTCTCGAAATCTCGTTCCTGGCGAATCGGCCCACACACGGTGAGGTGGTAGCCCGGCATCTCGGCAAACGCCTCGAGCACCAGGTCGAGCCCCTTGTGCACCAGGCCGCCGCTGCCGAACCACAAGAACCGACGGCGGACAGCGTCGAAGTCTTTGCCCGCGGGCCACGGATAGGTGAAGGGCACCGAGATGGGAATCCGGAACATCGGCTTGCCGGCGAAGGCGTAGGTCTCCTGGGTGAAACGGTTGCCGAGCACCGTGGCCAGGTCGGCTGTTTCGATCGCCCGGTTCTCGGGCAACATTTTCTGTGGCCGGATCCGCACTTCGCGCCGCGATTCGAGATCCCGGAGCCGACGCTCCTGGGCCGGGTTGTGGAATGTGTAGTGCGCCGTATCGATGTGCAGGAGCTTCACGGCGTCGCCCAGCTCGGGAGCCAGCCGTTCGAGGTTGGTGCGAACGTCGACCACCAGGTCGTACGCTCCCTCGGGCTGAAAGCTCTGGTCCACCCAGGAGATGGCGTCGACCCGGAAGCCCTGCTCCACAAGGCACCGGGCCATGGTCCAGGACTCCCAGAAATGGGTGTGGGAGTACGGAAGCTCTCCCTCTGCGGCGAGCAGGAACGGGTCGATGATGTACGAGAAGAGCGCCCGGCCCCGGGCCGATCCCTTCGGCTCCAGGCAGACGACCCGGCGATCCACCCGCCGCGCCCGCCGCCACCATTTCCTGGCGATACGACGAAGCTCTCCCGCGAGGAATTTCGGTTCGAGCCGATGAGCGAGAATCGAGGGCATCGAGAGGAGGTGGATCCAAGGAGCCTGGAAGCTGCTCGGCAGAGTATCGGCCCCTCGTCGGCCCTGTCAATTTTGCATCGAAGTGGCCTGCTCCCTTCTCGACAGCCCGAACCGACCCGCCGGTAGCCACGTAAGCTCTTCTCGCAACCGGTCGAAAGAGGGCCTATACTCTGTTTTCTCCAACTTCGAGGACGAGACCCATGCCCAGATCACCCGAGCAAGAATCCACAACCAACAACTCCGCGTCCGGAGCCGTGGTCCGCTGGCTGGCCCTGGTTTCTCTGGCCTTCGTGGCAGTCGCTCTAGGAATGGGCTATGTCGCCAAGAGCATCGATATCGGCTCGCCGTTTTCCTCCTCGCTCGAAGCCGGTACCGAAGGCTCCCTGGCGAGCCGGTATCCGCCCCCGGACTTTCGCCTGGCCAGCCTCGATGGCCCGATGATCGGCCCCGCCGATTATCCCGGTGAGGTGGTGCTCGCCGAGTTCTGGGCGACTTGGTGCGGCCCGTGCCGCCTGCAGGCCCGGGTCCTGGAGCAGCTGCACGAAGAGATGGAAGGGCGGGGCGTACGTTTCCTGGCGATCGATGTCGGCGAAGACGAAGAGACGGTGCGCAACTTCGTGGCCGACGACCCGTTCCCCTACCCCGTGCTGCTCGATCCCCAGGACTCTCTCAGCGCACAGTTCCAGATTCTCGGTCTGCCGACGGTGATGATCATCAATCGGGAAGGGCAGATCACCTTCATGGAAACCGGGGTCACGCCGATCGAGAAGCTGCGCAGCGAGCTCGAGGCCGCCGGGGCCTGAACGAAAAAGAGCCGGTGGAAGCTCCACCGGCTCTTGGATTCTCAACCCTCGAAGGCTCAGCGCTTGACGAGGGGTCCGCTCCGGACCCGAACCAGAGCGTGTTTCTTTTCTGCATCCGCCTGGCGCGCCGCGGCTTCCTGCCGCACGTGCTCGAGGATACGGTCCATCTCCCACTGCATCTTTTCCATCTCTTCCCGCATATTCAAGATCACCTCGACACCGGCGAGATTGACTCCCAGCTCACGGGTGAGCGTGAGAATGATCTCCAGGCGTTTGAGGGTCTCTTCATCGTAGAGCCGGGTATTTCCACTGCTGCGGGCCGGCTTGATCAGCCCTTCCCGCTCATACAGGCGCAGGGTTTGGGGATGGATCTCGAAACGCTCGGCAACGGCGCTGATCATCAAGAACTTGACCGTGTCACCGTCTCTACGTCGAGCCATTTCGGCCTCCTTCCGTGCCATGGCCGCCCGTGCCGAAGGAAAGCCCCCGGCTCCGGGCCGACCCGGAGGAGATCACGCCGAAAGGCGCGATCTCCGGGCAGAGGCCCCGCCCTTCCGGTAGACCGGAGGGCGGAAGCCTCGGCGAGTCCGCTCGGAGTGCCTCAGGCCTTGTCGGACTCGACGTACTCGGCGTCGATCACATCGTCGTCCTGCGGCGGGGCTCCGGCTCCACCGGCGGCGGCGGCCGCGGCGGCGGCGGCCGCCGGATCGACTCCGGCCGCTCCACCGGCATCCTGGTAGAGGTGCTCGGCCAGCTTGTGGGAGGCCTGCATGAGGTTCTGGGTCGCCGATTCGTAGGCGGCCAGATCCTCACCTTCGAGAGCCTTCTTGGCCTCTTCGAGAGCCGACTCCAGCTTGCCGACGTCCTCGGCCTCGAGCTTTTCCTTGTGCTCGCCGAGGCTCTTCTCGGTCTGGTAGACCAGGCTGTCGAGCTGGTTCCGGGCCTCGACGACCTTGCGCCGGTTCTGGTCCTCGTCGGCATTGGCTTCGGCATCCTTCACCATCCGCTCGATCTCGCTCTCGTCGATGCCGCTCGACGCGGTAATGGTGATCTTCTGCTCCTGCCCGGTCCCCTTGTCCTTCGCCGACACGTTGACGATGCCGTTGGCATCGATATCGAAGGTCACCTCGATCTGCGGCATGCCCCGCGGCGCCGCGGGAATGCCCACCAGGTGGAACTTGCCCAGGGAGCGGTTGTCCTTCGCCATCTGGCGCTCGCCCTGGAGCACGTGCACCTCCACCGAGGTCTGATTGTCGGCCGCGGTGGAGAAGGTCTCGCTCTTCTGGGTCGGAATCGTGGTGTTGCGCTCGATCAGCCGGGTGAATACCCCGCCCAGGGTCTCGATACCGAGGGAGAGCGGCGTCACGTCGAGCAGCAAGACGTCGTCCACGTCACCGGCCAGCACACCGCCCTGGACCGCGGCTCCGATCGCCACGACCTCGTCGGGATTCACACCCTTGTGCGACTCCTTGCCGAAGAACTCCTGGACCTTGCGCTGGATGATCGGCATCCGGGTCTGGCCACCGACCATCACCACCTCGTCGATCTCCGAAGCCTTGAGGCCGGAGTCGGCGAGAGCCTTGCGGCAGGGCTCGAAGGAGCGATCGACCAGCTCTTCGACCAGCTGCTCGAGCTTCGAACGCGAGAGCTTCAGGTTCAGGTGCTTCGGCCCGGAGGCGTCGGCGGTGATGAAGGGCAGGTTGATCTCGGTCTCCTGGGTGGTCGACAGACCGATCTTGGCCTCTTCGGCGGCGGCCTTGAGCCGCTGCATGGCCATCGCATCCTTGCTCAGGTCCACGCCCTGGTCTTTCTTGAACTCGGCGAGCAACCACTCGATCACTTTCTGGTCGACATTGTCGCCACCCAGGTGGGTGTCACCGTTGGTGGCCTTCACCTCGACCACGCCTTCGCCGACCTCGAGAATCGAGATGTCGAAGGTACCGCCGCCGAAGTCGTAGACCGCGATCTTCTGGTCGGTCTTCTTGTCCAGACCGTAGGCCAGGGCGGCCGCGGTCGGCTCGTTGACCAGGCGCTTCACCTCGAGACCGGCGATCCGGCCCGCATCTTTGGTGGCCTGGCGCTGGGCGTCGTTGAAGTACGCCGGGACCGTGATCACGGCCTCCTTCACTTCGGTGCCCAGGTGGTCCTCCGCCGCCTGCTTCAGCTTGCGCAGCACCATCGCCGAGATCTCGGGCGGCGAGTATTTCTTGTCCTCGACCACCACTCGGACGTCGCCGTTCTCGGTCTTCTGCACCGGGTACGGCACCATCTTCATCTCTTCCGAGACCTCGTCGAACCGGCGGCCCATGAACCGCTTGATCGAGTAGACGGTTTTCTCCGGGTTGGTCACCGCTTGCCGTTTGGCCACTTGCCCGACCAGACGCTCTCCGTTCTGCGCAAAACCGACCACGGAGGGAGTAGTTCGCGCACCTTCACTATTGGGAATGACTTTCGGCTCGTTGCCTTCCATAACCGCAACGACACTGTTGGTCGTCCCGAGATCGATTCCGATGATCTTGCCCATCCTGTTCTCCTTATATGGCGGACGCTCTATGACAGACGCCGGTTCCTCGGAGGTCGCGGCGTGTCGAATTTCCTCGTTGAGTCGAGAGCTCGTGCTCCGAGCGAGCAAGGAAGGGTCGATCTCTCCGACTCTGCGAATCCTACAGACCTTAGTGAAACACTGTCAACCCTTGCCACACACTATATGACAAAGTTGGACTAAGATTTATTCCCGCAGGGTTCGAAACCACAGGAATTCCGGCTCCCTCGGCCCACAAGTCGAGGACACCGCTCCCGAGCCCCGAGCTCCGGAAGGATCGAGTGGAGGGTTCAGTCGAGGAGGTAGAGGGGCATGCTCTCGGAGGATTGCGAACGCAGCATGCCGGGATTGAGGACGATGTCCTGGCGAATCGTCTCGGTGGTGCCGAGGCCTTCGATCACCTCGCCACGGGTAAGGAGGTCGATGCGGTAGCCGATCTCGTTGGTCGAATAGGAGAGCTCGTAACCGGCAGGCCCTTCCAGGTCCGAGGCGGAAAGGAGATCGATGTCCACGAGCTCCTGCAGACTGTCCGGATAGTGGGCCTTGGCGAGGAAGTAGGCCCGGTTCGCCCGCTCGATCTTGTGGAAGAGGGTCTCCCGCAAATGCCTCTCGACCGTGTTCCGCTGGTTCTCCTGCCAGGGAAAAGGGAGAAGGAGCTGGCCGGGCCGGCTGGAGACCACCAGCGGTAGGGCGAGGAGCAGAAGCGCCGCCAGGATCGGCCCGATAAAACGGTGCAACGGGCTCGCCTTCTGCACCGGACCCGCTTCGGAAGCCGACGCGGCACCCGGTTCCGGCGGGGTGAAGATCTCCGCCCGCAGGTGGTCGTCAGAAGCGGCGGCGCCCGGCTCTTCTTCGGGCACAGCGGGGGAGTCGAGCTCGAAGGACTCCAACGCCTCGACCCCACCGACGACAGGATCGACGGTATCGAAGGCCGGAGCCGAAACCAATCCACTCTCGGAAGGCTGGAACCGTGCCGGCGCAGGAGCAGGAGCAGGAGCCACGGCCGGAGCCTGCGCCGCCGGCTTGGCCGATTTCGGAGACCGGGCCCCGAGGTGCTCGATCAGGTCGTAACGCAGCAGATTGTAAAGGGCAAAGAGAACTCCGTGGCGATCGAGGCCCAGATCCTGAGCCACCATCTCGGCGCTGGACTTGCCATCGAGCCGAGCCATGAGCTCCGACTGCTTGGGGCTGATCCAGATCCCGCCTCCGGTGCCGTCGCCGTCGCGACCGAGAATCCGGATCGTGTCCCGGGGCGGCACCTGGCGATAGACCCCTTCCGCCTCGGGTACAGGACCCATCAGGCCGCCGTCTCCGTGCAGATCGTCGATCGACCGGACGAGCAGCTCATCGACCGAGATGGGAACGAAACCATCTTCGTGAGAAACCTCGTCTCCGCCGTAGAACTTGTGCTCTCCCTCGGTCCAGGTGAGAACCAGGAGCATGAGGTCGTAGGTCTGGACCCGCAGGGCCCGGAGAAGATCCTCGCGGCTGATCAGCTCCCGGCTGACCAGCAGATCCCCCAGGCTGCCCGCGGCCCCTCCCTGGTGCTCCCGGCTGACGGCGGTGAAATCCGCCTCCGACATCAGGCCCTCGTTCTCGAGCACCTTTCCCAGACCGTCTTCCACCGTCTGGTTGAGAGCATCGGCGCTGACGATGTCCCCCTCGAGGAAGGAGACGGCAACGATGTCGTCGACCCCCTGGACGGTCAGGATTCCGTTGCTCCGCTGCGCCGCGATGCCTTGCATCACCTGCACCAGCGCATGATCTTTCAGATCGCCTTCAAAGGACATGACCACACCGCTTCCAGCTCGCTCCCGAGCCGATCAGCCGTCCTCCGCGCTCAAGGACCAACCCAGGCGAATCAACAGGATCGAAATCAGACCCACCAGGCTCGAGGCGAGGGGAATCCAGCTGCCGAGACCGAGGCCGAGGGGCAGACGAAAACCCAGGAACTGCATCATCGGAACCAGGAGGACTCCGACCGGAAGCATGATGCCGAGAAGTGCCTGGACCCCTTTCCCTTTTCGGATCGAGGCGAGGCCGGGTACGAGCACTCTCCAGACCTTCGAGAGCTTCTGATCGAAGATCTGCCCACTCACCCGAGAGCGATACCCGATCTGGCTGCGGACCATGTGAAAGGCCATCGCCAGGAGGGCTGCGACCAGGGCCACGGTCAACGACATGTTCCGGCGCCAGAGATCGATCAGGCTCCCCGAATCCTCGGCGCGCCAGAGATTCTTCATTTCCTGGCGGACCTCTCGGGATCGCATCAAGCCACCTTCGACCTCCACTCCACTCTCTTCCGCATCGGCCTTCACCGCGTTCCAGGCGTCCACCTTTTCCCGATCGAGTCGGGTAGCCCGGGACAGTGCTTCGTTGCTCTTCGGAAAGTCGAAGAGCTGCGAGTAGGCCTCGGCGGTATTGAAAGCGGCCGCGGCCGAGCTCGGATCCGCCTCCGCGGCGCGTTCGAAGTACCCCAGGGCAACCTCGGCCTCCCGCTGCCGAAGATGGTAGACGCCGAGGTTGTTGAGGGCCGGAACCGTTTCCTTGGGATTGAGGTCGGGATCCGAAGCGATGGCGCTGTAGATGGCCCGCGCCTCTTCCCACTGCCCGAACCGGCGGTGCAGATCGGCGGTCAGCTCGAGCACCATGGAATCATCCGACCAGATCCGGCGCATGACCTCCAGATCGGAGAAGATCTCGCCGTAGAGGCGGTGCGACTCCAGGCTCTCCATCAAACGGCTCGGTGGCATCAGTGCCAGCTGCACACCTCTCTGCTGGTAGGCCAGACCGATGGGAATCCCGCCGAGGGCCAGCCACAGGACCACGAAGACGACCCGCTCGCCGATGGAGCCGTATCCCCAGATCAGCACCGACCAGTAGAGAGCCAGCCACAACCAGCCGGAGGGCAGCAGCATGGGCCAGATCAGGGCCACCACCACCAGAGCATCGGCTGCGGCCGGTGGCAGGGGTGGTGAGATCAGCCGTACCAGGTCGTAGAAGAGAGCCCCTCCCTTGGCGACCATTTGCACGGCGACGAAGATCAAGCCGCTGACGATCACCAGATACATGCACCAGAGACCGAGGTTGTGCAACAGCAGGGTCCGCAGGCTCTCCTGGCGCACGACCTTCAACAAACCGCGCCCCCCGGACATCACGGCCCCGAAGTAGTTTCCCGAGAGGCGCTGTACCGTGGCGCGGGCGAATTCGGTTTCGGGCCGCTCGGGATCGAGCCGTCTCGCTGCCTCGAGCGCCCAGGCGGCACGCTGGACGTCTCCTTCCTCGGCCGCGATGACGGCACATGCCGAGGCCGCGACGCTGAAGTCCGGCGCTTTCTCCATACCGAGGAACTCGAGAATGTTCCGCAGCTGCGCGAGGGAAGCCTCGGCGGCTTTCTGGTCGCCCTGCTCGAAGGCGCTGACCCAGCCCTGCCACGCGTCCTGAAGGCCGCGGAGCTGCTCGCGAACCGTGGGCTGGAGCTCGAAGGTGAGCCCTTCGGCAGCGACCGGGGGCGCGGCGACCCACGAGGGCATCCAGAGCATCGCCAGCAAGACCCATACACCCGTTCCGCGGAGACGCGAAACGCCACAGGATCTACCGTGGCTCGATGCCCGCCGCCCCATGATGCTCAGCCCTGGATCTGGACGTAGGTCATCCGCAAGCGGTAGATCACGTCGTCCAACATGGCTCGCTCTTGGAGATCCAGCTGCGCCGCGGACTTCTCGCGCAGCACTACCAGGAGATCGATGTGGAGCCGAGCCAGCTCGAGATTCTGTGCCGCCTGGCTCACCGCCCGCAGCTCTCCCGACTGCGCCCCCTGCGCTTCCTTCAGGTACAGCGAGGCCGGCTCCGCCAGGAGACCGATCAGGTCGAGGAATCGCGGCCCCTGCGACGCGCTCGGTGCCGGATAGCCGGGGACCTCCCGGAGCGGCGGAATCTCGGGCACCCTGGCCACCGGCTCTTCCGGCTCGGGAGCGGGTGCGGGCTCGGCAGCGGCGGTAGGCTCGGGCACCGCACCCGGCTGGGGCTCCGTAGCCTTCACATGGGAGAACTCGTCCCGCAGCTGGCCGTCTGCATTGAACATTCTGCGATCGGTAACCTTCAGGCTCTCTTCGCTCAATGGTCGTTCCCGTGTTGGTTTCGGTTGCTCGTCCTTCGTTCCCGGGCCTCTTGTGGAGCGGCAACGGCTAGGAGAATCCAGCCTGGAAGCTCACCAGGCTCTTGTTGCGAGGCCATGTCCATGAATCTACAGCGTCACGCGACCCTACACTCCTCGGCAGACCACAAGTATGCCTCCGTCGCTCCGGGCCGCCAAGCCTTGTAGATCCAAGTCGATGATCCCGCGATATGCTCCGCATTCTAACGCGCCCCAACTCCCCACGCGAGCAACAAATGAAGAAGACCGGCACCCCCGACATCTCCAAGCTCCGTGATCTGGTCGTCCACCTACGATCTCCCGACGGTTGTCCCTGGGACCGCGAGCAGCGCCTCGAGACCGTGCGGCCCTACGTGGTCGAAGAGGCCCACGAGGTGGCCGCGGCGATCGACACGGGAGACCCTGCGGCGCTGCGGAGCGAGCTCGGCGACCTGCTCTTCCAGGTCGTCTTCATCGCCCGCCTGGCCGAGGAGCAGGGAGCCTTCGACCTCGCGGACGTGATCGAAGAGATCCACCAGAAAATGGTCGCCCGGCACCCCCATGTCTTCGGCGACGAAAGTCTCGAAGACTCCGCCGCCGTGCTGCGCAGCTGGGAACAGCGCAAGCTGCGCGAGGAGAAGCGCGAATCTCTGCTCGGCGGCGTCCCGGCGTCGCTCCCCGCCCTGACGGCCGCGCACCGGATCACCCAGAAGGCTGCAGGGGTCGGTTTCGACTGGAGCTCGCCGCAGGAAGTGAGCCTCAAGATTCGCGAGGAGCTCGAAGAGGTCGAGACCGCGCTCGCGGACGAAGGTGCCGAGAGCCCCGCGGCACGCGAAGAGATCGGCGATCTGCTCTTCGCCGTCTCCAACCTCTCCCGGTTCCTGCACATCGACCCCGAAGGAGCTCTGGCCGCCGCCAACGGCAAATTTCGCCGCCGATTCGAAGCCATGGCGAAGACCCTCGAACGCGGTGGCATCTCTCTCGACCAGGCGACGATCGAGGAGATGGACCGCGCCTGGGACGACGTGAAGGCAGCAGAAAAGCGCGGCACCGAGCCGGCGCGCGGCTGATTTCCCCTGCTCGGCCTGATAGAATCCATGCTCGGCCGTAACAGGCCCATTCCGAGTGGCGTCTCCTTTTCCGAGGCTGTCTTCGAGGGACGGTTCCAGACTGCCGAATCCACAGCCAATGCCGAAAGCAGACCATGTCGAGCTGGCGAACGTTCTGATGAACGCAGATTCACCGGAGAACGAGCCCGAGCTTCCCCCGGGCGCGAGGCAGTTCACCTTGCTCGACGAGCCCAAGATCCACCTGCCGTCGGGGATGACCATGGCCGACTGGACCTTGGAGAAGATCCGCTGGCAGAACCCCCGGATCCGCGCTCTTCTCGGCTGTATCCGGCTCCTCGGAGGAGTGCTGGAGAGCAACTACGCCATCCTGCACTGCTCCCCGGAGCGACTGCTCGAGATCTGGCGCAAGGTGCGCCAGGTGGCCGACCTGATCCGCACCGAGATCTCCCCCCTGCTCTCCAATCCGTCGCGCTTTCCCGATCTCGAAGAGGCGCGCCAGCGGGTCGGGCTCTCTCTCGAGATGCTCACCGATACCGTGCTCCGCGACCTCGAGCGATTCGAGGCCCCGCCCCCGCGTAGCGACCTGCTCGAGCTGCGCAAGATGCTCTGCGTCTCGATCGGCAAGATGCACGCATTCCTCCAGGACTCCTTCGGAGAGCTCCTGGCCAACGACCCGCGCAGCTCCCACAACTACGACTACTTCCTATCGCGCCGCTTTCCCCAGGATCTCGAAGAGGCCGAATGGCTGCACTCGACCGTCAACCGGATGAAGGACTACCTGGACCAGCTCGACAAGCAGCGGATCCAGGGCCTCACTCGCCTGGCCCACGAGATCGGCCGAGAGCAGACGCTGCCCACGATCTCCCGCTGGCAGGAGACCGAGTCGCTGCTCGACACCCTGCTCGACGTCCTCACGCCGAAGCTCAAGGAAGTCCTTGCACTGCGCGGCATTCGTTTCTACGAGATGGAAATTCTCGACCGCTACGCCGTGGAGATCCCCTTCTATTGCCGCCATCTCAAAGAGCTCTTCGTCCTCGGGCGCCAGATCGACCAGGATCTCAAGAAAGTCTCGGGAACGAGTCGCCCGGAGAAGGAGCAGAACGTACAGGATCTGCTGGTCGGCCATCAGGTCGTCGGCCGCAAGCTGGTACAGATGATGGTCCAGATCGACAAGGAGCTCCAGGATCTCGTGGCCTTCGTTCCCCTGTGGCTCGACAGCATCGAGAAACGCCGAGCTCTGCTGCTGAAACGTGGCTCCGACGGCCACCTGGAGCCCACCCGAGCCGAAGCGCCCACGGAGCGGTAGGACGGTTCCACGATCGGGCCCCACATCCGGAAAGCCGAGCTGCGACGTCCCGAGATCTCCACCGTCCGCCAACGAATACCGCTTCGAGACCAAGCATCGCCAACCCATTTCGGAGGGATAGCACTATGAGTGAAGAGATCACCACCTCGTCGGGTCTGACCTATTCGGAGCTGGAAACCGGCTCCGGAGCCGAAGCGACTCCCGGGCACGGGGTCCAGGTGCATTACACCGGCTGGCTCGAGAACGGCACGAAGTTCGATTCCAGCCACGATCACGGCGCCCCCTTCACCTTCGAGCTCGGTGGTCAGCAGGTGATCGCCGGGTGGGACGAAGGAGTTGCGGGCATGAAGGTCGGTGGCAAGCGTCGGCTGGTCATTCCACCCCAGCTGGGGTACGGCGCCCGTGGCGCCGGTGGCGTGATTCCGCCCCACGCTACGCTGATCTTCGAGGTCGAGCTGCTGGCGGTGCACTGACCTTGAGCCAGGCGACGCCCCGACCGTTCCACCCGCCCCAGCGACTGCTCCTGGGGCCCGGCCCCAGTGCCGTGGCCTCCAGAGTTCTCGAGGCTCTCGGCCGGCCCACCATCGGCCACCTCGACCCCGAGTACCTGCGCTTGATGGACTCCACCGGGGATCTCCTGCGCCAGGTGTTCCAGACCTCGAACAAGCTCACCCTGGCGGTCTCGGGCACCGGCAGCGCCGGCATGGAAGCCTGTGTCGTCAACCTCGTGGAGCCCGGTGATCGGGTGATCATCTGTGTGAACGGGGTCTTCGGCTCCCGCATGGTCGATGTCGCCCGACGCTGCGGCGCCGCGGTGGTTACGATCGAAGCCCCCTGGGGCGAGGTCTTCGAGCCCGACCAGATCTCCGAGGCTCTGGCGAGCGGCCCGGCACCCAAGCTGCTCGGCATCGTGCACGCGGAGACCTCCACCGGGGCGCACCAACCCCTGGAAGAGATCTCGCGCCGGGTCCACGAGGCCGGCGCCCTGCTCCTGGTCGACGCTGTCACCTCTCTCGGCGGTATCGATCTGCGGGTCGACGAGTGGCGGATCGACGCCTGCTACAGTGGCACCCAGAAATGCCTCTCCTGCCCTCCCGGGCTCTCTCCGGTGACCTTCTCCCCAGCCGCCCTCGACACCCTGGCCGCACGCCGCACCCCGGTACAGAGCTGGTACCTGGACCTGACGATGATCCAGAAATACTGGGGCAGCGAACGGGTGTACCACCACACCGGCCCCATCAACATGAGCTACGCCCTGCACGAGGCGTTGTGCCTGGTGCTGGAAGAAGGGCTCGAGACGCGTTTCGCCCGCCATGCGCTCAACCATCGAGCGCTCCTGGCCGGCCTCGAAGCGCTGGGCCTCGAGCTCATTCCCTCGCGCTCCCTGACCACCCTGAACGCTGTGCGAGTCCCTGCCGGAGTCGACGAGGCACGCATCCGGCGCCGCCTGCTCCTCGAGCTCGGGATCGAGATCGGAGCCGGTCTCGGGCCGTTCCAGGGCCGGGCCTGGCGCATCGGCCTGATGGGTGATTCGAGCCGCGAGCGCAATGTTCTCCAGGTGCTCGCGGGGCTCGAATACCTGCTGCGCGACGAAGGGCACGATCTCTCCGGTGCAGACCCACGAGCGGCAGCCGGCGCCGTCTACGCGGCGGCTTGATCGGCTCCATGATCCGGCGACCGCTCGATGAGCGCACGCAAGGCCAGATGCTGTAGACGGTTCGAGCGCAAGGCCAGAGCCTGCAAGGATTGTCCGCTGATGGCCGGTCTGGGCAAGAAACAGCAGAAGAAGCTGCTGCGAAAGCTCAGGAAAAAGCTTGCCGAGGCTGCGCCCGTTTCCAAGAAACGATCCTCCGGGGGGAGCCGATCGAGGGGCTGAAGCCCTCGCTGTGAAGCGTCCTGCCGGATGCGGAGGGCCATCGTGGGCCTCGATCTCCGAGCCTCGGAAGGGGCTCTCTGCCGGGATCCCAGCGCTCGCGCCAGGATTCAGTGGTAGCGCCGACCTCGCTTGATCACCAGGTCGACGTCCTGCAGCAGATCCACGTGCCGGAGCACGTCGCCGCGGACCGCGATGATGTCGGCATATTTGCCCTCGCTCACCGTCCCCACCTCGTCGTCCACCTTCATCGCCACCGCCGGCCAGTAGGTGGCGGCGCGAAGGGCCTCCATCACCGGCACCCCGAAGGTATTCACCCAGGTATCGATCTCCCGCCAGGTGGAGTCGCTGTGGAACGTGAGAGGCACGCCGCTGTCGGTGCCGATCAACAGCTGGATGCCCGAGCTGCGCAGCTGCTCGAACTTGCGGAACAGTGTCGGCCGGCGCCGGGGCATCAGCTGGTAGTAGGAGAGACGCTCGATG